>JAIBBB010000067.1 GCA_019694905.1 Cyclobacteriaceae bacterium
GTTTAAATGTTGCTGCACCACGTTGCCCCCCACTACTGAGGAGAGCCCTGCGGCATACATGTTCAGAATAAAGAAGCCAGGATCCGGAGAGAGCAGCACTCCGGCAGCCTCCACGAGTTCATTGAGTTTCTCCTGCAATGTCCATTTTTCGCCCTGGGGTCCACGGCCATAAGGAGGTGGATCCATGATGATACCCTGGTACTGATTGCCTCGCTTCACCTCCCGCTTCACGAATTTCAATGCGTCTTCATACACCCATCGGATATCCGTCAGGTTGTTCAGTTGCATATTCTGGTTCGCCCAATTGAGGCCGGGCCGGGAGGCATCCACGTGCGTCACCTCTGCTCCCGCAGCGCGGGCAACCATGGATGCCGCGCCAGTGTAGGCGAAGAGATTGAGCACCTTTCCGCCGGGCCTCCAGGAGCGCACCTGCTCGTCAATAAAATTCCAGTTACAGGCTTGTTCCGGAAAAAGCCCCACATGACCAAAAGAAGTGAGGGCCAGTCTGAGTGTGAGTTGGATCTGGCCGTGTCTGTAATGGATGTGCCAGCTATCTGGCATTTTGCGTCGCTTGATCCATCCGCCGTTTACATCATCGCTGAACCTGAACTTGTCCTTTTGTTCACGATCAAATCGGGCATGCGCCAAGTGGTCCCACTCCTGCTGCGCGAGCGATTTTGGCCACAGTGCCTGCGGTTCAGGCCGGCACAGGACATAGGGGCCAAACTGCTCGAGCTTTTCGAAATCACCAGAGTCAATCAGCCGGTAGTCAGACCAGGCATCAGGGCGCAGCATTGTCATGAGGGCAAAGATAATGGACTCGCGCATACTCTGAGGTTGCACCGTGTGATGGGTTGCAGTTTGCACGACAATAGAGCAACTTTGTCGCCATGGATCACTTTACGATCACGAGCCTGCAAAATCCCAAGGTCAAGAGCCTGCTGGCGCTTGAGAAGCCACGTGAACGACGGAAGCAACAACTCTTTCTGATCGAAGGCCTGCGTGAAATAGGCATGGCTGCTGCGGCTGGTTACGAATTCGGGAACCTGTTCTTTTGCCCCGAATTGATTACGCCGGATCGCCTAAGGCCACTGGGCGATGAACGACTGATGATTCCTGTGTCTCGCGAAGTGTTCGAGAAGATTGCCATTCGCGAAAATTCCGGCGGTGTGGTTGCCGTTGCGAAACAGAAGGTGCATCGGCTGGAGGACCTTGTTCCCGGCCCCAATCCGCTCATCCTCGTGTTGGAGGCGGTGGAAAAACCTGGTAATCTCGGTGCTATCCTGCGCACCGCCGACGCTGCCGGGGTAGACGCAGTGATCATTTGCGATCCTCATACGGACTTCTACAATCCCAACGTCGTTCGCTCAAGCATAGGCTGCCTTTTCACGGTGCCGCTGGCGGCTGCCTCCTCAGCTGATACCATCGCCTGGCTGGAGCAACATGGCATTGCAATCTATTGTACCTACCTCAAGGCGAGCAAACCGTACGATGAGGTCAACTACAGTCAACCATCTGCGTTCATCATGGGCACCGAAGCAACTGGCCTGTCGGATGAGTGGGTTCAACGAAGTTCGCAGAACATCATCATACCCATGCGCGGCAGGATCGATTCGATGAATGTCTCCAATGCTGCTGCCATTGTCATCTTTGAGGCGCTGAGACAACGCAAAAAAGCCTCCTGACTGATCAAGAGGCTTTCTTACACCTGAATTGCTGGCTGCGGCTCCTATTTCTGAAGGCCTGGTTCGCGCTTCAGGAATTCATCATACATCAGTGTTTGTCTGCTGACCAATGGAATCATCCATCCGGAGATAAGCACATAGCGCACCTGGGTTTTGGTTTCAAACGGGTCGCCATCGGTAATAAAGATGTTGGCCTCCTTGCCTGCTTCGACCGACCCAAGTCGGTCGGCAACGCCAAAGATCTGTGCCGGAACGATGGTGATCGCGCGCAGCGCTTCATCACGCCCCATGCCATACGTCGCAGCAAAACCCGCATGGTAGGGTAAGTTGCGGTAGTTGGTATTGCTGTCTCTTGTGCGCAGGGCAACCACCACGCCCGCCTTCTGCATCAGACCCGCATTGGCATAAGCCTTGTCATAGCGGTCATATTCTCTGGAGGGAATCGCAAGTACAGGGCCCGTGATGACCGGAATTTTTGCTTTCGCAATTTCGCCGGCCACTCGCCAACCTTCTGCAACACCAGTGAGCACGACTTTAGCAATATGCTTGTCTGCGATCCATTTCAGTGCTGCCTTGATGTCCGCTTCCGCATTACACTCCACAAGCAACGCAACCTGTCCGCGCACCACGGGAAGCAGGGCCTGGAGTTCGGGGTAATAGCCAGCCTTGCCATGTGTTGCTGAATCCAGTTTGTGGTACTCAAGCGCTTTTGTCCACACGTCGTTCAGTTGCTTGAGGCTTTTCTCAGCCGCCTTCTTTACCTCCTCATCGGTTCTGCGATCCCAAAACCCGCGTTTGCCGGAGGCGGGAAAATTGAGAACCACACCTTCAAATCCCGCATACATCTGGTCGCTGGTATAGCCATGCAGATTGACCAATGCTGCCGTGCCGGGAAAGAGTCCCCCGTCCGGAGCTGCAAGTGCCGAAGTAATGCCAGCAATCCGGTTGACCGGGATGGCGGTGGCGTTGGGATTCACAGCGGACAGCGCGCGCATTTGAGGAACCACGTCACCGATTTCATTGAAGTCAACGGTGCGCGGATCTGAGCCGACTTCCGTAAGGCCAATGCGGGTGCCCGCATCGATCATTCCGGGATATATCGATAGCCCTGTGCAATCAATCACTTCCGCACCAGCCGGTATGCTGACGTTGGTGCCTGCTGCCACGATTTTTCCACCAGCAACCACAACGGTTCCATTCGAAATCGTTCCTTGTGTTACAGTCACAATGGTCGCATGTGTAAATGCGAAAGTGCCTGTTCGGGCTTTGGGGCTTTGGGCCAGCGTAATTGTCCATACGCAAACAAGGGCCACTGTAAGTCCCGTCAAAAGTTGAAAGCTCTTCTTCATAACCATTCGTTTCATTCGTGGTAATTAGTTCTCCTCCGTCGACAGATCTCCAAACAGGAAGTCAGTGCCCTCCATGCAGCGATCCACTCCCGCATCGTACCGGTGGTCAACCGTCGTCTCTGTTGACTGCGTGGGATCTACAAACAGCCTCATGTCATCGGGGTCCTTGTCTTTGTCAAAACGCACGACTCCATCCACGATCGTGTAGAGGGGCAGGGCATAAATCGAGAGCGGGTGGCTCTTGAAGATGACAACATCACCTTCTTTGCCGACTTCAATGGATCCGACACGGCTATCGATTCCCAGCTGCCGGGCCGGATTAATTGTCATGAGCGCCATCGCTTCGTCATCTGTAAGGCCGCCGTATTTTTGCGTCTTGCCGGCTTCATGATACAGGTGGCGCATCAGCTCTGCATCGTCAGAATTGACTGAGGTCACCACACCATTTCGCACGAGTATAGCAGCGTTGTAGGCAGAGGCATAATACACTTCAAATTTATAGGCCCACCAGTCGGAGAACACGGATGCCATCGCGCCCTGCGCCGCTAACTCCGGGGCAATTTTGAATGCTTCATTTGCGTGTTGAAAAACAATCCTTTTGATACCGAAGTCTTTACACACTTTGAGCATCATGTTGATTTCATCTGCGCGGTAACTGTGACAGTGAATAATTATCTGACCCCGCAGAATATCTGCCAGTGTTTCCAGTCTCCTGTTGTACAAGGGAGGAGCACCGCGGAAGCCTTTGGCCAGTTTATCCTGGTTGTACTTATCCCACTTTGCCATGTAATCGCGCGCATCAGAGAATGCTTTCCGGATCACAAACTCAACTCCCATGCGTGTACGGGGTACAATCCCATAGCCGCCTCCATGGACGCGTGTAGGGTTTTCGCCCAGTGCGAATTTGATGGTTCGGGGGGCGCCCTCCATCCGCAGCGCTTCCGGGTCGGTGGTGCCGTAACGCAATTTCAAGGTTTCACACTGTCCGCCTATTGCATTGGCAGAGCCGTGCATGGCGTGAATCGTGGTCACCCCGCCGGCCAGCGCCCGGTAAATCATCACCTGCATCGGGTCAATGGCATCTCCGGTAAACACTTCGGCGGTAACCGGAGCAGTGGCCTCGTTGATGTCTTCCAGTGCGATGTGGGAGTGTGGATCTATAATGCCCGGCATGACGAACAAGCCCGAAGCATCGATGACTCTGGCTCCCGCCGGAGCACTAAGTCCTTTGCCGATCTGGGTGATTTTTCCATCCACAATGAGGACATCCGTCTTGTCCTGTGTGCCTTTGGTAACCGTTAGTACCGTACCGTTGCGTATGACCACGCTGCCGCGATTGGACTGTGCAGTCGTCTGTACTGCGGCAATGCCGAAGGCCAGGGTCAGAAGAATATATAGTCTGTTTCTCATGGGTTTCAGAATTTAGGATCTTTCGAAGCGGTGGTCGCAAAACTTCCAAAACTACCTGCAGAAGTGGTGCCGTTGAAGGACGTGCCATCCACCTTGCCATCAATGCTCACATTGACTGTGTTGCCGTCGATGGTGATCTTGAAATTGAATTTCAGCGCATTGCCATCCAGGTCAATATCGGTCAGATCAACAGGCTCTGTGATCATGCCGCCCACTACATTGCCAGTGTAGGAGTCTCCATCTTTTTTGAATGTAACCTTGTTTTCAGTTTTGCCCTGAGGCGTATCAATCGAGAAGGACCACACGCCTTGTATATCCGCTTTGGTTCCGTCGTCTTTCTTCTTCACCTCGGTGGCCTGGTACTGAAACATGGTCCCATCGACCCACACATAGCGTACTTTTGACTTTTCATCAAACAAGGGTTTTGCAGTCACTACCAGGTTGGCCATTTTCCCGGGTTCTACAGTGCCCATGCGATCCGATAGCCCTAGTAGCTGAGCCGGCACCGTCGTGAGAGCGGCCAGCGCCTGGTCTGTCGACAATCCAGCGGCAATCATTCTTCTGAGATTAGCCATCACATCCTTTGGTTTGGCGGAAAGACCGGAGAATCCAAAAGAAATTCCGGCATTCACAAATGCGGCGGCTTGTCCCACCCGACGGTCAAGTGCTTCCTTCTTTCGCTTCTCCAGTTGTTGCTTCTCGGCATCTGGGGTGTTTTTGTCATCCTTCTTGCCTTCATCCTTGGGCGCTTCAGGAAGATCCAGTGAAAGGAATATTTTGATACCGGAGGCTTTGATCCGCTGGAGGGCCAGGCTTCCGTCTTTCAGGTCGCCGGCTATTACAGGGAACTGCAGTTCAGACTGCAGGTTAAATACCCGATAAATATCAAGCGGCTGATCGGCCCTGAAGAGCACGGGTTGCTTCTTGTCGATGACCGGATAAAAGGCCTGGAGCACGCGATCCGTCACAGGACGCTCCAGTCCGCTGCGGTTGGACGCGTACACTTGTTCATAGTTGTGAGAAAGTGTTGCCTGCTTGTAGAGTTCACGCCATTTGGAAAGCACACCAATCAGGGTTGAAGGATAGACATTGGATGTCGGCACCAGCTCAGAATACAGGGCCGAATTACTGACCAGTACCGACTGGTCAGGAGCGCCGCCACCCAGTTGAATAATGGACGCATTCCCAGGCAGAAATACGCCGTGCGGCACCACCTGTGCCACAGTGAATCCAAGAGCACGCCACTCCTCAATCGACTTGTCAGCAGGATTCAGCAGGTTCCGCACATCCTGCTGAGGTGTGATGCCTGCCTTTTCATATCCGGGGTTGCCCGGGTCTTTGGGGCGTTCACGGTTGTTTTCTTCTTTTGGCTTGATGACACCAGTGTGTGAAAGGCCATCGATAAAGCCGGCATACACAAAAAGCGAGTCACCCTTGATGACTTTTGCATCTGCAGGCACAGGGATGTCTTTGCCCACCTGAGTGATGATGCCATCCTTTAAGATAACGGTTGCCCCCTCGATCTTGCGGCCAGGAGCCTGCACGACTGTCGTATGGGTTATGGCATACGTACGGGTCACGGGAGGAAGTTCCCGTTCGTCCTGTGCAATACCTGGCGCCGGTAGAGCGGCAATCAGCAGCAACAGGAGTTTCCAATGTTTGATAATCATGATCAGAATAGTTGATGATGAAGAAAGATATGTAATTTTTACAACCGGGCGTGGTTCCGTTACAGGAGAGGAGTGGTTTGGCTATGCAAACGCTGGAAAATCGTTCAGAAAGGGTGATTCAGTTCCCGGAGGCGTTGCCTTACAGCAATAATGTACCATGCCGTTGGTGACAGTCAGATAGGCAGCTCCGACCGTCATGTTGTAAACAGCGATCTGATTGAAAGCTTTTTGGGTGAGCCTGATCGACGGGGACTTGCATTCAACCAGCATCCAGGGAGTACCATCCCGCTGGTGCACGAGTATGTCAGACCGCTTTTGTAATTTGTTATAGCGAAGTCCCCGCTCGATGGTCACAAGAGAACGAGGGTATCCCAGTGATTCAATCATGAAGTGGATAAAGTGCTGTCGGACCCACTCCTCGGGCGTCAGCACAATGAATTTCTTTCTAATATTGTCCCAAATCCAGTTCCTGCCATTCTCCTTCTGCAGTCGAACGTCGAAGGAAGGGAGGTTGAGTGCGGGAAAGGGTGAATGGGCCGGATTCAATAGCTGACCGTTGAGTGTGTGAAAAGTAAACGATTTGAAAATGAAAACGAAGCAATCCATTGTTGAAAACTGGCTGCCCCGGTATACCGGGATGGCACTCGATCAGTTCGGAAAGTTCATCCTGCTGACCAACTTCGACAACTATGTCAAGAAATTTGCCGAATGGCATGGGGTGCCGGTCTGCGGGGAAGACAAGGCCATGCTTTCGGCTACTGCGGAAGGAATTACCATCATCAATTTCGGGATGGGCAGCCCCAATGCGGCCACCATCATGGACTGCCTCACGGCGATCCAGCCGGAGGCGTGTCTGTTTCTTGGCAAATGCGGTGGCCTCAAGAAGAAGAATGACATCGGGGATTTCATACTGCCTATCGCGGCGATCAGGGGTGAAGGTACTTCCAACGACTATTTCCCACCGGAGGTACCGGCCCTTCCCGCCTTTGCGCTTCAGAAAGCGATCTCAACGACCATCAGGGATTACAGCCAGGACTATTGGAGCGGCACAGTATACACGACCAACCGGCGTGTGTGGGAGTGGGATGATGAATTCAAAAAGTACCTGGTAAAAATCCGCGCCATGGCCATTGATATGGAAACGGCCACCATTTTCTCTACTGCATTCTATAATGAAATACCCGCCGGTGCACTGCTCCTGGTATCCGATCAACCCATGATCCCTGAAGGCGTCAAGACAGAGCAGAGCGACAAGATTGTGACCACCCAATATGTAGACTTGCATCTCAAGATTGGTATTGATTCCCTGAAACAACTGATTAACCAGGGCCTGACTGTAAAACACCTTCGTTACTGAGTGGCATGTTGAGGCTGTCAATCCGTGTTGTTTTGTTTCTGTCAGCGTGGTTGATCACCGCATATTCCCATGGTCAACTCAGGATTGCATTCGGCTCCTGCAGCCAGCAGCAAAATGAGCAGTTGTGGGATGCCGTGTTGGCCACACAGCCAGACCTTTGGATATGGCTCGGCGACAACATCTACGCGGACACGCATGACATGAAGCGGATGCGGCAGATGTATGATCAGCAAAAACAACATCCCGGCTATCAACGTCTGCGGGCAACAACGGCGATCATTGGTACCTGGGACGACCACGACTATGGCGTCAACGATGGCGGACGCAACTACTCGCAGAAAGCGGCCAGCAAGGAAGAAATGCTTCGCTTTCTGGACATCCCCGCGACAGACCCTGTCCGGATGCACGAAGGTGTTTACAGCGCCCATACCTACGGCAAGGGCAATCAGAAAGTAAAAGTCATACTGCTGGACACACGCACATTCCGCGATACGCTGGTGAAAGGAACCAACGGCTGGCGTTATGGAATAAACCCCGATGGGGACGTACTGGGCGAGGCGCAATGGAACTGGCTGGAGAAAGAACTGTCGCACTCGGATGCCTCAGTGCATATCATCGGCTCCAGCATTCAGTTTATTGCTGAAGAACACGGATGGGAAAAGTGGAGTAACTTTCCGGCCGCACGCAGCAGGATGATAGCACTCTTGCAGAAGACACGACCTGCCAGAGCATTCATACTGTCCGGCGATCGTCATATTGCAGAGATTTCGCAGATGCCGGTTGATGGACTTCCCCACCCTTTGATTGACTTCACTTCCAGCGGGCTCACCCATACCTGGAACGATCGGTTTTTTGAGCCGAACCGATACCGGGCCGGAAAATTCATGGTGGCCAGAAATTTCGGCTTGATTTTGATCAATTGGAAAGATGGCAAACCTCGTGTGGAGCTTCAGGCACACGGAAAAGACAGCGTACTCGAACAGTTTGTCTTGCCTGACTAACTGTTATTCAGAGATCACTTCAACGTCGACACGCACGTTGCGGTGTGCATGGTTGCTGTTCTTGTCATGTATCATCCTGCTACCACCCCACCCTTTCACTTGTATGCGTGCCGGATCAATGCCCTGGGCGATCAGCCATTCGCGGATGGTTTCCGCTCTTTCCAGAGATAACTTCTTGGCTGAGCCAAATCCCTTCCTGGTGTTGCCGCTTAACGAGAAAAAGTTCTTGTCATCGCCCAGCGAGATGATCGGTCCGGTAGAATTTCCATTGGTGTGACCATGCAATTTGATGGTGTATGTCTGCTTTTCTTTCAGCATGTCCAGCAGACCATTCAGCTCAAACCGCGATTCAGGTTGCATGATCGCTGCATCTTTAAAAAAGTACACATTGTACATGGTGGCGATATCACCCTTGTGCAGCCGTGCCAGATCAAAATCCAGTTCGGCAAAATAGTGTGCACTGTCGTCGAGATGCACGACGTCTGCACCGGGCGCCTCTGAAACAACAACTTCGTGCTGCACCTTCCTGAAGCCAAACACTTCAGCGATCAACAGAAGCTTTCCGCTTTTGCTGCCGGGATCCGGCAGGTGTACACGTGCATTGGTTTTCACCTTTTTCATCATGCGTGCCCTGTCAGCATCTATGATCTGGATTTCTCCTTCAAGCAATTTGTTGGTAGTTCCATGGTACACACTCAGCAGTGTGTTGGCATCCAGCCAGGTGGACGGCGGTACAGGCTTCTTCACGACCCGGGCACTGTCTGGTTTGCGGGTGTCGACAAACACAGTCACCTGGGTCGACTTGATGACTTGCGCTGAAGTATCAATGGTGGATGCCACCGTGGTTTGCTGCGACTGCACTTCAACCCTGGGTGCCGGGCTCAAGGGCATCTCCACAGGCGGAGGCGTGATTTCTACCACCGGCTGCGTCTTATTGCCCACCTGGATCACACGCACCCACGAGCGGTCAAATCCCTGTCGCCGGAATTGCTCCATCACCTGTACGGCCTTTTTTCGGTCGTCATGTTTTTCCAGCCAAACGTAGATATAGGGTCGAACAGGATCGAGTCCCAATTGAGGTGAAAGTCGCTGGCCTTTCAGGGTACCTGCGAATCGGTTGGCGATCGCTGACTGGTCAGGTCGGTATGCTGCAACCACAACATAGTTACCATCAGGAAGTGGGGGAATTGCTGAAGATTGTTCCTGTGCAACACTCTCATGCAGGCAGGTAAAACAACACAACAAGACGAGGAGGGGGTGTATTCGTCTCAAGGGTTAGGGATTTTGGCAGGCTTAATATCCGAAAATCGGGCTAATCTCCCAAGGCATCAACGAAAGTAAGCGGACAGGAATCCGAGGCCATAGCCGCCGAGCTGAACAAAAGCACAGGGTACAGCCAGCAAGGCAGTCCTGACACTGTGCGTCTCCTGATAGGCCCCCGCAATCAGGGCCAGCACATAAACGGTAAGGCCGGTAAGGCCCAGGAAGCCCAGCACGCTGCCTGCGACAGCCAAAAGCAGCACAGTCAGTACGCCCAGCGTAAAAACCGCTGGCAACCAATGGGTGAGTTTGACTTCGTGCGGATGAGCTTTGCCTACAAGCACCCTCCCCTTTCCAAAATTCCAAACCTGACGAAAGAATGCAGTGAGTGTTGTTCTCCGCTTGTGGTAGACAAATGCAGATTCGATGAGCCCGACGCGAAAGCCTCCCTTGCGGATGCGGATGGACCATTCGATATCTTCGGCGAAACGATCCAGCTGAAAACCACCTGTCACTTCCCATACTTTCCGGCTCACGCCCATATTGAAGCTGCGGGGCTGGAAGTTTGCTGAAGCGCGCTTGTTGCCTCTGATTCCGCCGGTGGTGAGCATAGCGGACATCGTATAAGCCATAGCCTGCTGCAGTGGTGTAAAGGAGCTATGACCTTTGTCGGGGCCGCCCCACGCATCAAGTGGATCTTGAGCGAGATGGTCTCTGATCACAGCAAGGTATGAGGGTGGTGCAATACAATCCGAGTCGAGAATGATGAAGTAGGCGCCCCGCGCCAAAGTGAAACCAACATTGCGTGAAGGGCCGGGGCCGGAGTTGGGTTTCTGGTGGTAGTGGATGGTGAGGGCATCGGCATAGCGTGAAACCACCTCTTCGGACGTATTTTGTGACCCGTCCTCCACAACAATCACTTCAAAACTGCGCTCAGTTTGCCTGGTCAGGCTCTGGAGAAGTTCCTCCAATTCGGCAGGTCGGTTGTAGACCGGAATGATGAGGCTAAACTGCAGGGACATGTCACAAAAATAGCATATCGGCCTGTAAGAGCCCGATTTTCAGAAGAGTCATCAAATGCCCTATTTTTGCAGTTTACAGCAGCAGCATGGCCGTATTGCATAACCGGGTTAACAACGATCTTCTCCGCAGGAAAATCGCCGCTTCGACAGAAGAGCGGGTGACGCTGTCATTTTACAAATACCACCAGTTCACAGACGTCCAGGCTTTTCGAGACGAGCTCTACAAGGCATGGCAAGAATTGGGTGTCCTGGGCAGGACCTTTGTGGCTTCAGAGGGAATCAATGCGCAAATCAGCGTTCCCGCAGTTAATTGGGAAGCATTCAAGGCGCACTTGTATGCATATCCCATTTTTGAAGGTCTCCGCCTCAATCTTGCCATTGAGAACAATCCAAAATCATTTTTCCGCCTGCGTGTGGCAGTGCGAAAAAAAATTCTGAGTGATGGCCTCAACGATGCTGCATTTGACGTCACGAACAGCGGAAAACACCTTAATGCGGCAGCTTTCAATGCGTTGGCCCAGCGGGGAGACGCGGTGATTGTAGACATGCGCAACCACTACGAAAGTGAGGTTGGCCATTTCATTGGCGCCATACGGCCGGACGTAGACAACTTCCGCGAGTCGTTGCCCATTGTGGAGAATCTGCTGAAGGGCAAAGAAGAGCAGCCGGTCCTGATGTATTGCACAGGAGGGATACGTTGCGAAAAAGCCAGTGCCTGGTTCAGGCATCGCGGTTTCAAGGAAGTATATCAACTGGAAGGCGGTATCATTGAGTATGCGCGCCAGGTCAGGTCGCAGGGACTCGAAAACCGGTTCGTAGGAAAGAACTTTGTATTTGATGAGCGACTTGCAGAAAAGATCACCGAAGATGTAATCAGTCATTGTCATCAGTGCGGAGCGCCATGCGACTCGCATACGAATTGCCGGAATCAGGGATGCCATTTATTGTTTATTCAGTGCCCCTCCTGTGCAGAAAAATATGCTGGTTGCTGCAGTGAATCATGCAGAGAAATTGCCGCTTTACCAGAGGCAGAACAGAAAGCACTGCGCAAAGGCAAAGCGCAGGAGCGCAAAGTCTTCCGCAAAGGCAGGGCGTCCCACTTACGCGCCCCAGAGCAAGTATGATCCGTATTGGCATCATCAATATCTCAGATCGCGCCAGCAAGGGAATCTATGAAGATCTCCCAGGCCGGGAAATTGTGTCAGTGCTTACTGAATATATCGCCGGCGAATGGGAAAGAGAATACGCCGTCATCCCAGACGAGCAGGACCAGATAGAAAAAGAGATGATCCGGATGGCCGATGTAGCGCACTGCTGCCTGATCGTCACTTCGGGAGGCACCGGTCCGGCCCTTCGTGACGTGACACCTGAGGCCACAGAGTCCGTGTGCACGAAGATGATGCCAGGCTTCGGCGAACTGATGCGAAGTGTGAGTCTTCAGTACGTACCAACCGCCATTTTGTCGAGGCAGACTGCCGGTATTCGAAATCAAACTTTAATCGTAAATTTGCCAGGCAAACCGAAGGCCATCCGTCAATGCCTGGAAGCTGTTTTTCCTGCTATCCCCTACTGCATTGACCTCATTGGAGGCCCCTACATCGTTTGCAACGAGGCATTCGTAAAGGTTTTCCGCCCGGCCCACTAGGCCCAATGGCACGCACCCGAAGGATAAGGGAAGGATATGGCTAAAATCAAATACTACTACGACACCGAAACGTGTAAGTACGAGCGCATCAAAACCACCACAGGCGACATCGTACTGAATACGCTGGGAATTGTTTCACTCACGCTGGCCATGGCGGTTGGCATTCTGATTCTTTACAGCAACTATTTTGAATCTCCAAAAGAGCTCATGCTCAAGAACGAAGTGAAGGAGATGGAATTCTATTACGAGAACCTGCAGAAGGAAGTAACAAGGCTTAATACAGTCTTGTCAAACATGGAAAACCGGGACGACAACATTTATCGGATCGTGCTGGGTGCTGAGCCGATTGATCCCAATGTGCGGGTAGCAGGTGTGGGTGGCACTGACCGGTACGAGTCTATTCGCAAGAAGCATATCATCCACGACGACGTAATCATCAAACTGAATGAAATGGTGGACAAGCTGCGTCGGAAGGTATATGTGGAATCCAAGTCGCAGGATGAACTCGTGCAACTCGCCGAGAACAAGGAGAAGTTGTTTGCCGCCATCCCTGCCATACAGCCAATCTCAAACAAAAAACTGATTTCGTTGGCCTCTGGATATGGCATGCGTATCCACCCTGTCTACAAGGTACGGAAGATGCATCAGGGCATTGATTTTGCCTCTCCCATCGGCACACCCATTTACGCCACTGCCGATGGTCTGGTGACCAAAGTGGAATTCAATTTCAGCGGTTATGGCAAGATGGTGGAAATTGACCACGGCTTTGGTTACAAGACCCGGTACGCTCACATGCATGGCTATACGGTTCGTGTGGGGCAAAAGATCAAACGCGGTGAGCAAATTGGATTTGTTGGAAATACCGGACTCTCCACAGCGCCGCACCTGCATTATGAAGTGCACATCAATGGTGTAGCGCAGAATCCGGTATACTACTTCTTCACTGACCTGAATGCAGAAGAGTACGAGAAGATTATCCAGCTTGCCTCCATTGAGAATCAGAGTCTGGGTATGTAAACAATAAAGCCTGCCGCAAGCGACAGGCTTTATTTCCTAAACCTAAACCCATGAAGAACACATCAGGAGGACTATGGGTGTCCGCCCTGAGACGATGGAAGCACTAGATGTGGAAGTGCTCCTTGATATTTTCTGTTACCACCTTACCGTCGAACAGGTTGATGATGCGGTGAGCATAGTTGGCATCGTACGGTGAGTGCGTTACCATGACAATGGTCGTTCCCTCCTCGTTGAGCTGTGACAGCAGTTTCATGACTTCTTCACCGTTGACTGAGTCCAGGTTACCGGTCGGTTCATCGGCCAGTATCACCTTGGGCTTTGCCACAATGGCCCTGGAGATCGCGACGCGTTGTTGCTGACCACCTGACAACTGCTGAGGGAAGTGGTTGCGGCGATGCATGATGTTCATTCTCTCAAGCACTTCCTCTACACGCTGCTTGCGCTCCTGGGAAGGTACTTTCAGGTAAAGCAAAGGGAGCTCTACGTTTTCAAATACAGTCAATTCATCAATCAGGTTGAAGCTCTGGAATACAAACCCGATGCTGCCCTTGCGCAGTTGAGCGCGCTGGCGTTCAGCGTAGCGGGACACTTCCGTATCTCCAAAATAATACTCGCCATTGCTGGGGTTGTCGAGCAGGCCCAGGATGTTCAGCAGGGTGGATTTGCCACAACCTGATGGCCCCATGATCGCCACAAATTCACCATCCTTGATCTCGAGGGTGATGCTGTTGAGGGCGGTTGTTTCCACTTCTTCAGTGGTGTATACCTTTTCAAGATTCTTTAGACGGATCATGTGCTTGGTAGTTTATGGTTGGATGATTGTAAATAGTCAATAGTTTGATAGAATACTCAGTATTTTCAGGAAAGTTACAGTATGGTATAAGACGCCGGTTAAAGGAAATGGTTGCACTAACGGAGTACTAAAACTTCATTGTCGCCGAAATTCTCATAGGAAGACGTGATTACCCGGTCGCCGGGCTTGAGGCCTTCCAGCACTTCAAAATTCTCAGTGTTCTTTCTGCCCAGTCGGATGTTGCGCTTAACCGCCTTGTCATCACTGTCGAGCACAAATACCCAGTTTCCGCCTGTGTCTTTGTAGAACCCACCAACCGGCAGCAGAAGCTCTTCCGATGACTGACCCAACTCGATGCGAAGGCGGAGCGACTGACCCCGCCGGATGCCCTGCGGCGTCACACCATCAAAATTCATGTCCACTTCGAACCGGCCATTGGTAACTGTCGGATAGATGTAGGTAATGACCAACCCGTATTCTTTGCCAGCCACGTTGGTGCTGGCGTGCAAACCGGTGGAGATGCGTGGCAGGTACAACTCATCAATGGGAACCCGCACCTTGTAACTACCCACTATATCGACCTGCCCCATGCGCTGGCCTGCATTCACGGCCTGACCAATTTCCCAGTGTTGCAACAAAGAAAGCTGTCCGTCGATGGGGGCGCGAATCGTCAGGTTATCGAGGATCTTTCCTACCCCCTCGAGATTGAGGGAGAGTCGGGCCTCAGACACGTCCAGATCGTGCAACTGCTGGATTCTGTTGATCGAATCCTTCTTGTACACCTCGTAGGTTATCTTGCGTCGCTCGACGTTGTATTTGTAGTCGGCCTCCGTGCGCTCAAAATCCTGCCTTGAAATCAGTCGCTTCTCAAGGAGTCTTTTCTGACGCTCATACTGGGGTCCGAAAATAGCGAGTTGGTTGTCGATTTGAGCCAAAGTCTGGCGTTGCTCGAGGTCGTTGCGGATAATCCCCAACCGGGTATCGCGGGAACGGTTGATGGTTTCCGTCAGCTGGGCTTGCTGTCCGAGTACGGTGAGCTCGCGGCTGAGGTTGGTGATTTCCAGAATCACAGTTCCTGCCTTTAGCATAGAACCGCTTTCCTGAAATACGCGCTTGATATTTCCCCCTTCGATTGCGTCCAGGTAGACGGTGCGACTGGGTTCAACAATTCCCGTCTGAGGGATGAATTCCTGAAAGACGCCCCTGCGAATATCAGAAATGGTGATTTTGTCTTTCTCTACCACCAGGGTAC
>JAIBBB010000068.1 GCA_019694905.1 Cyclobacteriaceae bacterium
CAAGGTCCGCAAGATCTACGGTGTCCTCGGCGTAACGTTAATATATAATATTATGTTTGATTTGTCCCAGGCATTAAAGTCACAAGGCCTGACCAATGCCGCCCTGGTGAATAGCAGCAATGTGGGGCTGCCGGTCTCTTACACTGATACGAAGGGAATCACCCAGGATTTCCGGGCTTTTTCCAATATCTATTCAGCCGATATCTATGTTGGTGGCAGCATGACCTGGATCCGCAACATCGCTGTAACGTTTGATAAATATGATCCTGCAGTTGATGATGGCATCATGAGTGTGTTCTTTGACCTGATCGTGGCGCCCTATATGAAAGTGGACGATGTTCAATTCCAGAATGATCAATACCAGATCGACCCCTTGAAGACCCGCAAGGTTGGCTTCAGGGCAGGTATCGATGGTCGCTTTAATCGCGTCCTTAGCTGGGGCTACGGCGGAGAGTTTGGTTACAGACCCAGCGTTGCGCACCGTGGCTTTTTCGCCATGTTCAAAATTTCTATTCCCCTGTATGGAACCAACCTGGATAACAAGGTTGAGGCCTATGGCAAAGAATAAGTCTCTGAGCCGGTGAGCGGAGGTCTTCTGATCACCCATATTGCCGGACTGGTACAGGTGCGACCAGTAGCGCCCGGGATTGTAGCCGGTGCTGACATGGCCCACCTTCCGGTGATCAACCATGCCTGGATTCTTGTGAAGGATGGCCGCATTCACTCCTTTGGATCGATGGATACATGCCCTGACTCCACGGGTCACGAGTGCATCGATGCATCAGGTCGTTGGGTCATGCCGACCTTTGTAGATTCTCACACGCATCTTGTTTTCCCTACCCCCAGATCAGAGGAATTTGTGATGAAGATACGTGGAGCAACGTACGCAGAAATTGCGGCGAATGGGGGGGGCATCCTTAATTCAGCCAGGAAGTTGCAGGGCATGTCTGAAGATGATCTGCTGGAAGTCACTCTGCCGCGGATCAAGGCATTGATCGCTTCAGGTACCGGCGCATTTGAAATCAAAAGTGGATATGGCCTTACTGTTGCCGACGAGTTAAAAATGCTCAGGGTAGCGCGAAGGCTTGCCCGTCATGTCCCAGTGACAATTCGGACTACCTTGCTGGGTGCGCATGCGATACCAACAGGAATGAGCAAGGACCATTACGTAAGGTTGGTGATCGAAGAGATGATTCCTGCGGCAGCTGCGGAAGGACTCGCAGATTACGTGGATGTCTTTTGTGAAGAGGGATTTTTCAGCCCGGCGGATACCGAGGCAATCATTATGGCTGGCAGACGGCATGGACTCGGAGCACGGATTCATGCGAACCAACTCCATCACTCCGGAGGCGTACAGGTAGGAGTCAAAACAGGGGCGATCAGCGTAGACCACCTCGAGCAAATGGGCGATGAGGAAATTGCATGTCTCAGAGAGGGAAATACCATGCCCGTCGTATTGCCAGGTGCAGCCTTTTTCCTGAACCTTCCCTTTCCGCCAGCTCGCAGGATGATAGAGTCAGGACTTCCGGTGGCCATTGCATCTGACTACAACCCTGGAAGTTCACCCGCTGGCACCATCCCCATGATGATTTCGCTTGCGTGCATTCGCATGCGGCTCACCCCCGAAGAGGCAATCAATGCAACCACGATCAACACGGCTCATACCCTCGGTCTTACTCAGACACATGGCACCATTACTGTTGGCAAAGAGGCGAATCTGTTGATTACCCGCAAAGTAGCATCACTTGCTGAACTGCCATATGCCTATGACACTCCATGGGCTGACACCGTTCTTCTTCGCGGTGTCACTCATAACTGACTATTGAAGATAGAACTGGAGCGGTAGTTCCTGCCGTTGACTGTTGATTCCGTACAGCACCACCGGACCGCGGTATTTGGAGAAGAAGTCAACTACTTCCTGCGGGTCCGTAATGCGTTCACGGTTAATCCGGATGATTGTGTAGTTCTCCGGTATACCTAGTTTCCTGAACAGTCCCTCCTTGATCTTGAATACCTTCACACCATAGTCAACAGCTTCCAGACTCGCACCCACGTTTCCATCACTGTAGATCTTTCTTTTGATGACAGTTGTTTCTCCCTTGCGATTGACCAGCGTAAGCGTGGTCGTTCCTGGTTTTCCATCTCTTGTGTAGGCCACTGTGATCTTGTCACCAGGGTAGTGATAACTCAACTCTTCTTCGAATGCACTTACGCTGTTGATTTCAGTTTCATTCAGTCTAAGAATGATGTCGCCGGCCTTCAGGCCCGCATCGAGCGCAGGGCTATTGTTTCGTTGAATTTCGGAAAGCACAACACCTTTGAATTCGGTAACCAGCGGGAGACTGTATTTTGTTGCAGTCTGTGCATCGTAGTCAATGACATTGCCACCAAAAAAGGCCTTTTGAACGACGCCAAATTTGATGATGTCACTGACGATCTTCCGGGCAATGTCCACCGGTATAGCAAATGCATAACCAGTATAGGAACCCGTTCGGCTCAGAATGGCCGTGTTGATGCCTACCAGTTCGCCGTGCCGGTTGACAAGTGCGCCACCGCTGTTACCGGGATTGATCGCCGCATCGGTTTGTATGAATGATTCGATGGGGAATTTGTCCTCTACGATGTTGATCTTTCTTCCTTTGGCACTGACGATACCAGCAGTGACAGTTGAAGCAAGTGAGAACGGATTTCCAACAGCCACCACCCATTCACCGACCGCCAGATCCTTGGAACTTCCAAGGGTGATGGCTGGAAGATTGCTTTCTTTTATTTTCAGAACTGCCAGATCGGCCGAGGGATCTGTGCCCATCACTTCAGCATCATATACTTTCTTATTGTACAAGACCTGCACCTTTTCGGCAGCCTCTACGACGTGATTGTTGGTCACAATGTATCCATCCTGGGTAAAGATCACCCCTGATCCGGAACTTGTTTGCTGTTGCGATTGGCCACTCCCACCGAACAGAAGGTCCCAGTAGGAATAGGAAACCCCGGTTTGGGAGATGCTATTGATGTATACCACACTCGGCGTGGTCCTGGCAGCAGCTTCGCTGAAGTCTGTTTCATTGCCAGGAACAGAGGCCCTCGCAACTGTGGCTGGCGTCGATACTTGAAACATGCCTGAGTCCTGGTATGCGGCGACTTTATATTCAGGCTGATTCACAGGTGACGTTTCCGATTGGTGGTAGCGTGAGAAAGTATAGGCGCCTGCCAGTCCGGCAAGGAATCCGATTACCAGGGTCTGAAGTAATTTCATGAGATTTAACGGTTAGTCACTTAACGTTCTTTTGGTCCGGCGTGTTACCTGACCTGCAATAACCATCCCAGAATTCAAACCTGAATTTTTGGCAGAAATCTTCGCTAAAATCCGTGCGATTTACGTTCAGAACGTCATACAGGGTTAAATTGCGGCATGGGATTTCGTTCCATCCTTGCCCGGCCCTTTGCTGCTCTTATTGACAGGCAAACCCGCCATTGGTCTGCACATCCCGGTGACACCCAGCAAAAGTGGCTCACACAGCTACTCACGAAGGCATCCGGGACGCAGTTTGGCCGGGAGCATGGGTTTCAGGACATCCGAACTCATGCCGATTTTGTCAAACTAGTACCTGTGCGGGACTACGAACAGTTACGGCCCTGGGTGGATAAAGTGACGGAGGGAGTTTCGGATGTGCTTTGGCCCGGCAAGCCATTGTACTTTGCCAAGACCTCCGGCACAACTTCAGGTACCAAGTACATCCCGATATCCAGAGATTCGATTCCATACCATATCAACAGTGCCCGGAACGCGCTCTTGAGCTACGTCCATGAAACGGGCAAAGCTTCGTTCCTCGATGGCAGTCTCATATTCCTTTCCGGCAGCCCGGCCTTGTCTGACACATCGGGTATACTGACGGGCCGTTTGTCAGGCATCGTGAACCATCACGTGCCCGGGTACCTGCGGACCAATCAGAAGCCTACCTATGAGACCAACATCATTGAAGAGTGGGAGGAGAAACTGGAGCGGATTATTGATGAGACCATCCACGCGGACATGACACTTATCTCCGGTATTCCGCCCTGGGTTCAAATGTACTTTGACAGAATCCAGGTACGAACCGGGAAGAAGATTCGCGATGTATTCCCCAATTTTTCCATGTTCGTATATGGCGGAGTGAACTTTGAACCGTACCGTGCGAGGCTGGAGGAAACGATGGGAACTGTGGTTCCCTCTATCGAGACGTATCCTGCGTCTGAGGGCTTCATCGCCTACCAGGACTCTCAATACAGCGAAGGATTGCTGCTCCTGCTCAATGCGGGAATCTATTTTGAGTTCATTCCTGTGGAGGAGTACTTCAATGACCGCCCAACCCGATTGTCCATTGAGGAAGTTCAACTGGGCAAGAACTATGCGCTGATCATCAATAACAACGCGGGTTTGTGGGGCTATTCAATAGGAGATACCGTCAAATTCGTTTCGTTGAAGCCG
This sequence comes from Cyclobacteriaceae bacterium, assembly GCA_019694905.1. Classification (GTDB taxonomy): domain Bacteria; phylum Bacteroidota; class Bacteroidia; order Cytophagales; family Cyclobacteriaceae; genus ELB16-189. Next base: position 4,469 of record JAIBBB010000068.1, read on the forward strand.
TACAAGGTGCTGGTAACCGGCAGAATCAAGCATTTCATTTCTGCATTCGGAGAACACATCATTGGCGAAGAGGTTGAAAAGGCGATGAAACTGGCGCTCCAACGGTACCCTGCTGCCGAGTTGGTGGAATTTACAGTGGCTCCCCAGGTGACTCCATCCAGTGGTCTTCCACATCACCAATGGCTAATTGAATTTTCCAGAATGCCGGAGGACCTGGAGGCCTTTTCCCGGGAATTGGATAACCAACTGCGCCAGCTGAATGTTTATTATGATGACCTTATTACCGGGAACATCTTGCGCACACTGGTCATTACACCCATCAGGAGAACTGGCTTCATTGAGTACATGAAATCAGAAGGAAAGCTGGGTGGTCAGAACAAGGTTCCACGGCTCAGCAATGATCGGAAGATTGCTGACGCCCTTGCACGTTTTTCAGCATGAAAGAACAAAAGAGAGCCAAGGCAATTGCCATACTGGGATCCACCGGTTCCATTGGAACCCAGGCATTAGAGGTAATTGCAGCGCACCCGGACGAGTTTCAGGTTGAGGTCCTTACGGCCCAGCAGAATGCCGATCTTCTGATTGAACAGGCCTTGAGATTCAAGCCCAATGCTGTGGTAATTGCCAATGAGTCGTTGTACGCAAGAGTGAAGGAGTCGTTGGTTCCTGCGGATATCAAAGTATATGCCGGCCAATCGGCATTGTCTTCCGTGCTTGAGATGGAGAGCATTGACCTGGTTTTGACGGCGCTGGTTGGTTATGCCGGGGTGAAACCCACCTTGCGTGCCATTGAATCGGGTAAGGACATAGCCCTGGCTAACAAAGAGACATTGGTGGTGGCCGGTGATCTCATTACCCGTACCGCCCGGGAAAAGGGCGTGAACATCTACCCGGTGGATTCTGAACATTCAGCGATTTTCCAGTGCCTCGTGGGCGAGTTCCATAACAAGATTGAAAAGATCATTCTGACTGCATCGGGTGGACCGTTCAGAGGCAAGTCGCGTGCTGATCTGGATCGTGTAAGAAAGGAAGACGCGTTGAAGCATCCCAATTGGACCATGGGTGCAAAGGTAACCATTGACAGTGCTACCCTGATGAATAAGGGGCTGGAGGTGATTGAGGCCCGATGGTTGTTCAGTGTACAGCCCTCTCAGATTGAAGTTGTGGTTCACCCGCAGTCCATCGTGCATTCACTGGTCCAGTTTGAGGACGGTTCTATCAAGGCTCAATTGGGACTCCCGGACATGCGGTTGCCCATCCAGTTCGCATTGGGGTATCCCAGTCGATTGTCCAGTGATTTCCCAAGGTTTGATTTTGCCCGATTTCCATCCCTCACCTTTGAAAAGCCGGATATGGAAACTTTTCGTAATCTTGCGCACGCATTCCATGCCCTCGAAAGGGGGGGTAACATGCCATGCATCCTGAATGCGGCTAATGAAGTGGCTGTGGCCAGGTTTCTTCAGGACCAGATTTCATTTAACAAGATGCCTGATGTGGTAGAATATTGTATGGAAAGGGTTGGATTCATCGCGAACCCTGGATTGGACGACTACGTTGAAACTGATAAAATTGCGAGACATCTCGCCTCTGAATACATCCGATAGGCTCACTTTACAAAAAACATGGAAGGATTGATAATGACCGCTCAGCTCTTGCTGAGTCTTTCAATATTGGTAGTAGTGCATGAATGGGGACATTACATCACTGCGCGGATGTTCAAGATCCGGGTGGAGAAATTCTATCTCTTTTTCGACTTTTTGTTTCCGCTGGCCAACGTGATGAATTTCTCACTCATCAAGTTCAAACGCGGCGATACCCTGTTTGGCGTGGGGTGGTTCCCGCTCGGTGGATATGTGAAAATTGCAGGCATGGTGGATGAAAGCATGGACAAGGAGCAAATGAAGTCTGCGCCTGAGCCCTGGGAATTCAGGTCCAAGCCGGCATGGCAACGCCTGATCGTTATGTTGGGTGGCATTATTGTGAATGTGATTGTTGGGGTGCTGATCTTTGTGGCAATAACTTATTGGCTTGGTGATTCTTATATCCGCAAGGACTATGTGAATGCGCATGGGGGCATTCAGGCGCTCGCCCTGGCTGACAGCATTGGTCTGAAGACGGGTGACAAGATCGTTCGGATCAATGGTCATGACTATACTGACTTCGCCGATATTGCAAAGCCAGATGTACTCTTGTCTGACAGTGCAACTTATACGGTGGATAGGAACGGGCAGGAGGTAACTATTCATTTGCCGGCTAATTTTATCGAGAATTTCAATCGCCGCAATGCAGCATCCATGTTTGCTATTCCAAGGGTGTTGGCACAGGTCAACTCAATAAGGGAGGGGAGCCTTGCTGGCAAGCTGGGTCTTCAAAAGGATGACAAGTTCATTTCAGTCAACGGTAGCGACGTTACCTATTTCGATGAAGTGGCAGCTGCAGTGAAGTCCACCCAATCTGATTCCATCCGGTTCAGTGTTTTGCGCGGTGCTGACACGCTGCAATTTGCGGGCCCCCTTGGCAATGACCGTACCATTGGCTTTTATGTATCCAAAATGCCTGTGGAGGGGATTACCGTGACCCGGTACTCACTCGGTCAATCCTTTGCGATGGGGCCTGCCAGAGCATTTGGAGTGATCTATAACCAACTGAAGGCCTTCAGGAAAATGTTCAAGGGCAATCTGTCTTTCCGTAAGTCGCTGTCTGGCCCTGTAGGCATGGCCCAGATGTATGGAGGTGAATGGGACTGGCAGCGATTTTGGCAAATGACCGGCATTCTCAGCATGGTGCTGGCATTCATGAACCTACTGCCCATTCCCGCACTGGATGGTGGTTATGTTGTATTCCTGCTTTGGGAAATGATTACCGGTAAAGAACCATCTGAGAAGTTCTTTGAGAACGCCCTGAAGGTGGGTTTTGCCTTGATTATTCTGCTGATGGTATTCGTCTTTTCAAACGACATCATCAAACAGTTCACCGGAAACTAGGAGATAGCGGAAATGCCTGTCAGTGATGGTGGCCGCCAGGTCCGTGCACATGTCCGTGCGCTACCTCTTCAGCAGTCGCCTCTCTGACTTCCATCACCTCAACGTCGAAATTCAAGGCTACATCTGCCAGTGGGTGATTGCCATCCACAGTGATCTCGGTCAGTCCTGTTTCAGTCACAGTCACAACCTGTCCATGCTGGGTGCGAAACTGCATCCCCTTTTCAATCTTCTGATCGCCAAATGCGGCCCGAGGTACTTTCTGGACCATCGCGGGATCTTTTACACCATAGCCTTTCTCTGGAGTGATATGGAGTTTGAACTTGTCGCCTTTCTTCCGTCCTTCCAAACCTTCTTCCATACCGGGAATCAGATTTCCTTCACCGTGTAGGTAGGCGAGGGGTTCTCTGCCGGAGCTGGAGTCGAGCACCTTGCCTGAATCGTCGGTGAGTGTGTAGTGAATCGAAGCAACTTTGTGACGGGAGATAAGCATAGATTGGTAATTTGATTTGACAAGGTAGAAACGTTCCTTCTATTTCAATAATTTTTCCAGCATGATCTTGGCCGACTTCGTGATAGGTGTGCCTGGTCCGAAAATGGCTGTTACACCGTCTCTGTGAAGTTGATCATAATCCTGCGATGGAATGACACCGCCTGCCACTACGAGTATGTCGGAGCGACCAAGTTTACGCAAGGCCTGTACCAACTCCGGAACGAGTGTCTTATGCCCGCCGGCGAGGCTTGATGCCCCCACTACGTGCACGTCATTTTCAACAGCCTGGCGGGCCACCTCCTCCGGCGTTTGGAAAAGGGGTCCGATGTCTACATCAAAGCCGAGGTCAGCGAGACCGGTAGCCACCACATGTGCACCACGGTCGTGTCCGTCTTGTCCCATTTTTGCAATCAGAATTCTGGGTCGCCGGCCCTGTTGCCTCGCCACCCGATCAGACAGTTGCTGGACTGCTTGAATCTCTTTTGTGTTTGACATGTGTTTCGTGTAGACACCGGTAAAGGATTGGGTATGCGCACTGAACCGACCGAACACGTTCTCGAGCGCTGTAGAGATTTCGCCCAGCGTTGCTCTGCACCTCGCTGCAACAATGGCGGCATCCATCAGATTGAGACCGGGATCATGCGCTGCTTCAGTCAGTTTCCGGAGTGCCTGCTGAACTGCTGTTTCATTCCGTTCTGACCGCAATTGACGAAGGCGCTCAATTTGTTCTTTTCGTACAATTGTGTTGTCAACCTCGAGGATCTGGAGATCCGGAACTGCATCTACGGTGTATCGGTTGACGCCAACAATCACATCTTCACCTGCGTCTATTCTCGCCTGCCGCATGGCGGCGGCCTGCTCGATACGAAGTTTGGGAATGCCTTTGGCAATAGCTTGTGTCATGCCGCCGGCCTCTTCTACTTCATTGATCAAGGCCTCTGCCTTCTCAATGAGTTGATCGGTGAGATACTCAACATAGTGAGAACCGCCCATGGGGTCTATGGCTCGGGTGATGCCCGTGTGTTTCTGCAGGTAGAGTTGCGTATTGCGCGCGATGGCAGCGCTAAAGTCAGTGGGTAGCGCAATTGCCTCATCGAGTGCATTGGTGTGCAACGATTGGGTGCCGCCGAAAACTGCTGCCATCGCCTCAATGCAGGTACGGGTGATGTTGTTGTAGGGATCTTGTTCTGTGAGGCTCCAACCCGATGTCTGGCAGTGCGTCCGTAGCGCAAGAGATTTCGGATTGCGTGTGCCAAACGAAGCCACCATGCGGGCCCAGAGCACACGCGCGGCGCGCATTTTGGCAATCTCCATGAAGAAGTTCATACCAATACCCCAGAAGAAGGACAAGCGCGGCGCCAGGTCATCGATGGCGATGCCTGCGGCCAGGCCTGTTCTCAGGTACTCCAAACCATCGGCGAGCGTGTAGGCGAGTTCAACGTGCGCCGGAGCTCCGGCTTCGTGCATGTGATATCCGCTGATACTGATAGAATTAAAGCGCGGCATCTCTCGGGCACAATACCTGAAAACATCTGCGACGATCCGCATGGATGGTGCTGGTGGATAGATATACGTGTTGCGCACCATGAACTCCTTCAGAATGTCATTTTGAATGGTGCCGGATAGTTGTGAAGGCTTCACGCCCTGCTCTTCAGCAGCAATGATGTAAAATGCCATGACAGGCAGCACGGCACCGTTCATGGTCATCGACACTGACATATCCTGAAGTGGGATCTGATCAAACAGCAACTTCATGTCTTCGACACTGTCGATGGCAACTCCAGCTTTTCCTACATCACCGGTAACGCGAGGGTGGTCCGAATCGTATCCGCGATGGGTGGGCAGGTCAAATGCAACCGACAACCCTTTCTGACCGGCTGCGAGGTTGCGGCGATAAAAGGCATTCGATGCACGCGCAGTGGAAAATCCAGCGTACTGTCTGATGGTCCAGGGACGCACGGCATACATGGTGGCATATGGTCCGCGGAGAAACGGGGGAACACCCGCCATGTTTTGATCGACGAGCGTCGAATGATCTCCTCCTACAAAGAACTCTTTGATGGGTATTTTCTCCTGCGTCTCAAAGAGCCGCTGGCCTGCATGGATATGCGTTGTGCCGTCGTTCGGATTGCCAGATGATTCGCGCTGTCCAGGCATGCGCACAGTTGGCCATTCGATCTTCCGCCATGATTTGTCGGCGATGGCCGCCGTGAGATATTCAATTAACTGTGATCCGTTCCATGGATCCACCACTTGATCAATATGGGCTTCTTCCTGCAGCAGCAAGACTGCGTTTCTGGCCATCCGGGATGCCAGTGCGTCGGTGTCATTTTCGGGGACAAGAGTAAGTGAATGCGCTCCGCCTGACTGAGCAGCCAGCGCAGCCGCCGGCTGGTGGATCATGGTGGCGTGGGGATTCAGCCCTGTTGCTGACAACGCGGGGATCAAGGCATGAAGAAATGGCTTGGGAGCCGGAGGCAGGCCATGGTCAGCTCGAATCCTGTTCCAGAGCAAACCGACAGTCCTGTATCTGACAACGTTTTCGTAGAAGTCATTGCTCGCCCTGAACGAGAAACAGATTGCGTTGGCTGCATCACGTCCCAACTCGTTCAGGCAGGAAACCGCCATTGTCAATGCATAAGCAATCTCTTCTGACAAGGACTCCTTTGAAGGTACATGCAAACCCAGAAGTTGAAATTCACTATGCTTCGCGATGGCGGATTTCAGTATATTCCATGCGTCGTCAGGTATGCGAGTCCAGAAAAGGCTTCCTCCTGATCTGACAATGCCACGATGGTCCAACAGGTTCAATACAGCATCAAGACTGTCCACGTCTGATTTTTCCGGTGCAAAGGCGAGATGGCAATGTTCAGGGTGAACGCCATCAAGAAGTGAAGCAATCGATTCAGTACCCTTGTAGGTGAGCCAAACACCGTCAGCACCGGCATTGAGATGCTGTAATGCCTCCGTGGCGTGCCCCTCACGCAGCCCTGCAACCCAGGGTAAAACTAGTCTCGGAGAGGCAATGTGATTACGGGAGGGGAAGGGATTGAAACTTCCTGAAATAACCGGTGGTACACTGATACCATCAAAAATCCATGTCAGTGCATCTTGAGCATTTTTGCCACCCACTTCATGACTGGCTACACTTGACCAGTCAGCTATTGAGGCATGTGGAAAACTAATGTCCCGGAAATTCTTCACAATATGCTAAACTAGTGCTTTTCTAACGTTTGTGGCAGAGGTCGTTGTCGAAATTCCACAAACCACACACATGTTTTCCACACTTTGTCAACAATACTTTTGAAGCGAAAATGTTCATGAATGGACGTGAAATAACCTAGTGAAACTTCTGCTTGTAGCAATGAATTTCTTCAGATTTTAATTGCTCTCCGGGGTGCTCCATTTCTTTTTTAGTTCATCAAAATTTTTACACCTTTGTCTCCCCTGCAAAGAAAAAACTGTAGTCCAAACCCCATCTTGCCCTCTCAATGGAAGTCGCCACTACCGCATCAGTCTGGAACGATTGTCTCGAAATAATCCGCCGAGAAGTTGATGAGCAAAATTTCGCCACCTGGTTTCAGCCCATCGTGCCGCTGAGAACAGACGGCAATGTGCTGACCATTCAGGTTCCCTCTCAGTTTTTTTATGAATGGCTGGAAGAAAATTATGTTCCGGTTTTGAAGAAGGCCATTCAGGCTGTACTGGGAGAGCAGGGGAGACTGGAATATTCGGTGGTTGTGGATAGCGGGAACAAGTCTAACCCGCCCGTGATGGTAAACTACCCGAACGGGCTTGCGGGCAGGAGAAATGCCACAGCAGATCAGCAGGAGGAATACTCACCCTTTGGATTTAAATCCAACAGTACACAGGTGATCAACCCGAGGCTGAATCCTAATTATACATTTGAGACTTTCATTGAGGGCGACTGCAATCGCCTGGCGCGTTCCGCGGGCATGGCCGTTGCCAAGAAGCCTGGCATCACTTCCTTCAATCCACTGATGCTGTATGGCGGCGTGGGTGTAGGCAAGACGCACCTCGTGCAGGCTGTAGGAAATGAGATCAAGAAGAATTTCCCGGACAAAGTTGTATTGTACATCGATCAGAATGATTTTACCAATCAGTTTCTGAACGCTCTTCAGAATAACAAGCTTCAGGACTTTCAGAACTTCTATCTGAAAGTTGATCTTCTGATTCTTGACGATGTGCAATTCCTCGCTGGCAGAGAAAAGACACAGGAGTTTTTTTTCAATATATTCAACAACCTTCACCAGTCTGGTAAGCAGATCATCATGACCAGTGACTGCCCACCCCGGGACATGAAGGGTTTTCAGGAACGCTTGCTGTCGCGCTTCAAGTGGGGATTGACGGCCGATTTGCAGGAGCCGGATTTTGAGACCAAGCTCGCCATCATTCACAACAAAATGCAGTCGGATGGAATCGACATTCCGACCGAAGTAGCCGAGTACCTTGCCTATTCTGTGGATACCAATCTGCGTGACATGGAAGGTGTATTAAATTCACTGATCTTTCACGCAACGCTCCTCAAAAAGAACATTGACCTTGAATTGGCAAAAGATGTACTCAAGAACATTGTCAAGGAGATTCAGAATGATGTGAGTGTTGACTTCATCCAGAAGACAGTCTCTGACTATTTCAAAGTGGAACTTGATGCCATCAAGGGAAAGGTCAAGAAACGTGAGATTGTTATTCCCAGGCAAGTCGCGATGTACTTCTGCAAGCGCTATACCCAATTGACCTTGTCCATGATCGGTGAAAACTTTGGTGGACGGGACCATAGCACGGTAATCCATGCACTTGAAAGTGTGGAGGACATGATGAAGGCGGACGCCAACTTCAAGTCTACTGTCGATGAATTGGGCAAAAAGCTGAAAACAAGGATTGCTTCCTGAGTGAATTTGAACATGCCATGAGCAGCAGGATCCGGCAGTTATTTGAGTCCAGGAAGTCACCGGTATTATCTGTGTTCTATACCGCAGGTTTTCCCCGGCTCAACGATACCGGGTTGATTGCAAAATACCTTGCAGATGCAGGGGCGGACATGATAGAAATTGGTATTCCATTTTCAGATCCTGTGGCTGATGGCCCTGTCATACAGTCAAGCAACAAGGTAGCCCTTGATGGTGGAATGAATGTGAAGTTGCTACTTCAGCAGGTTTCTGAAATAAGAAAACAGGTGTCTGTCCCCATTGTACTCATGGGATACCTCAACCCGGTACTCCAGTATGGGATGGAGCAATTCTGCCGGGATGCTGCAGCAGCCGGGGTTGATGGTCTGATCCTTCCCGACATGCCCATGTCTGAGTTCGTAGGCGGGTATGATGAAGTATTCAGAAAGTACCACCTGGCCAATACATTCCTCATTGCACCAACCACATCGGAAGAACGTATCCGGGAGATTGACGCTGCAACAGATGGCTTCATTTACGCTGTTTCTGCCTCCAGTACCACAGGGGCAAAGTCTGGCTTTTCGCAGGAGCAGGAAGCGTATTTTTCTCGCCTTAAATCGATGAACCTGAGAAACCCCTGGCTGATAGGCTTTGGCATTTCTGACCGACAAGCATTCCTGACGGCGGCCACCTATGCTCAGGGTGCAATCATTGGCAGTGCCTTCATTCAGGCCATCGCCAGTCATACCCACCTCGAGCAGGACATCAGACGCTTTGTAGCTGGCATCAAGGACTAGTCACACCTAGTTGTTGCTCTTGCTGGTGAGCAATTCTTCAATGATCTTTCCAAGATTGCGCGCAACAATGCGGTGACCTTCCGCGGTGGGGTGTATACCGTCGGCCTGATTGAGTTCCTCATGCCCCGCGACATCAGCGAGCAGGAATGGCATCAGTTTTACACGGTTCGATTTTGAAAGATCAGGATAAATTCTCTTGAACGCTGCCGTATAGTCGGGCCCCATATTGGGCGGTACCATCATCCCTGTCAGCACAATGGTGACCGCAGGATTGCGTTGGCGCACCTTGTCAATGATTGTCTGGAGGTTCTGTCTGGTTTGCTCAACAGGAAGACCGCGCAAGCCATCGTTGGCACCTAACTCAAGAACGAACACGTCAACGGGTTGACGCAACACCCAGTCGATCCGGGCAAGCCCGCCGGCTGAGGTCTCACCGCTCAGCCCGGCGTTGATTGCTTTAACGGTGATACCCTTGGCTTGGAGCTGCTTTTCAATCAAAGCAGGAAACGCCTGCTCGACTGACAGACCATAGCCCGCTGTCAGACTATCGCCAAAGAACAGGATGGTCTTTGGGCTCTCAGCGGCAGAAATACAGAGTATTGCCGCAATAAATACAACCCATTTTCCGACTAACGAAGTGTTGCTCATGTGAATCAATCAAATAGACTTCAACCAATTGAAAGTGATGCATTGCAAAAATCAGGCAAAAGCCATTTTAACCAATGCCGTAAACCTCAAAATTCCGATCTTTCTGACAAATTTTCTCCACCCGGACCATGAAACCATCTTCCTCTGACAACCCAGTCGTGCTTCAGGTACAATCGCTGACCAAGACCTATCCTTCAGGCGGCAGGGAAATTACAGTCCTCGACGCGGTATCTTTTGAAGTCACGGCAGGTGAAACTATCTCCATCATAGGCCCTTCCGGCAGTGGCAAAACAACCCTTCTTGGACTTTGTGCAGGGCTGGATGTGCCTACCTCCGGGTCAGTGAATATGATGGGGCTGGCTCTTCAAGCCATGAATGAAGACGACCGGGCCCACTTTCGCAACCAGCATATCGGTTTTGTATTCCAGAACTTTCAATTGTTGCAGACTTTGACTGCCTTTGAAAACGTGATGGTACCCCTGGAAATCAGGGGTGACCGAAATGCTGGGGATCGGGCGAATGAATTGCTTCAAAGAGTGGGACTCGGTGCCAGAGGACACCACTACCCGTCTCAATTGTCAGGTGGTGAGCAACAGCGGGTGGCCATGGCGAGGGCTTTTATTACCTCTCCGGCTATTCTCTTCGCAGACGAGCCTACCGGAAATCTTGATGAAGAAAATGCGGACCACGTCCGTGAATTGCTTTTTGGCCTGAACAAGGAGGAAAAGACAACACTGGTTCTGGTGACTCACAATCTTGAGTTGGCCAGACGTACCGGGCGCATCCTGCGGATGAAGGGTGGCAAGCTGGTGCAGGAGGAGCGGGTGTCATGATTACATACAAGATCCAACTGGTGCGCAAGAAGCGATGGACGCTCAGCGATCCATGGGTATGGAAGATGGCGTGGCGCGATGCCCGTCACAATTTCAGAAGGCTCTTTTTGTTTGCGGCCTCGCTCATTGCAGGTATAGCCGCTGTCGTTGCCATAGGATCATTGAACTACTCAGTTCAGGAAGACCTGAATCGCAATGCCAGAGAATTGCTCGGAGCTGATTTTGCAATAAACAGTAACAAACGACCGGAGGCTTCTGTGCAGGCCGCCATGGATTCATTGGGAATGGAGCAGGCCCGCACGACTGAAATGGCTTCCATGGTCTT
>JAIBBB010000069.1 GCA_019694905.1 Cyclobacteriaceae bacterium
GGCCTGTGCGCCTGACCATTTCATTTGTCGGCTACGAGACCATCAATCAATACGTCAGCGATTGCAATACGCCCCTGCATCTCAGTCTGAAGACGGCAAGCCAGTTGCTGAGCGAAGTGGAGATCACCGCTACTTCAGCTGTGAACCGCACGCTCCTCAATCAACCTGTCTCCATCACAAAACTAGGCACGGCCGAAATCCGACGCGCCACCGGCTTGTTCATGGATGACGCCATCAACGCCAACGTCGCCGGGGTCATTATGCAACGGCGCACGGTGGGTGCCGGCCAGCAAATCAACATCCGCGGCTATGGCGGCGGCGGCCCCGGTCCCCGAGGCGTGAACAGCAACTTCGACCAGCAAGGCATCAAGGCATACCTCAACGGCATACCCATCACCGATGCAGAAGGTATCACGCTGATGGACGACATCGACTTCGGATCCGTCGGCAATGTGGAAGTCACCAAAGGGCCATCCGGCACCTTGTACGGACTTGCTATCGCGGGCGTGGTCAACCTCCAAACGATCCGGCCGGAGAAGAACAAAACCTCTGTCGGTCAGGACGTGCTGCTCGGCAGCTATGGCCTGAAGCGATTCACTACACACATCCAGACGGCTACCGACAACGGCTCACTGCTCATCAACTACGGCAAGCAATCCTACGACGGATTCATGCAACACACAGCCTCGAACAAGACGTTCTTCAACCTGATCGGTGACTACAAGTTGAATCCGAAACAGGCACTGACATTGTATGCGGGATTCAGCGACAGCTACGACCAGCGCAACGGCGAGCTCACTGAGCAGCAGTTCTACAGCTACGACTACAGCGGCAACCCTGCCTATATCAAGAACAATGCCCATAGCAATGTCACCAGTTTCCGCGCCGGCATCGGCCACACGTGGCAGATCAACCAATTCCTTTCCAACACAACTTCGGTGTTTGGCACCGGGCTCAACAGCAACGTGAGCTCTGCCGGCGGCTGGACCGACAAGGCACCTTTCAACTACGGACTCCGCTCGACACTTGATGCACGCTTCAACCTTACCGACAATATTAAACTGTCCGGCGTCACCGGGGTTGAATCCCAGGAGCAATACGCGCAGATCCTCGCCTATCCGATGGTCACCAACAACGCTGACCCCAGCGGTTACAACATCATCGGCGCCATCCGCAGCAACCAGACCTCGGTGACCAACACACGCTCACTGTTCACGCAATGGACGCTGGCCTTCCCCTACGGTGTCAGTGCTACCATTGGCATCGGTGCCAGCAAAATGCACATCGACCTCCAGGACAAGTTGTATGTAGCGGCCAACAACGTAGCGAATCCGACAGTGCCTACGCGCTTTCAAACAAGCTACAGCGGGCTGATCTCACCTCATTTCGGTATCACCAAGGTGATCAACGACCATGTGTCAGTCTATGTCTCGTACAGCAAAGGCTATCGCGCACCGGTGGGCGCGAACATCTACACACCGCTCGCTGGCAAAGCCAACACGGGCCTGAAGCCCGAGGTGGGAACACAATTTGAGATTGGCACCAAGGGCTCCGTGCTCAATGACAAACTCGTGTACGAACTGGCGTGCTTCTCTGCCCGGTTTGCCGACAAGATGACGACTGTGGCTGTTCCCAACGCGGCCGGCACAGCTACGCTGTACACGTACACCGTCAACAGCGGCAGCTCCGACAACAAGGGTATTGAACTTACACTGAAGTACACCGCCTACAGTTCAAACACGGGCTTCCTCAAACTCGTACGGCCCTTTGCGAACTACACACACTACGATTTCAAGTACAGCAAATACACCTTCCAGAACAATGCAACTGCGGCTGTGTCTGACTTCACCGGAAAAGCAGTGGCCGGCGTGCCGCCCGTGATGTTCAACGGCGGCATTGACATTACCACGCGTCCCGGACTGTACGGCAACATCACCTACCTTCACCGCGATGAAATGCCGATCACTCCCAGCGGCACAAACATCGCCAAGAGCTATAATCTGGTGAACGCCAAAGTGGGATTCCGCAGGACCTTCTTCAATAACTACGAATTAGATGCTTTCTTTGGCGCCAGCAACATTGGCAACCATCAATACTATCAAATGGTTTTTGTCAATCAACTGCCCGATGCTTACCTGCCCGGGCCTTCGAAAGTCAATTATTTTGGTGGCCTCAACATCCGCTATTTGTTCTAATCAAACTGCCGGTGGTGAAAGGTTCACCACCGGCTTCTAAATATCCTACCAATGAAAAGACACCTTCTGCCACTGTTCCTGCTCCCATTGCTCCTCGCCAGCTGTGGCCGCTTTGGAAACAAGGAAGCCGGAACAGATCATGCTGAGCGAATTGTTTGCATTGCCAAGCAATACAATGAAATCATCTACGCACTCCACGCCGAACAAGATCTGGTGGCCGTCGATTTGTCGAGCACCTATCCGCCGGCCATCAAAACGCTCCCGACTGTAGGTTACCACCGCGCCTTGTCCGCCGAAGGAATCCTCTCGATGAAGCCAACGCTCATCATCCACGACAACAACGTAGGCCCGGAGGCCGTGATGCGCCAGCTCACCGACCTGAAGATTCCAATGAAAGTGTTTGACGCCAAAGGGGAAGATCTCACCGGCACACAGGCGCTCATCAGCGAGATGGGCGCTTACTTTCATCGCGAAAAGCAGGCGGACTCACTCAACCATAAACTGGAGGCCGACATGAACAAAGCCATAGAGGCCCGACCCAAAACCCTCCGCGCTACGAAAGTGGTCATCATCCACTACGGCCGCGCCTCTGATGTCTACCTCACACTCACGAAAAACTCATTCGGTGCCAAACTGATTGAGTGGGCCGGCGGCGAAGTGCCGGTGGGCGGCGACCGCGGCATGATGCAACTTTCTGCCGAATTGATCGGACACTCCGACCCGGACGTGATTCTGCTCACGGACTTCGGTTACGACAGGCTTGGAAGTCCCGAACAGATCAAGACACTGCCCGGAGTAGCGGGGACGAAGGCAGCCAAAAATGGAAAGATCTACCGGGTGGAAGAGCATGACATGGTCTACATGGGTCCGCGTACCGGAGAGATCGTGATGAAACTGCAGCAACTCATTCATCAGTAGCATGCAACGTCCGTGGCTGACAGACCGCATCGTCCTCTCAACGCTGGTAATCCTCTTACTGGTAGTCTGGGTTTTGTCGCTGCGGTTCGGAGCCATCGCAATCAGCGGGTCAGATATCCTTCTCTCCATCCGCCAACATATTCTGCAGGAGGAATCCGATCTCACAGGCAGGATCTTTTTTGACATTCGTTTTCCGCGTGCATTGGAATGTCTGGTGGTAGGTGCGAGCCTTGCCATGTCTGGCGTCCTCATGCAGGCGCTCTTCAGAAATCCCATTGTAGAGCCCGGCCTGATCGGTACTTCCAGTGGCGCTGCCTTCGGCGCTTCAATCTATTTCGTACTTGGCGCTACCCTGCACTTCCCTCCGGGTGAGTGGGGGCTCCCCGTCGCCGCATGCACGGGCGGCACGGTCGCCACCTTACTGGTCTTTGTGCTGTCACGCAACCGCCAATCAGGCAAGAGTAGTGTGATCTCGCTACTGCTTACCGGCATTGCCATCAATGCGTTGTTCCTGAGTGGTGTTGGCTTTTCTTCCTACATCGCCCGCGACCCGCAGGCGCGTTCGATCACCTTCTGGAATCTGGGCACACTCTCCGGTGCTTCCTGGTCTTCGGTGACGGTGATCAGCATCACCACGATACTTTGTGCACTCGCAGCGTTGCGCCATACGCGTCAACTGAATGCGCTGATGATGGGTGAAGAAGAAGCGCGGCTGCTGGGCGTTGACATCCGCCGCCTGCAGTGGACCGTGATGGGCATCAATGTACTGCTCGTGGCGGTGGCCACTGCCTTCGTAGGCGTCATCAGTTTCGTTGGCTTGATTGTGCCGCACCTGCTCCGCATGACTCGCGGCTCCGACAACCGCTTTCTGCTCATCAGCAGCGCGCTGCTCGGCGCCATCGTGGTGACACTCGCCGACCTGGTCGCCAGGCTTGTGCTCGCACCTGCGGAGCTTCCGATCGGCGTCGTGTTGTCGCTGGTAGGCGTGCCTGTGTTCATTGTCTTGCTGCGGCGAACCCAAACTTACTTCTGATGCTTGTCGCCAGTAACCTTACCGTTCGCGTCGGCCAGAAGGAACTTCTGAAAGATGTATCGGTGCAATTTGAGGCCGGTCAACTCAACCTCGTCATCGGCCCCAATGGCGCCGGCAAGTCCACGCTCATCAAAGCCTTGTCGGGACAAGTCAAGCCCGCTGCCGGCAGTATCCGGATGCACGACCGGCCGCTCACCGAATGGTCGCTGGGAGAACTCGCGCGTCACCGCGCCGTGCTGTCACAAAATATTGACCTCGCGTTTCCACTGACTGTACAAGAGGTAGTGATGATGGGCCGCTATCCGCACTTCCAGAACAAGCCCGGTGAGAAAGACCACCTGGCGGTCCAGGAATCCATGCACTATTTCGATGTTTCGGAATTGTCAGGTCGCAACTATCTCACACTGAGTGGTGGTGAAAAACAGCGGGTGCATTTCGCACGGGTTGCAGCACAGCTTTGGTACCAGGATGGCGATGTGCCGCGCCATCTGCTGCTGGATGAGCCGCTCACCTTTCTGGACGTGTACCACCAGTTTCAATTCATGCATCATATCCGCGAGTTGATGGGCAAAGGCAATTGGGTGGTGGTCGGCGTTGTACACGACCTCAACCTGGCCGCGCGCTTTGGGGACAATCTTGTGTTGCTACACAATGGCGCTGTGCTCGCACAAGGCCAGCCGCGGGAAGTACTCACGGCCCACAACGTGAGTCAGGCTTATCACCTCACGCCCACCGTGCACTACCACGAGGGCGTTTTGCAACTCGTCTTTTAAAATTCAGGCAAAGAGAAGCACTGCGAGCAGCAGCGTAATGGCAATGTTGAAGGCCTGCGCGAGAAGAAAGGCGCCGAGCGGCTTCCAGCTGTCGTTGCCGAAAAGATCGGAGAAGCGCGTCTCGAGTCCGATGCATACAAACGCCAGCACGAACCAGAAATTCTGAATGTGTTTGAGGCCCTCCTTGGCGGCAAGTTGCGTGGCTTCGCTGACGCCAAAGGAAAAGAGCAGGGAGGCGGCGATAAAGCCGAGCACGAATTTCGGGAAGCGCGACCAGATCACACTGACGGTTGGTTTCTCCACGCCCTCGCGGTGGGTGTAGGTCCAGTAGATGCTGATGCCGAATGCGGCGAGACCCAGCAGTACGTTTTGAGAAAATTTGACGATGGTACTCACTTGCAGCGCTTCTTCACCGGCCATGCTGCCGGCAGCCAACACCGCTCCGGTGGTATCGATCGTCCCGCCTAGCCAGGCACCTGTCTGCGCCGGAGTCAGTCCCAGCCAATGCGCTGCGTAGGGCATGATCAGCATCATGGGTACCGCCGTGATGAGGACGATGGATATGACGTAGGAAAGTTTTTTTGAATCCCCTTTGATGGCGCCGGCCGTGGCGATAGCGGCTGATACACCGCAGATAGAGACCGCGCTGGCGAGCATGAGGCTGAGTTCTTCATCGAGGCGAAAGCGGCGCGCCACCCAGAAGGCGACATACCAGACGGATACGACCACCACGAGCGCCTGGATGAGGCCGAGGGAACCCGCCTTCAGCAGGTCGGTGAACAGGATGGAAGTGCCGAGTATGACCAGGCCGATCTTCACAAAGAGCTCAGTGGCGAGCGTGTTGCGGATCCACTCGGGAATCCGGAATACATTGCCCAGCAGCAGGCCCAGCAGCAATGAAAAAATCACGGCCTCGAAATTGTACGCTTTCACAGTGGAGTTGCCTGCCAGCACAAAGGCAAGCGTGGCCAGCAGGAAGAGCGGCGGAAACACCACAACAAACCGACGCCCCGACCGGCCCAGCAGCACAGTGGCGAGCCAACCTGTGGCATAGAGCATCAGAAAATTTTTCAGCAGCGCAATCAGGTTGGTGCGCGTGAGCAGCACGTCGGGAGAAGTGTCCCAGCCCAGAGATGGCACCGCGATTCGGCCACCGGCCGCGGTGGTTATAATAAAAGTAAGCGCCAGTGCTACAGCGGTCAGGTCTTCCGACAGCAGAGGCTTCTTGTGTGCGTGCGGGTTCATGGACAAAAGCAACGGCTTCGGCCGGGTGCAATTTCAAAGAAAGGTAAGAAAATAACGGCTTCCCACCCTGAAGCAAAAACCGCAGGAGCAGTCACACAAACTGCAGACCACCGAATGAATAAACTGGCTGTAAAAAAGAAGGGACTGTCTTACACCCGCTGGTATGGCGACTCCGGACGGCGTGCCGTTACCTTGCTGACCAGGCGGTAAGGCAACCTGTAAATCTGATACAGAAGGGTAGCCACCAACGCCAGCATACTCAATACCACGATCGTGATAATCGAGAAAAAGGTCTTGAATATGATACTGAGCGTAATCATCTGTTTGACTAGTTAGATGCTGATTAATCCCGCTGGGTTTGAAAAGGTGGATGTAAAATCTTGTGCTAACTCGTTAATTGATTGATTTTCAGATCACAATGTACCAAAAAAACCCAATAATCCCCATTTGCTAATTTTATTAGTATCTATTTGCTAATAAATTTAGTTTTAATAGGTTTGCTGAACATCGGCAAACCCATTATGAAAACCATCAAATCCGCATTGCTGGGAACCCGTCAGATCGACGATTCTGCAGCAGAAACCCTGTTACCGGCACTTAACGAGATTCTCCAGCAGCATCGCCAGCTGATCATCCAGCGTCTGATCGGCGATCTGCCCACCTACCTGGACTACAAATTTCAGGTGCGGCTGAAGGGCCGGTCATTGCTGGACATCAAGGAGAAGCTGATTGAGTTGCGAAACAGTTCAGTGGAGTTGTCACATTACCCGCACGTGGTGGCGCAGGTGCAGGGGCGGTCGCTGGTGCACCTGACCAACGAGCCCTTCTACGTGGAGATCGACGAATACATCGGGGGCATTCTCAAGGACCTGCAGCCGAGGCAGGTGGCATGATTCCGAAGAACATCACCGATCATTTTGAGCTGATGCACGTCTCCCGCACGTGGGACGAGTTGCATGCGCGATTCGGTTTTGACCTGAAGGGATGGAAAAAGGAATTCCGGGAGTTTCTCCTGCGGCAGCCGCGCAACACCACGGAAGTCGACGCGTTCCTGATTTTTGGCAGCCGGCAGATCAATCCGGTACTCAACCGGATTCTGTCGCGCGACCCTTCCTATCCCACGTTTCACAAGTTGATCGACTACATCCTCAATGAGCACATCCGGCAAAAGAAGTAATCCGTTCGTGTGTATCTT
Source organism: Cyclobacteriaceae bacterium (assembly GCA_019694905.1). GTDB lineage: Bacteria > Bacteroidota > Bacteroidia > Cytophagales > Cyclobacteriaceae > ELB16-189. The sequence continues at coordinate 7,360 of JAIBBB010000069.1, forward strand.
TAGGTAACCATGTGTTACCACAAACAGGACAAAGCACTCATGTCCGAACTCGCCGAGCGCTACAAGGCGGCGCTGCGGGAGTACATTCCGTACTACTATGAGAACGGATTTGACCACAAGCCCTCGCCGGTGATCACCGGCGACCGGCCGCAGGAGTTTCAGCTGTTCAACTGGGGGTTGGTGCCCTGGTGGACAAAAACGCGCACCGAAGCCGATCAGATTCGCGTGAAGACACTCAACTGCATTTCGGAAGAGGCGTTTGACAAGCCCAGCTTCCGCGACGCCATCCGCGAACGGCGATGCCTCATCCCCTGCACGGGCTACTACGAGTGGCGGTGGTTTCAGGGCGGCAAGGTGAAGTACCCCTATTTCATCCAGGTAACGGACGAGCCTATCTTCTCGCTCGCCGGCATCTGGTCGGAGTGGACGGACCGCGCCACCGGGGAAACGCGCCACACCTACTCGGTGCTGACGACGCGCGCCAATGCGGTGATGGAAAAAATTCACAACAGCAAAAAGCGGATGCCTGTCATTCTGCCGCGCAGCATCGAAAGAGACTGGCTGAACCCCGCCCTCACGCGCGAAGATGTGCTAGCGTTCTGCGAACCCTATGATGCGCAGCACATGCAGGCGCACACGATCAGCAAGATGATCACCGACCGGTCCGTCGGCGACAAAAACCTGGAACAGATCGCCAAACCGTTTGACTATCCGGAGCTCGCGCTGCTCGACGCCTGAATTATTTTGCTGCCTCGGTGTCCGGGTGGAAGGTCTTCCAACTGTGCCAGAATTCCTGATAGCTCTTCAACCGTGTCAGTGACGGACCTGCTGCGTACGATTCGCCGCGCAAATTGTAGCGCTGGTCACCCACCACCACCGTGTCGGCATGAAGTTCCCACGCCTCCTCTGCTGAGGAACGCTCAAAGGCAGCAAATGTCTGCTGATCCTCCGACAACACCACTGCTACGGGTGTGCCGGCGAGAAAATCGTGCAGCACGCGCCGGCGCTTCAGTTCATTCCAGTCGAAGGCCTTGCTGGCATCGCCTTTCACAACACCTACCACCCACGACTTGTCCTGCCATGAAAGGGAGTCCGTGCGCGTGAGCTGGCCTTTGCTCCGGCCCTTTTCAAAGCGTCCCAGTGTATCGTACTTCTCTTTGAACGTGGCGTCCGCCCGCATCACCTGCGCCTGTGGATACATTTGAAACAACTTGCCGAGCGTAAGCTGAAATGATTCTGCCTCCGGCAGCACTTCACCGCGCAACGGGCCTGTGACGGCTTCACCGTTTACTTGCCGCCACCAGCTGCGCGTGGTCTCGTCTTCAAACATGGCATTGAAATGATCCATGCCCACCAGCCGGAATCGCTCTGGTTGTCCTTTCACCAGCGGCTCGTACACCCGGCCCGTACGGCACACGTTGCAATAGGTGACTATCACCCGCCGGCCGCCGACGGTATCCTGCACCTGGTGGTGATACTGGATGTAGCGAATCGGATAAGCCCTGATGTCGCTGTTGTGAGCCACAGCAATGACGACCGTGCTGTCATTGAGCGCTGTTTCGCCTGCCTTGTCAAACGCCACGGTGGCAGGCTGGATAAACATGTGATCGGCCGTCATCACGAAGTTGAACATATACACCACGGCCAGCAGCGCGGCGAGCACAACCCCAGGCACCCAACGGCGGGCAGTAGAAAACGCCGCACGCACCCCTGCCAGCATCACAATGGTAAAGACGATTCTGAAAATCCATCGGTTGGTGTACAGAAAGTACGCCCAGTTGATGCTGTTCATCCGCTGACTGCCCGGCATGGGCATGATAAAGTACACGTTGAGTATTTCAAACAAGGCAAGCAGTACTGCGCCTGCGTAAAAGAGTTTTTTCATGATTCAATTCAGGATGTGTGGTGGATATAAACTAAAACAGCCCGTCGACAAACCCAAATAAATGACGACGGGCTGCAATGGATGGTATGATTCCTGTAGTCGTCCCCGCACCGAAAGAGCCTTCAAGCATTCGGACGGATTGCAAGGCTGGCGACCAAACCAGCGGTGTTCACCTGTCGGGGAGGAAATGAATGGTACCGATCAATCAGGCCATTTCTGGCGGGTGGTTGATCGCTGGATGAAATTCCGCCGGAGCGGAAGGTACAAAAGTGTTGGGGTAGAGCACCTGTTGCCAACCGGCAGTGACAGGTGTCATGTCAATAACCTGGGGAAGATAATCTTTAATCAGTGCAGAGAGTGTGCGTGCAGTTTGGTGATTGGCAGGCTTGTCGGAAAATGACTGTGCGATCTGGTCCTTCACTTCGGTGAGGCGGTTTGCCTCCTCATCCTTCAGCACAACGATGTGCAGGGTGTCGTGCTGGATGCGCTGTTTCACCATACGCAGTTGCTGACCATTGTATTCAACGACACCGTCCACCCGTACAAAGTCGCGGGTGTCAGAAGTATACGGCATAGTGATGGGTATGCGCAGGGTCATGGTAGCACTGGCGTCATACGCATCGTTGTCGAGCCGCTCCACCATGATGCGCGTATTTCTGTACTCCAACCCCCAAAACAGGCCATAATAGCCCAAGGTGTTGAAGAGCACCAGTGCTGCAAAAAGGATGGATATGACTTGGCGGCCTTTCACGACTATAAAAGTAAGACAAAATTGTTCGATTCAAAACCGGGTTCCTAGCTCTCAAATACCCAGCGCCCCCCGGTCATCGTTCGTTCGATGGGGATGGAGACAAGTGTATCCGGGTTTTCGAGGTAGGGATCCCTGCCAAGAACAACGAGGTCGGCCACTTTGCCCGCCTCCAGTGTCCCTTTGACGTGCTCTTCGCCGGATGCGTAGGCGCCGAACCGGGTGCCGATGCGGATGGCTTCGTCGACGGTGACCTTTTGGTTGGGGCCCCACACATTGCCTCGGATGTCTTTGCGCGTCACTGACGACTGCAGTGCCATCATGGGTTCAAAAGGTCCGGGTGGATAGTCGGATGCCTGTGTGGGCCGAATGCCGGCGTCAAGGAAGGTGCGCAGGGCAAACATGTGGTTGAGCCGGTCGGAGCCGTACTCTTTCATTTTTTCTCCATGATAGTAGACGTAGGTGGAGAAAGGTGTGGGAATGACGCCGAGAGCTTTCATTCTCTTCACGAGGTCGTCGTTGATGAGTGTGCAGTGTTCGATGCGGAAGCGCGGATCCTTGCGGGTGTATTCGCGTTGCAGTCTTTCGTAGAGTCGCAGGGTGATGTCGATGCCGACATCGCCGTTGGCGTGGATGCCGATCTGCCAGTCGTTTTCGTGAGCCTTGTGCGCGTAGGGATACAGCTGTTCTTCGTCCATGACGACGATGCCGAAGTCGTTGGGACGGCCCACATAAGGTTGCGACAGCCGGGCGGTGCGCTCAGAGATGGAGCCGTCGCACGTCAGCTTGACGCCACCTACACGCACCCATTCGTCGCCCATGCCGGTGCGCACGCCAGCGCGGATCATGTCGTCCAGGAAGGTGTATCCGATCATGCAGTTGATGCGGAGTCCGAGGTCGCCATTGTCGCGTGCGTCCTGGTAGGCGCGGAGGAAATCGGGTGTGCCGTAAGCGTCGTGAACAGAAGTGACACCGGTCTTCACCATTTTTTCGGAGATCAGTTTCACCCCTGCGCGCATGTCGCTGCGTGTGATCCTGGAGGGAATCAGTTTGTCAAAAACTTCATTGGCGCTCTCACTCACCTTGCCTGTATGCTTGCCGGTGGCGGGATCGCGGTCGAACTTCCCACCGCGTGGGTCTGGTGTGTCGTTGGTGATGCCCGCGAGCCGGAAGGCGAGAGCGTTCACATACGATGTGTGCCCGCCGCGGTGTTGCACAATGACCGGATGCCGGGGCGATGCGTCGTCGAGGTCTTTGAGGGTGAGTGTGCGGCCTTCGATCGTTTTGGTGTCGTCAAATTTGAAACCGGTGATCCACTCCCCTTCGGGCGTCCGCGCTGCCTTTTCTCGAATGGCCTGCTGGATGGCAGCTATCGACCGCAAGTCGCAGTCGATAGAAAAGAGATGCTGTACACCGGAGACACCCGGGTGGGAATGGGCGTCAATGAAACCCGGCAACACCGTCTTGCCACCGAGGTCCACCTTGCGCGTCTGGCCGTCGGCGAGGTCGAGGATTTCGTCGTTGCTTCCGACAGCCATGATGCGACCGTCGCGGATGGCGATCGCTTCCGCCAGGGAGTTGTCGTCATCCATGGTGTGGAAACGCCCGTGGTGAAGGATGAGTGCGGGTGCAGGTTTATAAAAGGAGGTCAGCGACAAAGCCGCGACGGTGCCCAGGAACTGGCGCCTGGACTGGGAGGGTTGCCAGTGATACATGTCAGGAAGTTAGTCTTTTTCCCCGCTTTTGTGAGGGTTACATTTTATCAGACTTGCGTCCGATGGCCTCCTGGAAATTGCGCAGGCGTGTGATGTCGTTGAAATAACAGAGCACATGGATCACGTTGCCATCTGCATCCGCTTTGGGGTATGCATCCACTAACAGCCAGACGCGTTCTTTCCGGATCGGGTGGTACACACCCATCACAATACCCTGCACAGGTTTGCTTGTTTTCGCCGCTACGCTTACAGGGTGTGTGTCACCGGGGAAGTCGGATCCATCTTCATGCACCACATTCCATTCCGGGCTCATCGACGTCCGGCCCATGAGCTGGTCTTCGGTGACGCCCAGCAGATCAAGTGCAGCCTGATTCCATGCAAGAATTTCGGTTTGGGGTCCCTGCATCAGGCTGCCAATCCGCATGTCCTTGATCAGGTCCTTGTATCTCATTGCGCGGTCAGATACGGTGTCATTTACATCGCGGAAGTTGCGTGCATCTTCTATGGCGCCGATGCCGAAGGACAGGTTGAGTTTCACTTCCGTAAGCAACGCCTGCACCTTGTCGTTGAAGAAACCAGCCTCGCCGTGATAGAGGTTCAATACCCCTTTGAGTACGCCCCGCGAAATCAGCGGTATTGCGGCGCTGGAATGATAACCGCGCTTGAGTGCCTCTGAGCGAAAGTGATCGTAGTTGTGGTCAGCTTGGTCAGCAATATCATTGTTCACATTGATGCGTCCCTCGCGCGCCGACTGACCGGTGGGGCCCATCCCGATCCGGTTGCTGTATACAGAAATCGGGGGAATGCACTTGAGGTATCCTTCTTCTTTGCCGTAGTAGGTAACCGGTTCCAGCATTTCCACGAGCGGATCTATCACACCGATCCACGCCATCACGAATCTGCCGGTGTCAACGGCAATCTGGCACGCTCCCTGATAGATTTCCAACTTGGTCCTGGCACGGATAAGCATCTGGTTTATTTTGCTCACCATGTCGTAGAGCTGACTGTCGCGGAGGATATCACCGGCGGCCTGCGCTTGTTCTGACTCGTCAAGTGCAACGCCGTCCAGCAACGTGCTGCCTGTGGGGAGTCTGTTGAACGTGACCTTCCACATTTGCCAGTGATAGGTGCCGGTGTCGTCCCTTACCCGCAACTCCGCCGTCTGGGTGGGCACCTTCACGTCCGAGGGGGTGAGCATTTCCTTGAGCAAGTTCACATCGTCGGGATGTACCTCACCGAATAGATTGACTGCGGCCTGCGTGTAATTCGGTGCAGGCTTCCCATCAGCCAGTGTAAAGACTGCGGAGACAACACCATGTGGGGTTCTGACGATTTTCAACTGCATAACCCAATGAGTCAGGCAAATACCCTAAAAAATAAACCAACCAGAACGGTTGAGTAATGTGCAAACATTACGCCTATTGTGAGTACAATAGCAAGCGGGCGCAGGCCGCGTATTGTTCGTTCAGCAGCAGCGCTTTGGCGTGGATCATCGCCAAACGAAAATCGTTTGGAAATCGCGTCCGGTAGGCGGTGCTCGTTTGCAACGCTTCTTTCGCTTTTCCTTCTGCCATCAGCCGCTCACTGATGAGTTTGCCAAACCGCCACTGGTTGGGATTGAGGCTCTCCCCCTTTCTCAGGTGCGAAAGCGCCTGGCTGGGATCCAGCGCCGCCAGGGCAGCATAGAATCCGGAGTACGCCGGTGTGCCTGCCTCCCGGAGCCATTGCAGGGCAGCCGTCCTGTTGTTTCTGCTGCCGTGAATCAATGCCAGGTAGTAGCGCGGCTCCCATCGGTCAGTTTGCGTCGCCACCCATTGGAGCACAGTCGCACTTCGCGCGCGGAAAGGAAAGACAAGGTCCGGCGACAGGTTGTTGCCCGCTTCCCATTCACTGCGGCCGCTTCCCTTCTGCTGCTGGTCTCTCAGCCACGCGCGCCAGTAGTGGACTTCAGGGTGCGCTGGCGCAGTGTTGAGTATTTCCATCGCGTCGTCATTGGCACCAACTGCCAGATACCAATCCGCCAGCGTCAGGTATGTCTCTTGAGGCATCTCATTGCGGATCATCCCTGAAAATGCCTGCTTGTTGGCAGTGGTGGGTTGCCACCGCCAGCGCTCAAAACGCAACGCATGATGAAGAGGATTCACTTCCTCAAGCCGCTGCAGCGTCTGAGTGGCCAGTGTCTGCTCGCCACTCCGACGATATGCAACTGCCTTCAGGAGCAGTGCATCGGTATTGTCAACGTTGCTCTTCAGAGCCTCTGTGGCATCGTGTAGCGCCCGGACAATCTCACCGCGCCGCAGGTTGATGCGTGCGAGTTCAGTAAATGCAGCACTCCGGAATTCCGCGGAAGCGGTTGCCATGTCAAATCCATCGCGTGCGTCGGTATCGCGACCAAGTCGCGACTGGATCAATCCATAATAATAATTAGCACCTCCGTCATAGGTGTCTATCGCCAGCGCCCGCTTCGCCAATGCAAGGGCTTCCTGATCGCGGAGGTTGCGGTACATCAACATCGCCAGGTCGGTCAGCGCCGGCAGATAGTTCGCATCTTTTGCGAGGCACGCGCGGAGTTTCTCTTCTGCCTGCACGTAGAATCGCTGGCGCAGATTTTCTTTGCCCTGGAGGTACAACCCGTACACTGTGGTCCAGTCGAAGTCAGCGGGCGTCTGCATGGGCCTGCTCAACGTGTCGGCTGCGGGATCGGCCTTGTAGTCGAGCAGGTGATCCCCCAATTGCACGGTCAACGAACGGATGTCGCCATCCCACCGCACAGAGTCTTCAAACTTTTTGAGGGGCGTGAGTGTGACACTCCGCTCGTAGATCAACTTACTCCCATCGCGCACTTTCAACGGCGCTGTGGTTGCCTGTAAGGGCGACAGGGACACCCTCAGCCACCCGCGCCCGGTCTGCAGATTGAGTGCCGCGTGAGGGTTGGCGTGAACAAAACCCTTCATGCCCACCACCGGGAACCAGTACTCCGTCCAGGTGTCTGTCACACCCGGTGCAAAGCCCCTGTGTTTGAAAGGTGTAAAGGTGCTCGCCTCGGCGGACTGGTTAAAGAGCCGGCCGGACTGCACCTCTACATATTGTCCGTCAGTATCTGTGAGCAACTTGTCCCAGATCATTCCCTGCTGCGAGAGTCCCCAGATCCAGATTTTCTTTCCGGGCTTCTCGCTCCGATACGCAAAGCGCCCCATCCCAACATTGTGCTGATGCCAGAAGGCGCCAAAAAAATCGGTGTAGGTGCCAAAGACATGATATGACTTGTATGATCCAAAATTGTTCTGCTCATAGAATGAGATGTTCTTTCCGTTCGCGGGATTGATCTTCCAATCCGCGTACTCGCCGCCATGGCCGAGATACCGGTTGCCCGGATACACAAATTCCAGATCACCGGCAGCGGGAATTCCTGTATTCATCCACGTGTAGTACGGCTGCTCCGCGGAAGATCCGTTGTACCAGTGTGATCGGGTCGTGAAGTACGCTTTGTCCGAAGGCAGGTTGATTTCCAGTGTCCAGTAGGTTTCTGTGAGCAGGTCCAGTGTCCCGATGAAACAACTGACGCTGCCGTCATCGTTGGTTCGGGTGAAGTAGTCTACGGGCGTAGCGCAGTTGGGTGTGTGGCCAATGATGCCGTAGTTGGCCTCGATGCCACCACTGGTCCAAGGTCCGCGCATGGCCACATCCCTGAACTTC
>JAIBBB010000295.1 GCA_019694905.1 Cyclobacteriaceae bacterium
CAGATTTTCGAGCATGGTACGACCATACCAGACAGCGGCGGCGGATACTGAAGTGTTGGCCCCACCGACGTTGATCACCTTGGGGCAGTATTTTCTCAACGAAAAGGCCGGAGGCTCATCACCTGCCAATTGGCCATAATTGAGTTGGATGGGCTGTGCGTGGTAGATACTATCCTCCCACAATAAACCACGAAGGTCGTGCTGGCCTTGTGCCAACACGACCTTCACCAGCAGCAATGCCGGCAGGACGAGATATTTCATTTATTTCGCTACAAAGACAAAGTCACTTCCCGGTTCATTTCCTTCAAATTCACCGCGGTGGGGTTCCATCGGGAGCGTTTCGAGGTAATTGAAAATTTCCTGCGTGGTGAGCACACGGTCGCGGCCACCATAGTTACGCAGAGACTCCAGGAACTTGCGGGCAAAAGGTGAGTGAGCGCCGGGGCGGCCGTCCGGTACGTACTGCTTGCCACCTGAAGTTACATACAGGCGGGTCTTAAAGCGCAACTTGCGCTCGATGAACTCGCTGGGAGCAACATCAGAATACATGGCATCATCGTCTTGTCCACGTTTAGCAACAGAGCGGTCAAACGTTCCACCGAAACACACGTCCATCATCAAATAGGTGTGGTTGCTGGGGATGTTGCTCACAATCGTGCGCAGATTAGAGTGCGAGATATAAGACTCCTTGGCTTCATCATTCAGCCGGGAGTTCTTTCCAACAATGTATCCGTCAGAGAACACTTCGTCAAACTGACCGTGGCCGGCGATGAAGATGAACAGCTGGTCATTGGGCATATATGAGCGTTTGCCATATTCACGAATCTTGGACAGAATCTGGCTGGTAGTACCATTCAACAGCTTCTCAACCTTGAAACCATAGTGTTCTGAGAGTTCTTCAGCGATGGTATTTGCGTCAAAAACCGGGTTGGTCAGGTCATCCCACTCATCATAATCATTGGTTGCAATGATCAAAGCGTAGTCAGTGCGTTGTGACGCTGTAATCACAGGGAGTGAAGCATTGACAGTCCGTACATCAGTTACTGACTGGTCTTGTTCATTGATGGCGACGATCTTGATTTCGTTCAGACCGTTCGACAATTCCACTTCCTTTTCTACAGTCTTGTCAAAAGCAGAAGAGTTTCCGGTGCCCACGGACATCCCGCGATCGCTGCTGAGCGGCTTGCCGTTCAGGTATACGGAAACATCCTTCAGGCGTGAAGAAGACTTGATGCCTGCGCGGATAGTGAATTTCTTCTGACTGACAGGCAGTGAAACCTGATCAGGGGAAATCCATGCGATGACAGGGCGGGAGACCGTCTTGTCTTTGATTTCTACGTGAACCGCATTACTCTTTCCCTTGATGACAGTCTGGGCAGAGGCCGCCAAAGGGGCCAATGCGAAGAGGGTAAGAACAGCCAGTTTTGCTTTCATTTTCGCTTTTTTTTGGTACTTATTATTTCAGCACGAGCCTGTGCCCGTTGCTGTCTTTATACGATGAGACCTGAACAATGTAAACACCCTGTGAAGGTCGCTGACCCTGGTCATCCAATCCTCCCCACGTAACTTCCTGATAGCCAGGATTCAAGACTCCACTATAGACGGTGGAAATATTTCTACCCATCAAATCTACAATTTTTATTGAAATCTGGGTAGGTCCATCTCCGGAAGGCACCGTGAAGCCGATATTGACGGCCCCTGAAGAAGGGTTAGGGGCCAGTTTGCTCACTGAAATGACCGGGGGAAGGGCGTGTTCATTTACATAACTTGCTGATCCATAGACAATTCTGAATGGATGGGCCAGATCGCCCTCAAATTCAAAACTATTGGTCATACGCATGTCTACTGCCTGGTGGGTGATTTCGTCCACCAGCATGATCGCACGGTCATTGTCTCCAAAATATGAGTTATCCCATGTAATTTGAGCAGGACCTGACTTGCTGGTTTCCACCATGAAGTGCCACTGGTAGTTATCACTGGTGGGGATGATATCGCGGGTGAACGCGCTGCCGAAGGACTTCTTGTTGAAGTTAACTTCCACATAATCGACGAAACGCGGCAGCGTGAAATCGTCGTAGATATCGCGTTCGATGGACGCAGCAGGGTTCATGCCGAATCCAGCGAGTTTGTTCTCGGTATCGCCTTGTTTGACAGTGAGGTTAACCTCCCAATCGGCCGCATCGAGTGAATGAGTAAGCGCCTCGTTGAAGTGTGTGACAGACCGGCCCGCTGCTGGATTCTTGATAACCGGGAAAACCAGCGTGAGGGCACTAGGTGCGTTCACAAAGCCACCTTCAAACTTGCTCAGCACCGTAGCATCATTCCAGTTACCATTGTACGTTCTGAGTTTGAGCCCATTCGCACCGGCGCCACTGGCGCTCACCACGTCAGACCACAGCAGATTGAAGATGTATGGATTGCCAATCTGGTTCCAGCCCGAGCTCAGGTTGAGCGTAAACTCATTGCCCTGTTGCGCATTGGATGTGGTACCCGCCGGCAAGGTGATGGTGGTGGAAGATTTTGCCAGCAACCAGTAACCCTGTCCCAATGAAACGGTAGTCACGTCTGAAGCAGAGCCACCGCTGTAGTGCAAGATCCGCCACTTTGTATTACCGTCAGATGCGCCCAGTGAAGTGAGCACCGAAGAAACAGAAGCCGAGCCAAACACGAATGGGAAGCTGACAATCCGGTAGTTTGTTTGCGATGTGCCGAATCCTGCAAAAGGCAAAGTTGTAGAGGGATGATTCACTTTGAGTCTCTTGTTTGCAGTGGAGTTCGGTACGCCATTGCTGTTATCAGCATTGACATTGAAGCTCAATCCAAGTTCGCTGATATTGGCTGCAGGAAGCGTGCCTTCCCACTTTTGATTGGCTGCGTTAAGGGTTAGTGTAAGGGATTGCCAAATAGATGTCTTGGCTTCATCCAGGTAGTTGAAATACACTCCTCCAATTCCTGACTCATTGTCAGTCACAACCACCGACACATTAAGTGAGGCGCCGGCGTCTACCACAGTGGGGGTATTGTCAGCGATAACGGGTCCGGTTGCATCAAACAGGCCTTTCAAAGGAGAGTTAGGATTAAAGTTTGAAGTGATGCCATTGCCGTTGAAAGAATAGATAGCGTAGGAATAGGAGCCAGTCGGGAGATTCTCTGAGAAATCTGTCACGGGACTATTACCCGACGTGATGTAGGCAACCGTAGATGATCCAATCGAGCTACCCACAGCGTATACAGAGCTGTCTGCAGGCACATCAGTCACAGCTGCAGTACCGGGACTTCTGAGAACGATATACCCAAAAGGTTGGGTGGGAGCTTCGCTGAAGGTAACCGTGAATGAGCGTGTGGTCCCATTGTCGCCTGTCTGGCTGATGACCAGTCCAGTGGGCTGATCAGCAGGCTGAGGTGCCAGGGTATACCGATGCTGACTGGGTGGAGCAAGGGTTTGATACGCTGTAGCAGCGCCCGTACCCGCATAGGAATAAACGAGGTAGTAATAGTCTGTTTCAGCGGTTAATCCGGTATCACTAAGTGAAGTATTCGGACCAACATAGGCCACATCACCGTTGCCAATGTTGTTGACACCCACAGAGTAGGTAGTTCCATCCACGGGGACTGCGTTACTGTTCGGTAAGGCGCCGTCTTTTCGAACCACGATATAGCCATCCGCTCCGGAGCCTGCTGACCAGGTCAGGTTTATCGTTGATTCAGTCACAGAAGTAATGCTCAGGGCTGAAGCAGCGCCAGGTGCGGCGCTGGTGGCGCTGGTGGTGGTTGTGCCAGTCAGCGGGAAGGTTGTCAAGTAGTTGATATAGTTGAGCGCACCGTTATAACTGAAGATGGCATAGGATTGTGTAGATGCAAGTGAGAGGCCAGGCACCACAACTGGCGCAACAGGCCCCGTGTAGATCACCGTGCTGGATCCTATAAAATCACCAATATTATAGCTCACGCCTGGTACAGGTACGTCTGAGGGGGGTATTGGTCCATCTACTTTCAGGACGATGTAGCCATCAACCAACCCAAAAGCCGGAGCGTCAAAAGTAAACGTGACTGAATTACCGGTTTGGACAGTCTGCTGAAAGTTGGAGGGTTGCAAGCCAGGGACTGGTGCAAGTGTATTGCCGGAGGAAGCGGCGGTTGTGACCGTGTTATAGTTAGTGCCTGTGCCACCGCCTGAGTAGGCATATACAACATAATAATAGGTAGTTGCCGGTGACAGGCCCGCATCTGTGGTCGACAGCGAGGGGCCATTGAATACAACATACGCATCACCCTGTGTGGTACCTGCAGCGTACTGGGCACCAATTGATGGCACAAATGTGGGCGCGGCATTGGCTGCTGCCAGTACCAGATACCCGTCTGCGCCTGCTCCAGCCGACCAACTCAAGTCAAGTGAGAAGTCAGTGGCGTTGCTCACTATCAGATTGGACGGACCACTTGGCGCGGCTCCAAAAGTCTGAGCAGTACCGGTAAGCGGGTTGGCTGTCAGGTAGTTGATTGTGATTCCGGAGCCGGCCAGTGAAAATACCGCGAAAGACTTGGCCGAACTTGCAGCCTGTGCTACATATGAAATTCCAGAAGCAGGAACTGGTCCAATATAGGTAACAGAACTTGACCCGATTACTGCTCCAAGCGAATACGTGGTTCCAGGCGACGGTACATCCGCCGGTGGAGTAA
>JAIBBB010000296.1 GCA_019694905.1 Cyclobacteriaceae bacterium
CCCTTCTTTTTTGTCTTCACAACCTGCGGCGTGGTCGGTCTCCGGCTACAGCCTCCGCACCAGCCTGTCGCTGTCGATTCGGCCATCTAGACGATGGCCGATCCCGTCGGGACCAGGCGCCATCAGGCGCCGGCATGTGGCCGGCGGCGGCGCACGAAACCGGCCACACCAACCAGCGCGCTACCGAACATCCACACGGCCGCCGGAACGGGAACCGGCGCCGGAGGAGTGAGCACGAACAGGCGGGAATTCGGCGTACCTGAATCCTCGGCCACCAGATAAATGCGACCGAGCTCATCGACCGTCACGCCTTCGATGGCCTGCGTCGTAAGCGCCGTCAGATCGAAGAAGCTCAGCACCGTGCCGGTACTGTCGATCTCGACGATCTTGCGGGAATCCAGACTGAGGATGAGCAGGTTGCTTGCCGCGGAATGGCCGATGAGTGCATCGATGGGAGAGAGAGTCTGGACATCGGAGAGGTTGTTCAGTCCGAACAGGTCAGCAGAACCCGAGAACAGGTTGCTGGTCGTCGCAGAGCCACCGCCCACCAGAAAATTCAGTGTGCTGACACGAAGTTGCGCCGGAGTGTCCTGCTTGACCGTGTAGAACTGTCCGTTGCGAGGATCGACACTGATACCTTCGGTACCGACATTGCCTACGCTCGCGGTGCTGCCGGTGATGGCCACGCTGGGGGTGTTATTGAGCGCGACAGTGCCATCTTTCGCGTAGGTGAACCTGTACGCGATTTGTGGCCGCTCATCGACGACGACCAGCTCACCGTTGCCGAGGTAAGCGAGACCTTCGGCATCGTTGTGGCTCGATCCGGTGCCGGTCCAGTCGAACGCCATGGTCCCCAAGGTCTGACCACTGCGCGAAATTTCGACGACCCCGAGCCCTTCGTCGCCGACAAAGAACAGGCTGCCGCGGTCACGCGCGTAAGTGACGGCAGAGGCCTCGAGGCCCATGTCGTTCAGCGTGTCCAGCGCATAGCTGCCGTTCAGCGTGTAGCCGCCGAGATTGATCGACGTGATCTGCGCGTGTGCGGAAGTCGTGCAGGCGGCGGCAACGAGCGCAGCGAGCAGATTGCGGGTCTTCATGGCGGTTCTCCAGATGCGGGTGAAACGGACGGTGTCGCCCCCGGCCTGTCGCGCAGCGCGCGCAACAGACGAGGTATCGCGGCAGACTACGAATCGACTGTTTCAGCACGATGAATCCGCAGCAGCCCATGCATCCGCGAATGGACGACGGGGCATGCAAACGGCGCCTGGCACCGGTACCGGCGCCACACGGAACTGGCTGACGATGACGAGATCTCGCAAGATGATTCCGCAGAGATCTCCGGCGAGCCTGGCCGCCGTGACCTGCTCGTCGGTGTAGGGCGTGCTGCCGTAAGTCGTGACGAGCAGTGCACGGGTCAGCCAGCGGTAGGGTGGGCAAAGCGCAGCGTGCCCACGTGGTTTCTCAGTAGCCACTGTCTCAGTGATCTTCCGCGTTTTGGTGGGCATGCTGCGCTTTGCCCACCCTACCGCTGCTGAGGCAGAGGTTTCCGTGAATGTGAGCGATCACTTGCATCGCCAGCCATCACTCTCTCGGCCAGGATTACAGCCCGCATCGACCTGCTCAAACAGCACCAGCTGGAGCGCATCCAGCTCCGGCCCAGCGGGCCTTTGCCGCAGGCGGTCATGGCGCACTGTGTTTGAGCACCATTCATGATGGAAACAGAAAGAGATCGAGTCCATTTTTTTCAGAAAATGTTAAAGTCTGCTCATGGGGAAATCGGTCGATCCATGACGAGTGGCGGCACCGCGATCGTCAAACAGGAAGGGTCATCGCCATGAGCGATCCAGAAACACGACTCGACAGACTCAATTTGCGGATCAGGAACAATCCGGTCGTCGCTTCGCTGATCATCCTGGGATCGATTGTCATTGCCCTGTCGACCTTCACCAATGCGGCAAAAAACCTTCTTGATCTGGTCATGACTGAAACTCGGCCCAACATCAATGGTGAATGGAAGGCTGAGATCACTTATGACTGGATCAATGCAAAGTATTCAGAAACATTCACCTTCAATGGCGACGGCGAAGAGGTCCATGGAACGGTTTCATTTCTGGGTGCGAAAAGAGGAATTCTCGAAGGCAAGGTGAGCGAAGGCAAACTCCGATTCATTGCGAAAACACGCGAGAGTCTTGGAGACTGGAGCAACACCAAAGAGGTGGTGCACCGTTATCATGGAAAGATCTCGGACGATGAAATCCGGTTTGTCATGCAATCCGAAGGTGGTTTTTCTGAGCACGTACCCATCGAGTTCACCGCCCACAGAGTGCCTGGCACCTCGCGATAGCCGCCACCTTGCGCGCATGACTGGGTTTTGTCGGGGAATGTGCCATAACCGTGGTCTGTCCCCAATTCGTGTTGGATATTTCGACTGGTTCGGGTGGGCCAGGATGTCCAGTAACCCGCCGGATTCGATGGCAACCACGATGCTCTCGAACGAAATACCCCTTCAGACGTAAGCGTTTCGTTCTTCTCGGCGTTCCAGCGAAATGGCTTCATGGAGCCATCCTACGCGTGTCCCCAAATTCTGATCACGCCGCGTCTGAGGTCCTCAATACTGCTGGAGCACCTTGTTGGGCCGGATTACGACGCTCACGAGAAAAGCAGATCAACCAAAAACGTGGATGAGACTGCTACCCCCATATCTTTCAATGTGGTCTTAGATGCTTGCTTGGTTGTTGCCTTGCCAGAAAGTACATCGCCAGCATTCATGGCTGCGGCGAGTAGACCGGAGATTGCCGTTGCATCTTGCAGTTGTGAGATATGAGCTTGATCAGAAACACTGGAAAAAGCACTTGTAACATCGCCTTCCAGCTCCGCATCACTGAAGCCAGAGCTTTTAACTCCAGGAATTGATTTTGCTACTTCATCAGTGGCCGCAACAGGAATGTCGGGATACTTCTCGAAGTGCTTTACCAACAATGAACTGCTATCTGTTGCTTTTAGCTGAAGCTCCGCAAAGTCTTTGCCATCGCGGCTCAGCACCACATCTGCACCGGGATGGTTTGTCTCTGGAAATATTCTGGCAGTAACTGCATCGCCATCCAGGTTTTCGCGACGGATGAATTGGAACTCGTGGTAAATGCCTTTTACGTTGCTTGCCAACCCGCGCAACGAGTCATCGTCCATGTTTCGCAAATAGCCTCCCATTTCAGATAAGGGCATATCAGCCAAGTCCTTATTGGAGCGACGCAGCGCGTCAACTACAAGCTGCTCACTAGATGAAAAGTGGAGATGCGCCTTGTTCATTAGATTGGCAAGAACCGTTGCGACAGTTACAGCCGCCAATGATTTTCCCGCTTTTAGGACGTGCATGACTCAAACTCCTTAGTGAGACGTTCCAACTCTCGTCTACGATTGCCGAGTTCTATAAGATTCTTGAGGTTCAATGTTTTTCTTGCCCTATGATCTTTGTAGTCCGCGAATCGCTTTATAAGCGGCCTCCATGCTTTTTCGAGCACAAAACGAGCCTCAGATTTCTTCACCACCACCTTTGACTCCCGTTGTTCTCTGAACGCTTTGACAAGTCCAAGGCTGGCGTCAACGATAGCTTTTTCTTCATCTGTCATGGACTCCAAAGGTCGTGGCTTGCCTTTCCAGAACTTCAGGCCCAAGTATCCGATAACCAGTCCAATGCCGCCCGTAAGAATGGTGCCAGCAAAGACTCCTCCGCCGACAAGCGAGCCCAACCAGAACAGAGTGGCATTTGACGCCGCAGCCCCGGAGAGGCCCGCTATAGCTGTACCTGTAGATGCTGTGCCAAATGCGCCGATCAGACCCAGTACTCCCGCCGCGCCAGCCGCGCCGGAGGTTTTTGCTATCAATGCGCTGGAGAGTCTTGATGAATCCTTGTGCGACACCTGCAGAATATTCGCAACGAGCTTGGTCAGTGTCTCATCTGCTTGAAGCAACCAGTGTTCGTTCATGATATCCCCATTGAGGCCCAACGAAGCGTAAATGTCGCATCCCTACCTGTCGCATACCGGAAGAATCGGCGGAAGAATCGGGGACGAAGAATCGGGGACAGACCACGGTTTCCTGTTCCTGATCAAGGCGCTTTCCAAAACTTCGATATAACGAACCGTGGTCTGTCGCTGTTTTCGTGCTCCGATCTGTTGGAACTGCGCGGCACACGAAACAGGCGCTCTCCTGCACAACCCCCCTCAACCCAGCGCATCATCCTGCAGCAGTGACCAGCAGGAGACGAAGAGCGCGGCGATCAGCGGGCCGATCACGAAACCGTTCATGCCAACCAGCACGATACCGCCGATGGTGGAGAGCAGCACCAGATAGTCGGGCAGTTTGATGTCCTTGCCAACCAGAATCGGCCGCAGCAGGTTGTCGACCAGACCGATGACGAACAGGCCAAACAGAATCAGCACGATGCCGCGCCAAATCTCACCGCTCAGCAGCAGATAGAGTGAGGTCGGCAGCCAGATCAGGCCGGAGCCAACCGCCGGCACCAGCGACAGGAACGCCATCAGCACACCCCAGAGCACCGCAGCCTCGATGCCAAGGATCGAGAAGATGATCCCGCCCAGCAGGCCCTGGGTGGCGGCCACGATCAGGTTGCCCTTGATGGTGGCGCGCACCACGGTGGCAAACATGCCGAACAGCCG
>JAIBBB010000070.1 GCA_019694905.1 Cyclobacteriaceae bacterium
TGCCGTGGCCGAGGCCTTCTACAGCCATGTTCCGCTGCTCGTGCTGACGGCAGACCGACCGGCTGAATGGATTGACCAATTGGACGGTCAGACGATCCGACAGCCGCAGTTGTACGGAAATCACGTGAAGCGAAGCATCGGAATTCCGCAGGAACTTGCTCACGCGGATGCTTTGTGGCATGCCAACCGATTGGTGAACGAAGCCGTACAGGAGTGCCTCGCCTCTCCTGCCGGCCCGGTCCATTTGAATTTTCCCTTCCGCGAACCGCTTTATCCAGGCAGCACCGATCCTGTCTTCCGCCGCGAAGGTGTTCGCACCATCGATGACAATGCGGGTGAGGTTGTGACCAGCCCAACCATGGCAGAAAAATTGAAGGCCCGGTGGGCGGGCTATTCAAAGATCATGGTCGTAGCAGGCCAGCAATCTCCCGACTCCACCATGTTGAAAGTGCTCGACAGGCTCGTGAAGAAACAGCAGGTGGTCGTTGTCGGCGACATCATTTCCAATCTGCACAGTGTTTCAGGCGTGGTGCGTCACGCAGATGGTTATCTCGCCCACCTGGGTGCCATTGCCAAAAAATCACTGCAGCCCGAGTTGCTGGTTACCGTAGGCAGGTCTGTGATCTCCAAGAATCTCAAGTTGTTTCTGCGGCAACACCCCGCACTGGAACACTGGCACGTCCAGCCGGAAGGTGTCGCGCCAGACACATTCCAGCAGTTGACGGAAGTCATTCATGCCCGGCCGGAACAAGTGCTGCAGGCGTTGTCAGACGCGGAAACACCCAAGGACTTTGACGTCCAGAAACGAACCAACTACGTTCGCCTGTGGCAGGCAGAAGAAAATCGATTTGCGCGGACGGCGGCGGCATTTTTTGATGCTCATCCTACGGGTGAATTTGCGCTGGTTCGCAAACTGCTGCAAGCACTGCCTTCGCGGTGCAACTTGCATCTCGCCAACAGCATGACTGTGCGGTATGCGAATTTCGTTGGACTTTCTGCCGATCAGGTTGGCGTGCATGTGTTCAGCAACAGAGGCACGAGTGGCATCGATGGTTGTACCAGTACTGCTGTCGGACAAAGCCTGGTGACTACCGTACCCAACGTATTGGTAACCGGCGACATGGCATTTTTCTACGACCGCAATGCATTCTGGCACCCGTATCCGTTGCCCAACCTGCACGTGGTGGTGATCAACAACCACGGCGGTGTGATTTTTAATCTCATCGATGGCCCGGGCAATCTGCCGGAGAAAGACAAGTATTTCATTACCCAACAATCCCTGTCAGCTGCATCATTGGCTTCAGAATTCAACTTCGCATACAGTCAGGTGAAAGAAGACCTCAAGGGCTGGGAAGCCATCACCCGATTTGAGGGAAAGACAAAAATCCTGGAAGTGGAGGGGCAACAAGCGTCCGCGCGATCTATCTTTGAGGCCTTTAAACTCGCCATCCGAAAGAGCTATGAATCTTAAATACAACTGGAAACCCGTACGCGAATTCAAGGAAATTGTGTTCCACCAATTTGAAGGGATCGCGCGCATCAGCATCAACCGGCCCCATGTTCACAACGCCTTCACACCAGATACGGTGAAAGAGATGATAGAGGCGATGAACTATTGCCGCGACGAAGCCAGCATTGGTGTGGTTGTCCTTACCGGTGAAGGCGGAAAGGCATTCTGCAGTGGTGGTGACCAGAGTGTGCGGGGTCATGGCGGCTATGTGGGTACTGACACGGTACCCCGGCTCAACGTGCTGGATCTCCAGAAACTGATTCGCAGCATTCCCAAGCCAGTCATTGCTGCAGTGGCCGGCTGGGCCATTGGCGGCGGCCATGTGCTCCATGTAGTCTGTGACCTTACCATAGCCGCAGACAATGCGCGTTTCGGCCAGACCGGCCCTAAAGTCGGAAGCTTCGATGGCGGATTTGGTGCCTCCTATCTGGCCCGAATTGTCGGCCAGAAAAAGGCGCGCGAAATCTGGTACCTCTGCGACCAGTATGATGCCACCGAAGCACTTGACATGGGACTGGTCAACAAAGTTGTACCACTCGATCAGCTCGAGGAGACTTATGTGGCGTGGTCTCGGAAAATTCTGAAGAAGAGCCCGCTGGCACTGCGCATGCTGAAGTCTGCATTCAATGCCGAATTGGATGGTCAGGCCGGTATTCAGGAATTGGCAGGCAACGCAACGCTCCTCTATTACCTCAGCGAAGAAGCGAAAGAAGGGAAGAACGCCTTCATTGAAAAGCGTGAACCTGATTTTTCCAAGTTCCCCAAATTTCCCTGATCAGGTTGCAACATCGTTGGTAGTCACCGTGTCTCATGGCTTAAACCGGAATAAACATGAGACACCTAGCTTTCCTATTATTCGCCCTCACAACAGCCTTTCGGGGGCAAGCACAGTCAGACCCTGCGAAAACATTTCATTTTGACGAGACCTATCCGGTCACGAAAACTACGGTGCTTGCGCTGCAGACAGAAGCAGACAAGATCACTGTGACAGGCAGTAACCGGGAAACCGTCCGCATCAGGATCGACCGTGTCGTGAAGTCCGGCGGGATCACCCTGGGTGGCAAGGAACCGTTTGATGTGCTCGTGCGGCAGTCAACCGATGAAATTTCCATTGTGGAGAAGCAACCCTCCCCTACAGTGATGTTTTTTGGTTACTACCTGTCAGATCATACAGTTCAACTGGAGGTACCAAAGGACATGAACCTGCGCATCCGGGCTCAGGACGGCGACTATACATTTAATCACCTCACCGGGAATCTGGTGCTGGAGGCCGATGATGCGACTGTCACATTGAGTGACTGCGCTGAAGGAAGCAAAGAGCTGCAGCTGGGTGATGGCCGGCTGGACATTGACGGCGGAGGTGGCTCACTGCGACTCATGGGTGGCGATCTTAATGTGGGTATCAGAAAATCGGCGTTCGCGGCACTCGATATCAAACTGGATGACGGCCGGCTGAAGGCTGAGACCTCGCTGCGCGACCTTGGCAACTATCGCATCCGTGGAAACTACCTGCCGGTGGAGTTTACGGTGACAGGTGGCGGGGGTGAATTCAAGATTCACCACGAAGGCACCGTGAAGGCGGATCCCTGGTATCAGCCCCAGGAGCAGATGAACCACTACGCGGTGTTCATCGGCGCCAGTGGCAACGCCCGGATTGAAATTGCAGTGGGCGACGGAAACGTCCACCTGCGTCATTGGTGAGCGCACAATTATCTGACCGGCCGTGATTTGCTCAAGGGAGTTTGGTAACTTTCATAAAGCCAAACTCCCAATGCCTATGCGACTGCCCGTGTCACTCCTTATTTTCTTACTTGCCACTCAAACCCTGCATGCACAAAACGACACGCTGACCTACCAGCGCAAGGAGGTTTTCATCACCATGCGCGACGGCATCCGCCTGAACACTGTGATCTGGGCGCCCAGGGTGGCAGAAAAACTGCCCATGCTGCTCGTTCGAACGCCTTATGGTGTGAGTGAATCGGATTCTCCGAACCGCACCATGTACTTTCAGGAACTGGCGCGTGAAGGTTACATCTTCGTGCTGCAGGATATCCGTGGCCGGTACAAATCAGAAGGTCGGTTCGAAATGCAGCGGATGGGACGCAACAAGAAGGACACCAAGGCCATCGACGAGAGCACCGACACGTGGGATGCCATTGATTGGCTGGTCAGGAACGTGCCGGGAAACAGCGGAAAGGTCGGCATGCTGGGCATCAGCTATGCAGGCTGGACAACGGTGCAGGGTTTCGTCGATCCGCATCCGGCATTGAAAGTTGCTTCTGAGCAAGCCACACCTTCGGACATGTGGATGGGCGATGACTTCCACCACTACGGTGCTTTCCGGCTCAGCTACGGGTTTGAATACGCATTCATGGAAGAGGCGGCGAAAAGCGATTCGCTCTATCCATTTCCGAATTATGACACCTACGACTGGTATCTGAAGCTCGGACCGCTTGCCAATGTCAACAAGGACATCTTCCATGGAAAAATCCCCACGTGGAATCACTTTGCAGAGCATCCCGACTACGATTCATTCTGGCAGCAACAGGCGCTCACCTCCAGGCTCGATCATCCGACAGTGCCGACATTGCACGTGGCAGGCTGGTGGGATCAGGAGGACTTTTATGGTCCATTGAAATGTTATGAGGTGCTGGAGAAAAAGGATGTCAGCAACATGAATCACATCGTGATTGGTCCGTGGAATCACGGCGGCTGGGGACGTGGAGATGGGGAACGGCTTGGCAACATCCGCTTCGGTTCGCCCACCAGTAAGACATTCAGACAAGACATTCAGCTTCCATGGTTTAACTTCCACCTCAAGAGCAAGGGCGACGGAAAATTCGCCGAGGCCCGCACATTTCAGACGGGTAGCAACACCTGGCGCACCTATGCGCAATGGCCACCCGTCAGTTCAAAGCCAACGGCCTTCTACTTTCAGGCTGATGGTAAACTGTCCTTGCAGGCACCCACTGCCGCAGACGCCAGCGATCGGTGGCTGTCTGATCCGGCCCGGCCAGTGCCCTACCGGCCAAGACCCATTGAGCAGACGTACGGACCCGGCTCGCGCTGGTACACCTGGCTGGTGGAAGACCAGCGCTTTGTGCACAACCGACCAGACGTTATGAGTTGGGAAACGGAGGTGCTGACGGAAGATCTGACTATTACCGGAAACGTGCTGGCCAATCTCTTTGCCTCAACCGATGGCAGCGATGCCGACTGGGTCGTCAAGCTGATAGACGTCTACCCCGCCAATCACAAGGAAAATCCGGCCATGAGTGGCTACCAACTGATGGTCGCCAATGAAGTATTCCGAGGTCGCTACCGGAAGAGTTTCGAAAAACCGGAGGCCCTGCGCCCAGGGGAAGTGAATCCCTTTGCGATCGATCTTCACCAGGTGAATCACGTATTCACGGCAGGTCACAAGGTGATGGTGCAGGTGCAAAGCAGCTGGTTTCCGCTCATCGACCGGAATCCGCAGCAGTTTGTCCCCAACATCTTCAACGCAAAAGAGGCTGACTTCATCAAGGCCAACCACGCGGTGCATCGGTCGACACGCTTCCCGTCGCACATTGTGTTGCCGGTGGAACGATAGGGAGTCTCACTCAGGCGAATGCTCGTTCGTAAGAAATTTTGATTTTTTCAGGCTCTGCGTTATTATTTATCGGAACCAACCAATTAATTTTGAAGAAATTTTTTCAAATGCCGTTCATCTAACTTTAACCACTACGCGAATTGGAAAAGTTATTCACCCTTGCTGAGACCCGCGGATTTCTCTCCGCACTCGCAGACTCCCTCCTCTCCACGGCCTGTCTGGTGACCAGGCGACCTCGTCGGCAAATCCGCATCTGATACTGCTCTTCAGCTGAAAGACAGAACCCATTGGCAGTCCGGGAACCGCCAATGCGCGCCGCGCAACTTTGCGCTCTCTACATTTTAATTTACTCTTAACTCCGACACCGTTGGAACAGACTATCATAGTCAGACGTGCCACGTCTGACGATTTACATTTTGCAGAAACAATTACCCGTGAGATGGAAGAATCGGCGAAAGCCCGCGGCACGGGTATCGCCAAGCGCTCACCGGATTACATCCAGATGAAGATCCAGGAAGACAAGGCCGTCATTGCCGTGACGAACGATGGCACCTGGGTTGGCTTTTGTTACATCGAAGCATGGGAACACGGTAAGTACGTGGCGAACTCCGGCCTGATCGTTTCACCCGCGTTTAGAAAGAGCGGTGTGGCCAAGCAGATCAAGCAGAAGATTTTTGAACTCTCCCGACAGAAGTATCCGGATGCCAAGATCTTTGGTCTGACCACCGGCCTGGCAGTCATGAAGATCAACTCAGAACTCGGCTACGAACCAGTTACCTACTCAGAACTTACCAATGACGAGGAGTTTTGGAAAGGTTGTCAAAGCTGCGTCAACTACGAAATCCTGATGAGCAAGGGGCGCAAAAACTGCATGTGTACCGCCATGTTGTATGACCCGGCTGAAGCAGCCAAAAAGGAGGCAGACCAGGTCAAAACTGTCGTGACGCCTGAAGGGCACCTGCACACCCGCCACAAGCGGCATCTGAAGGAAGACCTCTCGCTCTTTGAGCGCTGGGTTCGCTTCAAACAATTTGTCCTGCTCCAGACGCCCAAAAAGAAAGAAGGTGAGCAGAACAACGAAAAGAAAAATTCAATCCTCTCTCTATTCTTCTTCTGGTAATGAAAAAAGTAATTCTCGCATTCAGCGGCGGTCTGGACACCTCCTATTGCGCCAAATATCTTTCCGAGGACCTTGGCTACGAGGTCCACACACTCACCATTAACACCGGCGGATTCAGTCCGGCGGAACTCGCCGACATTGAAAAACGCGCACTCGGTCTCGGTGTTGCCTCCCACAAGACGGTTGAGGAGACGCGCAACTACTACGACAAGGTTATCCGTTTTCTCATTTACGGCAATGTCCTGAAGAATGCTACCTATCCGCTCAGCGTCAGCGCAGAACGGATGTCACAGGCATTGGCCACCGCCAACTATGCACGCGCCATGAAAGCGGATGCAGTTGCCCACGGCAGTACGGGCGCAGGCAATGACCAGGTGCGCTTCGACATTATCCTACAGATCCTTGTGCCAGGGCTGGAGATCATTACTCCCATCCGGGACAAGCGTCTGAGTCGTGAGGCTGAGATCGACTACCTCAAAAGCAAAGGTGTGGCTTTCAATTTCGAGAAGGCCAAATACTCCATCAACAAGGGCCTCTGGGGTACCTCCGTGGGCGGACGCGAAACACTTCAGTCCATGGGCATGCTGCCCGAAGAAGCCTGGCCCACCCAGGTGACCAAAACCGCTGCAGAAGAAGTTGTCCTCACTTTCGACAAGGGCGAACTCACCGGCATTAATGGCAAAAAGTTCGATCACCCGACGCTCGCGATTCAGCATCTGCAGGAAATTGCCGGACCCTTTGGCGTCGGCCGCGACATTCACGTGGGGGACACCATCATCGGCATCAAGGGGCGCGTTGGATTTGAGGCAGCCGCACCGGTGGTCATTCTCAAAGCCCACCATGCGCTGGAAAAGCACGTCCTCACCAAGTGGCAGTTGAGCTGGAAGGATCAGCTTGCGCAGTTCTATGGAAACTGGCTCCATGAAGGACAATACCTGGATCCGGTGATGCGCGACATCGAAGCATACCTGGAGAGCGCCCAGCAGCACGTGAGTGGCTCGGTGTCGGTCACGCTGCTGCCGCATCGTTTTGTCATTAATGGCATTGAATCCAAATACGATCTGATGTCGTCCAAGTTTGGAAAGTACGGCGAGATGAACCTCGGCTGGACGGGTGATGATGTGAAAGGATTTACCAAAATCTTCGGCAACCAGGTGGGTATTTATCACCAGGTCAAGGCCGAGGCAGAAAAATGAGCAAGGAGATCAGAGCCGGAATTGTCGGCGCTGCCGGATATACGGGCGGGGAAACGCTCCGGCTGCTGCTGCGTCACCCTTTTGTCACAATCGCGTTTGCCCAAAGCCGTTCCAGCGCCGGACAACCGGTCAGCCAGGTGCATACGGACTTGTATGGCGATACCGATCTGGTATTCTCTGCTGAACTAAAAGAAGCGGATGTGATCTTCCTCTGTCTGGGGCACGGCGAGAGCAAGAAGTTTCTCTCCGAACATCCGCTGCCGGCTACTGTCAAACTCATTGACCTGGGCAACGATTTCAGGCTCGGTGATACGGTGCAGAATCGCTCGTTCACTTATGGTCTTCCTGAATTTCAGCGAGACACCATCGCGCAATCTGCCAACGTCGCCAATCCAGGCTGTTTTGCGACTGCCATTCAGTTGGGATTGCTCCCGTTGGCAAAGGCCGGGCTATTGAAAGAAGTGCACACCACCGGCATCACCGGATCCACTGGCGCGGGCCAGAAACTGCAGGACACCACCCATTTCACATGGCGCGCCAATAATATCTCGGCATACAAGACGCTTACACACCAACACCTGGGTGAGATCAACCGCACGCTGAAAAGCCTGCAACCGGAATTCGGAGGTCAGGTGCATTTTGTACCGTGGCGCGGGGATTTTACCAGAGGGATCTTTGTAACGTCGGTGGTCAGCACGCATCTGGTCGCCGATGAAGTGAGTGCTTTGTACCACAAATTCTATGAAGGTCATCCTTTTACACATGTCAGCGATGCAGCCATCGACATGAAGCAGGTGGTCAACACCAACAAATGCCTGATCCAACCCGAGCAGGTAGGACAGCAACTGGCCATCCACTCGGTGATAGATAACCTTTTGAAGGGAGCCAGCGGACAAGCGATTCAAAACATGAACCTGATGTTTGGTCTGAAAGAAGTCACCGGCCTGCATCTCAAAGCAAATTCATTCTGACATGAGCAATCTGAAAATAGCCATCATCGGCGGCGGAAATCTTGGTGCTGCCATAGCGCAGGGCATTGTCAAATCAAAGCTGGCCAAAGCCGCGGACATCGTCATTACCCGACGCAACCTCGGCAAACTGGACCACCTGAAGAAGAGTGGTTACAAACTCACAACCGACAATGGCGTCGCAGTGAAGAACGCTACCCACATCATCCTTTGCGTGCAGCCCAAGCAACTCGCCGGCGTCATGACTGAGATTGGCGGACAATTGACTGCCCGGCAGGTGCTTGTGTCCACGATCACGGGCATCTCCATTGAAGAAATTGGAAGTCATCTCAAGAAGAAAATGGCCATCGTGCGTGCGATGCCCAACACGGCCATTGCCATTGGCTCATCGATGACCTGCCTGTGTGCGCGTGATGCTTCTGCCAAACAACTCAGCGACGTGACGAAACTCTTTGACGGGCTCGGCATGACACTGGTGATTGAAGAACGACTGATGAAAGCGGCCACCGTGCTCGCTGCCAGCGGCATTGCGTTCTTCATGCGATACATCCGCGCCGCCACCCAGGGCGGCATTCAACTCGGGTTTGATGCTGAGGAGGCTCAGCTTATTGCAGTGCAGACTGCCAAAGGTGCGGCTTCCCTCCTGCTGGAAAATCACTCCCACCCAGAAATTGAAATCGACAAGGTGACTACGCCGGAAGGTTGCACCATTACAGGTATCAACGAAATGGAACACCAGGGCCTGAGTTCTGCCCTCATCAAAGGAATTCTCAGTTCGTACGAAAAAATCAGCCGCATCAAGAATTAGCCATGAAACTGTTTGACGTCTATTCTCTCCAAAACATCAACCTGGTCAAAGGTGAAGGATCCTGGGTATGGGATGACCAGGGAACCCGCTATCTCGATTTGTACGGTGGACATGCGGTGATCTCTATCGGCCACAATCACCGGCTGTTTGTTCAGGCACTCAAGGAACAACTTGAAAAAATCTCTTTCTACTCCAACAGCGTGCTCAACCCACTCCAGGATCAACTGGCGGAGCGGCTCGGGCGCCTGTCGGGCTACCCGGACTACAATCTCTTCCTGGTGAATTCCGGTGCTGAGGCCAACGAGAATGCGCTGAAGATCGCATCGTTTGTGACAGGACGTAAGAAGGTTGTAGCCTTCCGGAAAGCATTTCATGGCCGTACCTCCGGCGCGGTAGCCATTACCGACAATCCGAAAATCGTGGCCCCTTTCAATGCGGGCCATGAAGTTGAGTTTTTGCCCTTCAATGACATCGACACGCTGCGTCAGCGCATGGATTCTTCCGTGGCTGCCGTGATCATCGAAGGCATTCAGGGTGTTGCTGGGATACAGGTGCCGGAACCGGCGTTCCTCCAGGCAATCGAAGCAGAGTGCAATCGCACCGGAGCATTGTTGATTCTGGATGAAATCCAGTCTGGATACGGCCGGACCGGACAATTCTTCGCACACCAGCACGCGGGTATCCGGCCCCACCTGATCACGATGGCCAAAGGCATGGGCAACGGATTTCCGATCGGTGGTGTACTCATCCATCCCGACATCAAGGCGACAGGCGGCATGCTGGGCACCACTTTTGGTGGCAATCACCTTGCGTGTGCCGCAGCCCTGGCGGTGTTGCAGGCTATCGAAAATCAGAACCTTCTGCTCAACGCCAGCACGGTGGGGTCGTATCTCATTGAAAAACTGTCCGGTCACGGATTTCTGGGCCCCATTCGAGGCAGAGGCCTGATGATCGGATTCGATGTCCCGGAATTCAAATCGAACCTGCGTGCGGAATTGCTGAACAAGTACAAGATCTTTACCGGCGAAGCAAAGCCGAACGTAATCCGCCTCCTCCCTTCCCTCGCACTGTCGCGTCAGGAAGCAGATGTATTTCTGGAGGCACTTTCCGTTGAACTTCAAGCCCTGGCCGTCGCATGAAACACTTTCTCTCAGTACAGGATGCGCCTGACGTAGATACCATCATTCAGGAGGCACTGGCCTACAAACAGTCACCACGCAAAGATGGTGGCCTGGGCGAAGGCAAGACCATGGGGCTCTTGTTTCTCAATCCGAGCCTTCGCACAAGGATTTCCACCCAGATCGCCGCGCGCAATCTCGGCATGGAGACCATCGTCTTCAACGTCGACAAAGAAGGCTGGCAACTGGAGTTCCACGACGGCGCTATCATGAACGGTTCCACTGTGGAGCACGTAAAGGAAGCGGCCGCAGTCATTGGACAATACGTACAGGTGCTGGGCATCCGCACTTTTCCGGGGCTCGTCAATCGCGAGGACGACTACAGCGAATTGTACATCCGTCAGTTCGTCAAGTATGCCGGAGTACCTGTTGTCAGTCTCGAAAGTGCGACGGTGCATCCGTTGCAAAGCCTGGCGGACGCCGTGACCATCCGCGAATGCTGGAAAGAAAATCGCAAGCCCAGGGTGGTAATGACTTGGGCACCTCATGTAAAAGCGTTGCCACAGGCGGTACCCAATTCCTTTGCACAATGGATGAACGCCTGGGGGGCTGTTGACTTTGTGATTGCCCATCCCAAAGGCTATGAACTTCATCCTGATTTTGCAGGGAAAGCCACCGTGGTTCACAACCAGAACGAAGCGTTGAAAGGTGCTGACTTCGTGTACGTGAAGAACTGGTCGAGTTACCAGCAATACGGAAAGATCGTCAGCCAGGATTCTTCCTGGATGATGACTGCTCAGAAACTCACGCAGACGCGCCAGGCCAAAGTGATGCATTGCCTGCCTGTGCGCCGCAATCTCGTCATCGCAGACGAAGTGCTGGACGGTCCGCAGTCGGTGGTGATCCAGGAAGCCGGCAACCGTGTGTGGGCGGCTCAGGCCGTGCTATCGCGAATACTTCGGGAATTATAACCTTAACTTTACCCTCTGAAAACAGGGGATTTACAGTCATGAACAAGCTTTACATCATCAAAATTGGCGGTAACGTACTGGACGATCCGGCGGCGCTGAAGAAGTTCCTGCAGGACTTTGCTTCCATCAAGTATCCAAAAATTCTGATTCATGGTGGTGGTAAGATTGCCACCAAGATTGGCGAGAAGCTTGGTATTGAATCCAAATATGTCGACGGCCGCCGCATCACTGATGAGCCCACCAAAGACCTGGTGACCATGGTGTATGGAGGTTTGATCAACAAACAAATCGTTGCAGAACTGCAGACCATGCACTGCAATGCACTTGGCGTGACCGGTGCAGACGGCAACCTCCTGAAGGCAACCAGGCGACCCGTAAGGGAAATTGACTATGGCTTTGTTGGTGACATCACAGTAGAGGATGTCAACAACACCTTGTTATATTTCCTGCTGAAGCAAAATGTCATTCCGGTTTTCGCACCGCTCACCCATGAAGAAGGCGTGATGCTGAACACCAATGCCGACACGATCGCTTCCGTACTCGCCGTTTCTCTGAGCAAGCACTTTGAGGTGCGTCTCATATTCTGTTTCGAGAAACCGGGCGTGCTGCTGGATGTGAACGATGAGAAATCGGTTGTGACGAGGCTTACAGAACAAGGATATCAGGGCATGTTGCAGGCCGGTCAGCTGGCTGATGGCATACTGCCCAAACTGGAGAACGCCTTTGCAGCCATTCGATCGGGCGTAAAAGAAGTATTGATTGGCGAACACACTCATTTGCTTGCCAATACGGGTTACGACACCCGGGGCACGCTCATTACCATCACATGAACCAACAACTTTCCGATAATGCAATCCAACTGCTTCGTCAACTGATCTCCACACCGTCATTCAGCCGTGAGGAAGACAAGACAGCAACACTGATAGAACAATTCCTTTCTGCGCATGGCATTCCTACACAGCGCGAAGGAAACAATGTTTGGGCGCAGACGCCTCCGGTTCCGGGCAAGCCTACTCTACTGCTCAATTCACATCACGACACAGTCAAACCCAACTCCGGCTACACAAGAGACCCCTTTGCAGCCACCATTGAGGCGGGCAAACTCTTTGGTTTGGGCAGCAATGATGCAGGGGGTGCCCTGGTCAGCCTGCTTGCCACATTCGTGCACTTTTATCCAACGGGCCTGAAGGGCTGGAATCTTGTGCTGGCTGCCAGTGCAGAGGAAGAAACATCCGGACAAAACGGAATTGAGAAACTGTGGCCGAAATTACCGGCCATCGATTGTGCCATTGTCGGCGAGCCCACCTTGCTGGGGATGGCGGTAGCGGAGAAGGGCCTGATGGTGCTCGACTGCATCGCCCAGGGAAAGGCGGGACATGCTGCGAGAGAGGAAGGCGTGAATGCAATCTATGCAGCCCTTCCGGACATCGAATGGTTCCGGCATTACGAGTTCCCCAAAGTGTCGCCAACACTGGGCCGCATCAAGATGTCTGTCACCGTCATCCATGCGGGCCAGGCGCACAACCAGGTACCTCCTGAGTGTCAATTCACCGTGGATGTCCGCGCCACAGATGCCTATTCGCTGGAAGAGATTCTGGAAACTGTTCAACAAAATGTGCAGTGCAAGGTCACACCCCGGTCCATGCGGCTGCGGCCTTCCGGCATCGCCGCCGATCACCCGCTTGTAGTGGCCGGAACCCGACTTGGTTTGCATCAATATGGAAGCCCGACTACGTCCGACCAGGCGCTCATTCCCGTTCCCTCGGTAAAGATGGGTCCCGGAGATTCGGCGAGATCGCATGCCGCTGACGAATTTATCTACGTGGATGAGATCCGGAGTGGCATCGACACCTACATCCGGTTGCTCGAAGCGCTCTGACAGGCAGACCGAAGGAAGAAACAAACATTGTACATTGCACCCATGAAACTCTGGCAAAAGACCACCGCCTCACTGGACGAAGTCAATCGCTTTACGGTAGGCCGGGATCGTGAGATGGACCTTCACCTGGCGCGCTTCGACGTGCTCGGATCACTCGCCCACATCGCGATGCTGGAGTCCATTGGATTGCTCACTGCTGCAGAACGGTCTGATTTGCGCCGGGAGCTGATAGCCATTCATTCAACGATGGTGGCTGGAACGTTTCAGCTCGAGCCCGAAGTGGAGGATATTCATTCGCAGGTTGAACTCATTCTCACCCGCAAACTGGGAGAAACCGGCAAGAAGATTCACTCCGGCAGAAGTCGCAATGATCAGGTGCTGGTGGATATCAAATTGTTTCTGCGCAGCGCCATCGGGCATACGGTACACGAAGTACAACGTTTGTTTTCCCTACTGCAGGAAAAAAGTGAAGCTCATAAGGATCAACTCCTCCCCGGCTACACCCACCTGCAGCTGGCAATGCCTTCTTCCTTCGGTCTCTGGTTTGGCGCCTACGCGGAAAGTCTGGTAGATGATGTCATCCTGCTGAAAGCCGCCTACGATGTTGCCAACAAAAACCCGCTGGGATCCGCAGCAGGCTATGGTTCGTCTTTCCCGCTCAACCGCACCATGACCACTCACCTGCTGGGTTTTGCGGACCTCAACTACAACGTCGTTTATGCCCAAATGGGTCGAGGAAAGGCT
Source organism: Cyclobacteriaceae bacterium (assembly GCA_019694905.1). Taxonomy (GTDB): domain Bacteria; phylum Bacteroidota; class Bacteroidia; order Cytophagales; family Cyclobacteriaceae; genus ELB16-189. The sequence continues at coordinate 13,907 of JAIBBB010000070.1, forward strand.
GAGCGCATCACCGCACAGAGCCTTGCCAGCGTGGCCGCCACACTCGGGCGGCTGGCCATGGATGCCTGCCTGTTCATGAATCAGAACTTTGCTTTCATCAGCTTTCCTGACGAACTCACGACCGGCTCCAGCATTATGCCGCACAAGAAGAATCCCGACGTGTTCGAACTCGTCCGTGCGCGCTGCAACCAGCTTCAGTCACTGCCCAACGACCTGGCACTGATGACTGCCAACCTGCCCTCGGGATACCACAGGGACTTTCAATTGCTCAAAGAGTTGCTCTTTCCCGCTTTTGAGAACCTGTCTGACTGCCTGCGCATGATTCATCTGATGCTGTCTAACATCCGGATCAGCCCCAATCTGTTGCAGGACGACCGGTACCAGTATCTTTTCAGCGTGGAAGAAGTAAACAAGCGGGTACTTGAAGGCGTCCCCTTCCGCGATGCATACCGTCAGGTGGGCATCGACATTGAAGCGGGCAACTACCACCCGCGGCGTACCGTGAACCACACGCATGAGGGGAGTATAGGCAATCTCTGTACAGCAGACATCAAACGCATGATGGAAGAAGTGGTGCAGGGTTTTCCGTTTGCGAAAGTAGACGCGGCGCTGAACAAGCTGATTCAGTAGTCTGCTCTTAATCCTTATCTTCGCCGGTGCAGATGACGACATCCGAACCGGTTACCGACACCTTCTTTGCCGACGTAATGCTACCGGTGCCGGTGCCGCGTTTGTTCACCTACCGGGTACCGCAACATCTGCAGGACCAGGTCCGTGAGCTCCACCGGGTGATCGTACCCTTCGGACCGCGGAAGATCATGACCGGGCTTGTACTGACGCTCCACCACAAACCTCCCCTGGTAGAAGCGAAGTATATCTTGGAGGTTGCTGACGAGTATCCTTCCTTTCAAGCGCAGCAGGTGAAACTCATCCGATGGATGGCTGCCTATTATCTGTGCGCAGAAGGCGAGGTATTGAACGCAGCCATGCCTGCCGGGCTCAAGCTCTCGTCGGAATCGCTTGTTCAGCTCAACCCCGCGTTCGACCTGGAGCAATCTGATGCTTTCTTCAACGAAAAAGAGCTGAGCCTGCTCGCGCGGCTCCGACACGATACGCTTACTTACACAGACGTCTCCAAATTTCTGGGCGTCAATAATATCCTTTCTATCATCCGGTCGCTGACTTCCAAAGGTGCGATACTGCTGCTGGAAGAAATCAGAGACAAATATCAGCCAAAGACCGAGCGGCGGGTGCGGCTCACCAAAGCCTACAATGGAAAAGACCAACTTGAGGCACTCTTTGAGCAACTTGCAAAGAGGCCTGCACAGGAAGCAGTTGTGCTTCGATACCTGCAGGAGGTGCCTGTATTCCAACACCCGCAATTGAACGAGGGGGGACTGCCCCGCAAAGCCTTCCTTGCCGGCGGACTTTCGGAATCGTCTCTGTCCACGCTTAC
>JAIBBB010000071.1 GCA_019694905.1 Cyclobacteriaceae bacterium
GTGGCCGACATTGGTACCCACTGGCTGGATTTGCTCCAGTTTATCACGGGGATGCGCGTGGTCCGTGTCTGTGCCGCCCTGAAGACCTTCCTGCCCAACCGTCGTCGGCCGGTCGGCTCGATCGAGACGTTCCAGGCCAAACTCGCGGTGCCGCAGGACACCGAACCGGTGGCGATCGACACCGAGGATCAAGGCTCCGTGCTCCTCGAGTTCGACACGGGGGCGACAGGTTGTTTCAGCGTGTCGCAGGTCATGGCAGGGCGCAAGAATCGCCTGGACTACGAGATCGCCGGCTCGAAAGGTTCGCTGGCCTGGGACAGCGAATGCCCCAACGACCTTTGGATCGGCAAACGCAATGAAGCCAACCAGGTGCTCATGCGGGATCCTTCTCTGGTGGATGCAGAGGTGCGCAGCATCATCGCCTATCCCGGTGGCCACAACGAGGGCTTCGGAGATACTTCCAAGCAATTGTTCCGGGATGTGTATGCAGCTGTAGCCAAAGGCCAGCAGCCTGCCCAGCCTTCCTTCCCTACATTTGCGGAGGGTCTGCGCGAGCTCCGATTGTGTGATGCCATTGTCGAAAGTCATCGCAAACAGTCCTGGATCAAGGTTTAGCCAGAAGTGCGAACCCTTTCTTCAGGAATGATTGCAAGAATCATGAAACCACTGGTCACGATGAGAATCCCGGGCCTGATCGTTTTGCTTCTCTGTTCTTTTGTTGGATTGAATGCCCAGGATACTGAGAAGGCGTATGGTCCTTTGATTGTATGGGAAAAGAGTTCTCACGATTTCGGAGATGTGGTTGAGGGTGAAAAGGTGGAGCACACATTTCGCTTCCGGAATGAAGGCAACGCACCCCTGATCATCACCAACGTGCAGGTCACCTGTGGGTGCACCACCCCAAAGGGTTGGACGAAGGACCCTGTTGCCCCAGGCGCGAGTGCTGAAATTACCATCGGCTTTGACAGTGCCCACAAGATTGGTCGTCAGAACAAAGTGGTGACCATTGTTTCAAACGCGGCCAATGCTGACAAAGCCGCTCAGATCATGTTCAGTGCAAACGTCCTTGAGAAGAAGGTTCCGAACGAACCTTGATCGGTCCTTAGTTCTTCAGTGTGCTCCAGCCCATCCAAAGCCAGCCCGCGATGAAGGCGACGCCGCCTATCGGGGTAATGGCGCCAAACCAGTTTGTTCCTGTGAGCGAGAGGATGTACAGACTTCCGCAGAAGAAGACAATGCCTGTGACGAAAAACCAGGCCGCAGATTTCATCCGTGGATAGTTGTCGGCAAGGAGCGCAGTAAGCAGAATGGCAAGCGCATGATAGAATTGATATCGGCTGGCAAGGTCCCAGGTCTCGGTGCGGCCATTCGATTCTAGAATGGGTTTAAGGGCGTGAGCACCAAAGGCGCCAAGTGATACGGCGAGGGCACCGGCAACGGCGCCCAGCACAATGAGAGTCTTTTTGTTCATGCTGGTTGTTTTTTAGGCCTCTCTCCAAAAATAGCAGTTCCAATTCGCACCATCGTGCTGCCTTCCGCGGCAGCAATTGCGGCATCGGCACTCATTCCCATGGACAAAACTTCCATCCTGATGTTGGCCGGGAGCACTGACGTTTTCAACGCATCGAAAAGTTGGCGAAGGCCCCGGAATTCGCTGCGGATAAGGTTTTCATCCGAGGTGAAAGTGGCCATGCCCATCAGGCCCCGCACCGCCACAAATTTCAGGTGAGCAACTGCGGGGTCTGCCGCAAGGGCACTGGCCTCTGCCGGGCTGAGCCCGAATTTCGTTTCCTCTGTGGCAATGTGCACCTGAAGCAGGCAGGGGATGATGCGATTGCACCGTTGTCCCTGCTTGTCGATCTCCTGCAACAGGGCCAGACTGTCGACTGCATGGATAAGGGCCACCCATGGCGCTACATATTTTACCTTGTTGCGTTGCAGGTGTCCAATGAGGTGCCATTCAATGTCTTTGGGAAGCAGTTCGTATTTGGCCACCATTTCCTGAACCTTATTCTCGCCAAAAAGCCGCTGACCGGCGCGATAGGCTTCCATCACCGATTCGGCGGGATGGGTCTTGCTTACGGCGATCAGCTTGCAGCCCAGGGGTTCAAACAGTGATTGAAAATGCTTAACATTGGATTGAATGGACATTGCTGGTAAACTTTGTAAACTCGCTGCCGTTAACTACGTGCTGACAAAATTATGGCGATCCTTGGAACACTGATCAAAAAAGGGATCAAACTGAGAGAAAATCTCGACCAGGACTATCTTTCCCCTTTCGAGCAGCAGAAAATTGAATTGCGGGAGCTGTTGCTGAGGGCAAAAGACACCGAGTTCGGGAAGTTCTATGGGTTTGATAATATTCTGAAGCATTTCAGGCTCGGGCACACCAACTTCTACCAACGCTTCAACGAAAGTGTCCCCATCCACGACTACAATAAAATGTACAAGGATTGGTGGAAGTTATCACTCAAGGGAGTTCGCAACATCGCCTGGCCCGGAAAGTCCAAATACTTCGCGCTTAGCTCCGGCACTTCAGAGGCTGCTTCCAAGCACATTCCCATCACCAAGGACATGACCAAAGCCATTCAGCGAACGAGTATCCGCCAGATCATCTCACTGTCCAGGTATGATTTACCATCGCGTGTGTTCGAGTCTGGCATTCTGATGGTAGGTGGAAGCACGCACCTGAGTCACCAGGGCAGCTACTTTGAAGGCGATCTCAGCGGGATCCAGGCAGCGCGGCTGCCATTTTGGTTTCAACATTTCTACAAGCCCGGCAAGAGAATTGCCAAAACAAGAAGTTGGGAGGAAAAACTGGACAAGATGGTGCGCAAGGCACCGGATTGGAATATCGGAATCATCGTTGGTGTACCTGCGTGGATACAGATTCTGCTGGAGCGTATCATTGAGCGATACGGCCTCAAACATATCCATGACATCTGGCCGAACCTGCGCGTCTACGTGCACGGCGGTGTATCCATCGAGCCCTATCGCAATGGACTGGAGAAACTGTTTGGGAAGCCTATGCAATACATTGAAACTTACCTCGCTTCTGAGGGTTTCATTGCCTACCAGGCTTTGCCCAATCACAAGTCCATGCGGCTGGTTCTGAACAACGGGATTTTTTTTGAGTTCATACCCTTTAACGATCAGAACTTTACAACCAGCGGCGACGTAAGACCGGAAGCCCAGTCATTGCTCATTGATGAGGTAGAAGAAAACAAGGATTATGCGATTCTGATCAGCACGTGTGCTGGTGCATGGCGGTATCTGATTGGTGATGTGATCCGATTTACGTCCGTGAGGGATGCTGAGATCGTAATAACGGGCAGGACCCGGCACTACCTGAGCTTGTGTGGCGAGCATCTGTCGGTGGACAACATGAACCGGGCAATCGAATTGGTGTCCCGCCAGCTCAATATTTCAATTCCTGAATACACCGTTGCGGGGATACCCCATGGAAACCTTTTTGCCCATCACTGGTTTGTTGGCACTGACGACAGGGCGGACCCCGCCGAACTCCGGCAACTCGTAGACCAATACCTTTCTGAGCTCAATGACGACTACCGGGTGGAGCGTTCGGCCGCATTGCGTGAGGTGGTGATGGAAGTTCTCCCGCTTCGCGCATTCTATCAGTTCATGGAAATGAAAGGAAAGAGTGGAGGGCAAAACAAGTTTCCCAGGGTCTTGAAGAAAACTCAGCTTGACGATTGGAAGCAGTTTCTTCAAAATCAGGCATTTCATCCCGCCACAGCTTCATGATCCAGGTTCTTCATGGAATTGAGTTCGGCGTAGTGCTTGCTTTTCTGGTTGGCCCCGTTTTTTTCACTGTAGTTCAGACCAGTGTTGAACGTGGATTTCTGAGCGGTGTCATGGTTGCCCTGGGGGTGTCTTTGAGTGACATGCTTTATGTGGCGATCTGCTATCTGGGCCTGGTCAACATGATCGTCCACACCGGTTACCGGATTTACATGGCATACGCCGGAGGAGTGATCCTGATCGCGTTTGGTATGCGGCATGTGCTCTTCAAAAGCAGGCAGGGCGTCATCGCCAGAGGCAGTGAAGGAGTGCCGGCGAGAAAGTTTCGGTGCTTTGTCAAGGGTTTTGTGCTGAATGGGCTCAGTCCCTCAGTGTTGATATTCTGGCTGGGCACCCTGAGTTACGCAACGTTGAACCTTGGCTATACCACCGACCAGGAGTACCTGATTTTTTTTGCATCGCTGCTGGCAACTGTGCTGGGGACCGATATTGCCAAGGCGTGGCTCGCGGACAGGCTCAGAGCACTTATCACACCGCGCTTTCTTCGATGGACCCACATCATAGTGGGGCTCTTTCTGTCGGCGTTTGGGCTTCACTTGCTCTGGTCTGCACCGTCCTTCAAACTGGGTTGATAAACCTGGCAGAGGCGTTTCCTGCTTGCCGTGTTTTGGTTATTTTGCATGATTAATCCGTTTCCATGAAAAAGTTGAAATTCAGCGAGCACGTTCTGCCGCACCTGATTGCAGTGGCAGTGTTCCTGATTGTTACTGTGTTGTTCTTCAGTCCTGTTTTCTTCGATCATCAGGTACTCAGTCAGCACGATATTCAACAGAACATTGGTTCAGCCAAAGACCTCCGGGATTTCAGGGACGCAACAGGAGAGGAGGGGCTTTGGGCCCAGTCAATGTTCAGTGGAATGCCAGCCTACCTGGTCAGCCTGCAGTGGAGCAATGGGCCCGTTGTTTTTCTGAAACATGTCCTCACCGTATGGTTGCCCCATCCGGTGAACAACCTCATGGCGGCATTTGTCTGTTACTACATTCTGCTGCTGGCCTTCCGCGTTCGTCCTTCGCTTGCGATGGCAGGTGCACTGGCGTTTGGCCTGTCAACGTTTTTCATCATCGGACTGGAGGCCGGTCATAATGCCAGGGTTGGTGCCATTGCTTTTATGCCATTGGTGGTTGCAGGCATTCACCTTGTTTTCAGTGGCCAGCGGTGGCTTGGTTTTGCTGTCACCAGTGGTGGGCTGGCCCTGCACCTTCGCGAGAATCACTTGCAGATTACCTACTATCTCATGCTGATTGTGGTGGTTTACGGGCTTGTTCAGCTGATGTATGCTGTCCGCGAAAGGCAGATCTCCGGTTTCGTCCGGTCAATTGCCCTGCTGGTTCCGGCTGCCCTTATTGCGGTAGGTACATTTTTCGGCCCCATCTGGGCTATCTCTGAATACACAACTTACTCTATTCGCGGTAAATCGGAACTGGTGAAGCCAGGCGCACCGCCGGCTGCCGATGGTCTGTCCCGGGACTATGCATTTGCATACAACTACGGGATTTGGGAGCCGGTGACGTTGCTGGTGCCGGACATCTACGGTGGCACCTCCCGTGAAGCTTTCGTCCAGGACACAGGCAGTGCATCTTATAAAGCACTCATGCAGGCGGGTGACCAGCAAACGGCGAACCAACTCGCGGCTTTTACTGTGCACTACTGGGGCCCCCAACACGGTGGTACGCTGGGTGCCTACTATGCGGGAGCCATTATTGTTTTTCTTTTTGTTTTCGGAGCGCTGGTGGCCGACCGAAAGTGGTTCTGGTGGTTGATGCCCCTTGGCCTGCTCAGCCTGATGCTGAGCTGGGGCGACAGTTTTCCGACGTTCAACTATTTCATCTTTGACCACCTGCCAGGTTACAACAAATTCAGGTCAGTTAATTTTGCCCTTGTAATTATACTCTTTGCCATGCCCTTGCTGGGTTTCCTTGGTGTGGAGAAATACCTGAACAACGCAAAGGAAAAAGTGCTCCGACGATCTTTGCTGATTGCTGCTGCCTGTACCGGTGGCGTGTGCCTGTTGTTGGTGCTTACTGGTGGACTGGGCAGCCTGTCGAGACCGGAAGAACAGGAATTGCCAGGATGGTTCCTGAGTGCACTGAAAGCGGACCGCAGCAGTCTGATCAGAAGCGATGCATTTCGCTCATTCTCATTTATTGCCGGCATTTTTCTTCTGTTGTACTTTGAAGGCGCACGGCGGATGTCATCGATTGGCTTCTATGCAGTATTTATTTTTCTGACAGGGGCAGACTTGATTGCTGTGAACAAGCGGTACCTGACCAAAGAAAACTATCAGCGCAGTCGGGTGGCGACGTTTGAACCTACTGAGGCGGACAACAATATTCGCCGGGACCAGGACTACTACAGGGTGTACAATCTGGACCTGAACAGTTCATGGGCAGAGGCAAGAACTTCCTACTTTCATCACTCGCTGGGAGGCTATCATGGTGCGAAGCTTCGTCGGTATCAGGATTTGTATGACTCTTGTCTCGCACCACAGACACGCACTTTCTTTCAGGACGCCCAATCAGGAAGGCTGGATTATTCCAAATACGGCATCTTCAACATGCTGAATGCCCGCTACCTGGTGTATGGGTCAGGTGCAGGCGACTTTATCAGGAATCCGGCAGCGCTTGGCAACGCCTGGTTTGTAGGGCAAGCCGAAGCGGTGACTGATGCCAATGCTGAGCTGAAGCGCACAGGAGAAATCAACCCTGCCGTTACCGCCATTGTTCATCAGTCATCCGGAATAGCCGGTACTTTTCAATCGGACAGCAGTCAGGTAATCAAACTCACCGGCAGGAAGCCTTATCTCCTGCAATATGAGAGTGAGTCCGGTAGCGAGGGGCTTGCAGTATTCTCAGAGATCTATTATCCCAGGGGCTGGCATGCAACCATCGATGGTGCTGAAGTGCCGATTGTTCGGGCCAACTATGTGCTCAGGGCTTTGAAAGTGCCTGCAGGCAAGCACGTCATCGAATTCAGATTTGAACCAGCTCCTTACGTAATTGGCGACAAGATCACCATGGCTTCATCGTGGCTTGTGCTGTTGTTGGTTGTTGGTGCAATGGGATGGAACATCCGGAAAGAAGTAGCTTGAATCAAATTCACATCACTATGAAAATCACATTGGGCGACAAGGAGTTCTTCAAGGGTATCGGAGCCATCAGGTATGAGGGCACGGAGACTGATAACCCATTGGCATTCCGCTACTACAACCCTTCGCAGAAAGTGGGCAAGAAGACCATGCAGGAGCATTTGCGTTTTGCTGTGGCCTATTGGCACTCATTCTGTGGCAGCGGAGCCGATCCTTTTGGCGCACCGACCCATCATTTTCCCTGGCTGGGAAGCGATGATCCCATGCAGCGTGCCTATGACAAAATGGACGCAGCATTTGAATTCATCACCAAAATTGGCATTCCATTCTATTGTTTTCATGACTACGATCTGGTAGAGGAGGGTAGTACCCTGCGCGAATCATCCCGTCGACTGGAACAGATTGTGGCCTATGCGGCCAAGAAGCAAAAGGCATCTGGCGTGAAGTTGATGTGGGGGACTGCCAATCTGTTCTCCCATCCCCGGTATATGAATGGGGCAGCCACCAACCCCGATTTTGAGGTGGTGTGTTACGCGGCCACCCAGGTGAAGAATGCCATCGATGCAACCGTTGAACTCGGTGGATCCAACTATGTTTTCTGGGGCGGTCGTGAAGGCTACCTGTCCTTGCTGAATACCGACATGAAGCGGGAGCAGGAGCATCTCGCCATGTTTCTCCGGATGGCCCGCGACTACGGCAGGAAGAATGGGTTCAAGGGTACTTTTCTGATCGAGCCGAAGCCGATGGAGCCCACCAAACACCAGTATGACTTTGACGCGGCCACTGTACTTTCCTTCCTCAGGCAACATGACCTCCTGGCGGACTTCAAGTTGAACATTGAAGTCAACCATGCCACGCTGGCTCAGCATACCTTCCAGCATGAACTGCAGGTGGCAGCCGATGCCGGTGCACTCGGCAGCATGGATGCGAATCGCGGCGACTACCAGAATGGCTGGGACACGGATCAGTTTCCCAACAATGTGACGGAGTTGACCGAGGCCATGCTGGTACTTGTGCAGGCAGGCGGATTCAGGACTGGTGGTATCAACTTCGACGCCAAGATCAGGCGGAACTCGACTGATCCGGCCGACCTGTTCTATGCTCACATCGGCGGCATGGATACCTTCGCAAGAGCCTTGCTGGCGGCCCATGAGATTCTGGCATCATCAGCCTACCTTAAACTGCGAAAAGAACGGTATGCATCATTCGATGCTGGCAATGGCCGCAAATTCGAAAGAGGCCAGCTTACGTTGGATGCATTGGCGGCACTTGCAGGGAAGAATGGCGAGCCGGCACAGCGCAGTGGCCGGCAGGAATACTATGAGAATTTGTTGTCCCGGTTTGTTTAAATTTGATCAACGTCTCTTTCCTTCATCATGACTTCATCCTCGCATATCTGGGGCATTGACCTCGGAGGCACCAAAGTAGAAGGTGCCGTATTGAAATCCGCCTTGCAACCTGATGTCCTCTTTCGCGACCGGTTGCCTGCAGAATCAGACAAGGGTTATCAACGCATTCTCGAGCAGATTTGCAAGGTGGTGCGGATGATGGAAGAGAAGATGGGGTACCTGCCCGACAAGATTGGCATTGCCACTCCAGGTACGCTGGATCCTTTCAGCAAGACAATGAAGAACTGCAACTCCACAGAGTTGAACGGAAAGCCTTTGAAGGCTGACCTGGAGCGGATGATGGGACTGGAGTTCAGATTGGCCAATGACGCGAATTGCTTCGCATTGGCTGAAACAAGACTGGGGATAGTGAAGGAGAAGTATCCCAACGCCGAAGTCGTGTTTGGCGTTATCATGGGCACCGGCGTGGGTGGTGGCGTGGTAGTGAATGGAAAGGCAATCAATGGACTACACGGCATTGGTGGCGAATGGGGTCATAACTACCTCGATGATTCCGCAGGAATGTGCTATTGCGGCAAGACCGGCTGTGTTGAAAACGTGATGTCAGGTCCGGCCACAGAGAAGTACTATGCCTCTCTGACAGGCCAGAAGCTCAAGTTGAAAGAAATCTATCAGCGGCACCTGGCTGGCACCGATCCACAGGCCACGCAGACGATTCATCGACTCACGCACTTTTTCGGCAAGGCACTCAGTGTGATCATTAACATTCTGGACCCCGATGTAATCGTGGTGGGTGGTGGTGTGGGAAATATTGATGCACTGTACACAGAGGGAATTGACTCGCTCCGAAAATACATTTTTAACAACCGCCTGGACACACCGGTGCTCAAGCCCAGGTTGGGCGACAGCGCTGGCGTATTTGGGGCTGCATACCTTGTTGCCGAATGAAAAAAATTGCTGTTGTAGGCCCTATCCCGCGGGATCACATTGAGACCCACCGCGGCGAGATTATCCAGAAGTATGGATGCGTGACACATCCGGTGATCGCCTTATCGAGACTCGAAACAGGTGACCTTGAAGTCATTCCTGTTGCGCATCTTCGCAAAGTGGATTTGCCTCCTGTGATGGAAGTTTTCAAGGGCTACCGCTCGATCAATCTCAGCCATGTAACAGACCACATGGATCAGGGCGCCATCATCAGCCTGAAGTTTATTGACCAGAACAACCGGCTCGAAAAGCAGACTGGCCATATGGATCCGATGCTACCGGAAGATTTCCGGCAGCTGCTGGATTGCCAGGCATTTGTCTTCATCCCCATCACCGACTACGAGATTTCTCTGGATACCATCAAGTATCTCAGAGCGAATTCAAAAGGTGTAATCATTTTCGACGCACACGGCCCGACCACTGCTTGTCTCACCAGCGGAGAACGTCAGCGTCGGTTCTGGATGGAGCGCGACCAATGGCTGCCGCATCTGGATGTGTTGAAGATGAACCTGGAGGAGGCCCACTGCTCCTGGTTCAAGAAGGAATTCGATCCGGTCGATTTTACGAAGGCTGAAGAGCTTGACAGGGATGAACTGCGCGCATTTGCAAAACATGCCCTTGCCCTTGGACTCAAGTGTCTCTATGTGACGGTAGATTCGAGGGGGTGCCTCGCATACTTTATGAGGAACGGCCAGTTCTGTGAGGAAATGATTCCTGCCGTGAAAGTGGATAAGGTAATCGATACCACAGGATGCGGCGACTCCTTTGCCGGCGGGTTGGCATTTAGTCTGGTCACCAACCCGGGCGACTATGTTCGGGCGGCACGCTACGGCAATGCATTTGGCGCACTTCGTACCCAGGGCAAAACGTTCGACGTATTCAAGACGCTGGGTGAAACCGAAGCGATTATCGCCCGCGGACATGTATAGGATTGCTCATCATTAAATCAGCACAACTTGATACAGGCTTGCATATTTGATCTTGACGGTGTCATTGTTGATACTGCACACTACCACTTTCTGGCGTGGCGACGGCTCGCGGCTGAATTGGGATTCGAGCTCACCCCGGAGGCCAATGAGCGGCTCAAGGGCGTCAGCAGAATGAGGTCGTTGGAGATCATTCTTGAAATCGGAGGACTTCAGCGCTCCAGGGAAGAAATGGACGCCATGGCCACGCGCAAGAATGCATGGTTTGTTGAGTACATTGAGGCAATGCAGGCACATGAGATCTTTCCCGGAATCACGGACCTGTTTGCAAAAATCCGACAGGCGGGAATGAAGATTGGTCTGGCCAGCAGCAGCAAAAATGCAGATACCGTACTGCGCAAGCTGGGGATTGCACATCATTTCGATGCCATCGTGGACGGAACGATGATCATTCACACCAAACCTGATCCTGAGATATTTCTGCTCAGTGCATCCAAATTGGGTGTTGTGCCGGCGCAGTGTGTGGTATTTGAAGACGCCCAGGCAGGCGTGGAAGCTGCCAAACGCGCGGGAATGCGATGCGTTGGGATTGGCAAAAAGGAACAACTGGGTGCCGCGGACATAGTCGTGGCACAAACCGGCGCTTTCGACTTCAGCGCACTTTTAAAATTCTGAGAGAACCAACTACTTCTTGGTGGTATCCTGACCGGAGGGCTTGGGCAGGGTAATCGAAGCGGGCTGATCTTTTACGCGATCAAGCACTTCGTCTGAAGCTGCTTCTGCAGCACTGGGTGTGGTGAAATTCGTCGCCAGGCTCAATACGATGATACCAATGGCAAAACCCCATGTCAGACGCTCCAGAAGGTCACTCGTCTTTTTCACTCCGATGACGTTGCTCGCACCAGAGCCGCCAAACTGGCTGCTGAGTCCGCCACCCTTGGAGTTTTGGGCCAGAATAACCAAAACAAGCAGGAAGGCACTAAAAATGGCAAGGCTGATCAGCAGGGTGTAAATCATGGGACTATTTCTTCAATTCCTCAATTTGGGCTGCAAAGTAAGCCTTTTTTTGTGGAAACTTCCAAATCAGTTTTCGAAGGACCTCCTGGGCCTTTTCCCGCTTGCCCTGCCGGACGAGAATCTGCACAAGTGTCTCAGAGACAATGTTTTCACTGTATGTGTCACCCAAATCAGCAAGGTCTTCTGTCCTGTCAACCGACACTGGCTTGGGGCGCGGTATGGATGGCTGGGCCTTGATAAACTGGTCAATAATCTCCGTCTGCTCTTTCTGCTTGGGGCTGCTGGCTTTCACCTTCTTCTTGGAGGACTTGATCTCTTCCAACAAGATTTCGCCTGGCACTTCAGGCTCTGTGGTAACTGCCTTTTCTGATTTGGCCTTGCGGCGGACCTGGTGTTGTTGCTTTTCGAAGGTTTCAACGGATCGCTCAAATTCGCCCTTCAGCGAAAGCATTCGCTTGAGATCGTCCAGTAGTTCTTCTCTCAGATGCTCAATCTCTACTTCAGAGGCTTCTGCCTCGGCAGCCATGGCAGCCTGTGGGCCTGGTGATTCCAGCAATTCCTTCAGAACCTGCCTGTCGTTGGCATAAACTGCTGCGAGTTGTACCAGGGCAGTCTTGTCGTCGCGCTCCTCCTCAGTGGCAACCCGGGCCGCCAGACTTCTCAGAAGTTGAGCATAGGGATAGGTACGTGATGCCTCAAGCAACTCACTTCCAGCCATGCCGGCCAGAGAAGTCTTGTTCCGAATAAGTGAAATGAGGGCGTCTTTTTCCATGAAGGAAAGTGGCAACAAGTAAAAATAATCAATAAAGACGAACGGTAAAAGGGCTAACAGGCGTCCAGGGCAGCCAGTTCGGTCTCAAAACCACCCGAAAGGATCGGAAAACGACACCAGCTGCGGGGGTCAACGTTGAGGTCATCAAAGTGAAAGGAAGGTGCGATACGCTCCCGCTTCCATTGATTGATGGCCCACAATTTGAAGAATCGCCGGATCCACCCTTTGAGTTCTTCTGCCGGGTACTGCTTGTTAAGTGTATGAAAAACCTGTACGGGTGACCGGCGGTCACGGATAGCAAGTTTTTCAATGGCTAACAGTACCGGGTAGGGCATCAGGTCTTTCTCGTCTGTTTGAGACAATTCGGGCGGTCGCAGTTCGGCGGTGGGGGTGAGGTTATTCACGGCATGCAGGCCGTTGTAGCCCAGTGTCTTTTCTGCAAACCGAAGCCACTGCAGAATAAAGGGTTTGTCTACTCCTGCCAGCGGGGCAAGGCTTCCACTGGTGTCACCGTCCATGGTGGCATAGCCGACGTCCCCTTCGCTCCGGTTGGAGGTTGTCAGCAGCAATGACTGTTTGATGTTGGCAAGCATCCAGATGATGGGTGATCGTGCCCGTGCCTGGATGTTCTGGAGAGCGATATCATCCTGCTGCCAGTTCAGCGACCTGCCCAGCACCTGTTCCATTTTCGACTTGTAAGATTCAGTTTCCTCATCGATGGTCCATTGGTGAAACTGAGCACCAATGCTGGTGGCCAGTGAGCTTGCCGATTGAAGAGTTTCAGGGCTGGAATTTCGGGTGCCCTGGTAAGCGCAACTGAGAAGTGCCCCCACGGCGCCGGCAACCGATTGTGGTTTCGTGGCCGGGTCCTGGCCGAGCTGTTGCCAGAATTGATTCCAGCCCAGCGATGACGACGCACGACGCACCATTTCGCTCACCAGCACAGCGCAGCAGGAAGAGTCGGCACCACCACTCAGGCTCAGTACAAATCCTTTTGCTTTGCTTTTCCGCAGATAGTCAAAAAGTGCAAGCGCTGCCGCCTGTGCGAACTCTTCGTTTTGATCAGGAAATACAGGTGTGACCGCTGGATTCACAGGAGGCGTATCAAAACGGAGGTCGTGCGAGAGCAAATGCCAATTGCCGATGACCAACCGGTCGCCGTAAGCCAGCATTTTCCCGTGCTGGGCCAGAATAATGTCGCCGTCATAGATCATTCGGCCAGATTCGTTGCCGAGTTCATTGACAAACAAATAGGCGCACTGGAATTTCTCTGAGCTGGTGCGGATGAGTGTCTCACGCACATGGGCTTTGCCAAAGGCAAAGTGACTGGCGCTTGGATTCAGAATCAGTTGGACATTCCGTTGTAAATGGCGGATGGCCGGTCTCTGTTCGCGCCACGCGTCCTCACAGATTTCGAAAGCAAAGGTGATGTCCTTGCATGTGTACACCACGTCACCCACGGGTACGTTGGAGTTGAGCAGCTGCCACTGAATGATTTCGCCGCTTCGCCACGGCACAAACCAGCGCGGCTCGTAGTGAACGCCGTCAAGCGGAAGATTCTGTTTGAGAGAGACACCCAGCAATTTTCCATCCCGCAGAACGGCTGCTCCGTTGTAAGTTTTTCCGTGCATGCGCAGGGGCAGTCCAACGCAGACTGTGATATTGTTGGTATGCGGCAGCAGCAAGGCCAATTGCCGCAGTGCTTCTTCCGCGAGCCAATCACTGAGGAAGAGGTCTTCGCAGCTGTAACCAGTGAGGGAGAGTTCAGAGAAACAGAGGAGGTCAACCTGTCGGGCGCGTGCTTCTTCGGTTGCCTGAATGATATTAGACAGATTCTGGCTCCAGGCAAGTGGAGTCTGATTGACGGTGGCGCCTGCCACGCGCAGATTCGTTGACTTTTGCACGTCGAAAATTAAGCAATCTCCAACAGATCGCACGTCTTCTGGGCGGCGTCCTGTTCGGCCTTCTTCTTTGTATAACCAAAACCGGTACCGAAAGGTTGCTCATCGACAAACACCTGGGCAGAGAACTCCCGGTGCTGCGAAGTTTTTCTGACGTTGAGGGTCTCAAAGCGCACAGTTTTTCCGTTGCGCTGCCCCCATTCGATCAACTTGCTCTTGAAGTTGGCATTCGATTGAATAACGATATCAAGATCGAAGTAGGGTTGTATGAGTTTGTCAATTACGAATTTTTTGCAGCGCAGGTAACCTTTGTCCAGGTACACGGCACCGACGAGTGCCTCCAGCGTGTTGCCTAGAATGACCTGTTGAAGTTGGGCATTTTTGTGATCGAACTGGACGATTGCACTGATGCCGATTTTGCGGGCGAGGTTGTTGAGTGACTCACGATTTACGATGCGGGACCGGATCTCAGTGAGGAAGCCTTCATCCTTGAAGGGGTATTTCTTGAAGAGATAGTCAGCTACTGCAGCGCCGAGAATGGCGTCACCGAGATATTCCAGCCGCTCATTTGATTCGCGGAATCCGTTTGATTCACGGGCCTTGGAACTGTGCATAGAGGCGAGCCGGTAGAGTTCCAGATTGCCGGGTGAATAGCCGGTAATGGTGCGGACGGCTGTCGTGAGTTTGCGATCAGCTTGACGGGAGGGGCGTTCAGGGAATTGGAGAATTTTCCAGACACCCATGACGGGAGAGACTAGAGCCTATTCGGGCTTGCGTAAAATGATAGAGAAATTATGTCCTCCGAAACCGAAGGTATTGCTCAGTGCTACGTTGACTGTGCGCTGCTGAGCCTTGTTGAAAGTGAGATTGAGCGATGAATCGAGTCCATCGTCGTCAGTAAAGTGATTGATGGTGGGAGGGATGATGCCCTTGTTCAGAGCGAGCAGGCAGGCAATCACTTCGATGGCGCCGGCTGCTCCGAGGAGGTGACCTGTCATCGATTTGGTTGAACTGATATTGACTTTGCTGGCGTGTTCGCCGAATACCTTTTGAATGGCCTTGATTTCACCGATATCGCCCAGCGGAGTGGAGGTGCCATGCGTATTGATGTAGTCAATGTCTCCTGCGCTTACACCGGCTTCTTCCATGGCCAGTTCCATCACCTTGATGATGCCGGCACCTTCCGGGTGCGGCGCGGTGATGTGGTAGGCGTCGCTGGTCATTCCGCCGCCAATGATTTCCGCGTAGATTTTGGCACCGCGTGCTTTGGCGTGTTCGTATTCTTCCAGAACCAAACCACCTGCGCCTTCACCGAGCACGAAACCATCACGGTCTTTGTCATAGGGACGTGAGGCGGTTTCGGGAGAGTCATTGCGTTCGGAGAGCGCCTTGAGCGCATTGAACCCACCTACCCAGGCTTCACACAAGGCAGCTTCAGCGACTCCGGAAATGATGATATCAGCCTT
>JAIBBB010000297.1 GCA_019694905.1 Cyclobacteriaceae bacterium
TGTATGCCTGTACGCTCTGCAGGTAATGGAACATGCCACCGCCCATGAGCGTCTTCATGAAAGGAATCCAGGCAAGACTGACAAAAACCAGCACAACCGTTGCTAACTGTCCTACCCGCACCAACTACTTCTCAGAAGCAGATGGACGCCACCGCTTGTAGAAGTCAATGGTGAACAAGGTAGACGAAGAGTTAAAAGCTGAGGAGAGAGAGCACATCAGGGCCGCCAGCAAAGCAGCGATGGCAAGCCCTTTCAAACCAACCGGGAGCAAAGTCGTGATCATCGCCGCCATTGCCTGGTCAGGATTCTCAGCAGAATACGTCAATAATCCCTTTTGCATCAAGGCATAGGCAATGATACCCGGCAGCAGAAAGATGAAGACAGGCAGCAATTTCAGAAAACCGGCAAACAGCGAGCCCCTTCTCGCCTCGCTGATGTTTCGGGCGGACAAGACCTTTTGCACAATAAACTGATCCGTACACCAATACCAGACACCGAGAATTGGGGCCCCAAACAGCATCCCCGTCCAAGGGTAACTGGTGTCAGACACAGGTCGCCACATATTGAAGAACTGTGACAGCGGTGGATGGCCCGGCGTGCCGGAAGCCGTCGCGATAGTCGCCGTCATCTCCTGCCAGCCGCCAAGCTGATTCAAACCAACCAGCGTCACCGCAATGGTGCCTGCCAGCAAGATGAATGTCTGGATGAGATCGGTGTAGATGACCGCGGTAAGACCACCCAGTACGGTGTAGAAACCAGTGGACAAAACAATGATAATGGCCCCTGTCCAGAAAGGGATTCCAAACATGTCAAAAATCATGGCACCCGAAAAGATGATCAGTGAGATCTTCGTCAACACATACGCCAGAATGGATACTACGGACAGGTAGTTTCGCGCTGCAGACGAGTAGCGCAGTTCCAGAAACTGTGGCATTGTGTAAACTCCCGTCTTGAGATAGAAGGGAACAAAAACCCAACCCAGCACAATCAGCACCAGTGATGCGAGGATTTCAAATTGCGCATTGGGCATGTCCGCACGGGCACCGGAACCCGCCAACCCAAGGATAATCTCTGACCCCACGTTAGAGGCAAAGAGGGCTGCACCAATCACAAACCAGCCTTCACTTTGGCCCGACAAAAAGTAATCAGCAGAAGCTTTTTCATTGTGGCTGTGCTTCCGTCGAAGGGTGGCCCATCGGGCAATCATCAATACCACGCCAAAGTAGGCGAGCACAATGATAATATCAGCAGTAGCCAGGTTGTTTTGCATGCAGTCAGGGTTCAGGTAATCAAACAAAAATAACCTTTCACCGACACGATCCAAATCAACCTATCCGGCCCCTGCAGCCTTCCTCATCGCCCCGGTCAGCGATACACGGCCAGTTACTTCTTGATTTTGCGCACTTCGCGCACAATGATTTTCTTGCCGTCTTTGATAATGGTGTCGGATTTCACTGTGGTTTCGACGTTCACTTCAGATCCGCCTCCTTCCACTTCCACCTGAACGTCAATTGAGTCGGAGGGATCAAGGCGCATTCCCCCAGGTCCGCTTACTCGAATTTCGCGCTCCTCCACGGGTGCATGGCCGGTCACCCGTCCAATCAGAAATCCGAGTGTTCCAAATACGACCGCTACCAGGAGAATAGCCAGCCAGTTCTTGTTGAAGGTTTCCATCTCAATTGTTTAAGGTCTGCGAAAATAGCAAAATCAGTCAATAGTGCATTGATCAACTATACAACACCTTTCAGTAACTTGTAAGGCCGCCTCTACGTGGGCCACTCTTCTAATGGAAAAAGTCAATCTTGCTGAGAAGTTCAAAATGATTCCGGACCACTGGCATCCGCATGTCGCCGGCAGGCTTAACGGACAGTCGGTAAAACTCGTGCGCGTGCTGGGCGAATTTGTCTGGCATCATCACGACCTCGAGGACGAACTCTTCCTCGTCATTTCAGGTGTTCTGCACATGGAACTTCGCGACAGAACCATTGTCGTACAGCCGGGAGAATTTATCATCATTCCCAGGGGGGTTGAGCATCGTCCTGTGGCGCCCTCAGAGACACACATTCTGTTGTTTGAGCCTGAGGAAACGGTCAATACAGGCAATCAGACGGATAGTGAACTTACGCGTAACATACTCAACGACATCTAATTTATCATGACTCGCCGGCATCTGATTCACTTTCTGTTGGTAATTCTGGCCGGAGCCTGCCGGCCCTCGATACCGGCACTGGATGAACGCTCGCTGGCCGGCCACTACTATCAGGCAGATTCAGCCTGGTATCTCAAAAATATTCCCTTCTTTGAGTGTGCTGACACTGCCATCCAGAACGTGTACTACTATCGCTGGAAAATGTACCGGGCACACATTCGCGAAACAGGACCCGGCGACTACGTCATCACGGAATTCATCAATCACGTTGCCTGGGACCGCGAACCCTGGTGCACCATCAACGCCGCAGCCATGCACCATATTTATGAAGGACGCTGGTTGCGCAGTCCTTACTATGTGGACTCCTACGTCCGGTATCTGGTAACAGGTGGCAATGACCGTCGCTACAGCGAAAGTGTAGCTGATGCTGCCTGGTCTCATTATCTGGTACACGGTGACAGTACGTTCATTGTGAATCAATTGGATCACCTCCAGGCTACGTGGACTGACTGGGCGGATCATTTCGATTCTCGAAAGCAACTGTATTTCATCCCTGCCATGCCTGACGCTACAGAGTACACAATAGCTTCCATTGACGCGTCCGGAGGTACTGCCGGGTTTGATGGAGGTGACGCCTTTCGGCCAACGCTCAACAGCTATCAATATGGCAACGCCCGCGCCATCGCCTCGATTGCTAAGTTGAAAGGTGACACTGTCACTTCCAGAATCTTCACCAGCCGTGCCAACTCCCTCCAGCAATTGGTTCAGGACAGTTTATGGAATCCCCGTCTTCAGCATTTTACAGACCGTTTCAAACAGGACAATCAATATGTGCATTATTGGAACTTCATCCGGGGCCGGGAACTCGCAGGAATGGCCCCCTGGTATTTCAATCTGCCCAAAGACCTTCCAGCATTCGGCGAGGCCTGGCGCCATGTGACCGATACAACGTTCTTGCTGGGTCGCTACGGATATCGCACGAATGAGCCCTCCTATGAACACTACTTTCGCCAATTTGTATGGTTTGATGGCAAGCGCGGAAGCCAATGGAATGGGCCGAGCTGGCCGTACCAATCCAGCCAGACGCTCACCGCCATGGCGAACCTGCTCAACAATTACCGCCAGCACCCCGTGACGCCGTCCGACTACGTGAGCGCCTTGCGTCAATTCACACGGCAGCACTACCTGTCGAATGGCCTGATCAACCTCGTGGAGAATTATGACCCCAATGCCGGCGGTCCGATAGTTCACTACTACTGGAGCAATCACTACAACCATTCGTCTTTCAACAATCTCATCATTTCCGGCTTGTGCGGCATCCGACCAACCGCGGGTGACACATTGCGCATTCACCCGATCACAGATGCAACGATCCCCTGGTTTCAAATCAATCAGGTGCCCTGGCGGGGTCATTCACTACGAGTGGTGTGGGATGTCGATGGAACTCACTATGGTGCAGAAAGCGGCTTGCGTGTCTGGGTAGATGATGTGCCGCAGGTGCTCACAAGAAATGGTGACGACTATCTGCTGGTCATGACCGGGGCAAAACGCAACCTTGGAATGACAGCGGAAACCAACCTTGCCTTGAACATTCGCAAGTCGGGGTATCCAAAGCCGAGCGCCTCTGTCAACAACCATCCCGATTCACTCTACCAGGCCATTGACGGAAGAAGATGGTTCTTCGATGAGGTCACCAATGGCTGGTCAACAGCCGGATCAACAACCAATGAAGACTGGTTTCAATTGGAATGGAACCGTGACCAGAATATTGGCGAAGTGCAGCTTAACTTCTTTGCCGATCGCAACGGCTATCGCGTGCCCTACAAAGTAACCGTGTTCTATTGGAATGAAGGCGAATGGCAACCGGTACAACTCCGTTCAGAAGTTGAACTCATAGCCAATGCAACCTCGTTTGTGCGGTTTCAACCTGTTGAAACGAGTTCCCTGCGGCTGGTGGTATCTCACGATAAAGCACAGGTATTTCTGAGCGAATTGAGGGCCCTGCCCTGACACTCAGTTATTTGCCGGAGGTTGTTTGCTTTTTCTTGTCGTCCACCTTCCATGTATAACTCCATTGCATGCCGATCACATAAAAGGTGCGCACATATTTCTTCACATAATCAGGACGATACATAAAGAATGCATCCAGTTTCTGGCCATGCGCAAAATTCCATCGTATACCCATAGAGTTGCGGATGTTGTCCTTTGCCCAGTTGTCAGTTACCCGATAAAATGGTTCCAGTGAGGCATATGCTGAAAGGTTGTCGGTGAGCGGGTATTTCAATGTACCCTTCAGTCGCAGCATCCACTTGTCCGGGTTTCCGGTGTCGCCATCATCCACGTATTGTTGGGTGTACTGCATCTGGGGCCGGATGGTAACAGACCATTTTCCGAATTTATGGACGTACTCCATACCCATCCCCCATCGTTCAGAACTTCCAAACGACGTGAAGGCAATCCGAAAGTTGGCAAATCCCCGCAATCCTTTCAGCAACCGGTACCCC
>JAIBBB010000298.1 GCA_019694905.1 Cyclobacteriaceae bacterium
AAATTGGAGTGACCGAAAAAAGGCCAGGCACGCGCCTGGAGGCGCGCTAACGTTTGAAGTTGAAGGCACGCGCCTGGAGGCGCGCGCCAACGCATGGAAGCGCGCGCCAACGCATTAGGGATGATTCAATTCGCTTTGGATGCGCCGCAGCTGATCGATCAACTCGTTGAGCCGGCCCTGCTGTTTCCGGATTTGCATCGGCCGCAGGTAAAACCAGTTGAATGCAATCCAGAGCCCGGTGACACCCCAGGCAATGGCCGCCCAACCTGCTGTCATGCGCAAAGTGTATTCATACATGTAAAGGCCAATGCCCAACAGGAGGAGCGAGAAATAGAGGTTGAGTACAGTGGTCTCTACAAATCGCTGTCGTGATTTGATCATCAGGAGATCTTTCAGATAATCCTGGTTGGTGACGGATTCATCTGTTTGCTTGTAGAGAACCTTGTCTTTGTTGAGCGCCAGGACATACAGCGCAATGGCTGCTACGATGACAACGATTCCGATTCTGGTTGTGATCAGAACGGGTTCAAAATAATACCAGACAAACAGGATGAAGACAGCCGTCAGGATCAGACTGATGTTGGTCAACAACAGATGCCGGCGCCGCTTGCTCTTGTATTGGTCAATACGCACCATCAAATCGTCCAGGGCAGGTTCTTGGGTCTTGCGCCCTGCCCACAGCGCTTTGAAATCAACTTCAGGCGTTTCCATGTTCTCTGAATTTTTGCGTTAACTTTTCCTTGATACGATGAATCTTCACGCGCACATTGGCTTCTGAAAGGCCAATGATACTCGCTATTTCCGACTGCCTGACGTCTTCGAGTTCCAGTGAGATGATGATCCGGTCTGCTTCCGGTAACTCTGAAATGAAGCGGTAAAGCAATTGAATCTGTGGCTCGGGATCGGGTTGCTTCTCTTCAACAAGATTCATGGGCAAAACAGACTTCTGCATCTTGCTTTGTCGCTCTACCTGACGCAGGCAGTGATTGGTGGCGATGCGATAGATCCATGTGCCGATGCCGGCTTCACCCCTGAACCGTGACAACTGTTGCCATACGATAATGAAGACCTCCTGAGCCATGTCTTTTGCCAGATCCTCATCATTGGCATAGCCCATGCAGACGCGAAATACTTTCTGCCAATACGCTTTGTATATTTCTTCGAAGGTCATCCTATGAACTGCTCGAGCTGGCTAAAGTACCACTCTTTGTCATCATACATGATGAAGTGAAGGCCTCTGTTCGCGTATTGCAGCCTGGCGGTTTTCAGGTTGGCATATTGCTGTTCGATGGCCGCAGAGACTTGCCTGAAGGAGGGTTCCAGCAGAATCAGGGCCGGGCATTCAACGGTGCGGATGTTGTCGCGCAGATCGGTATTGAGAAAATCACAGAACATGGACCCCAGCGTGTTGCGGTCGGATTGCATGCTCCACGACACCGCCAGGGTTTGCGCGGTGGTGTCCGCTGTCATGCTTTTCATGGTCATCTTTTGCATCTGGTAAAACTGCGCGTCGGAGGTGGCTGTCATCTGATCAATGAAGGGGGCGCAGTCGGGATTGGCGGCCGCCCGAAAAGAAGGGTTGGTCAGGGCGGACAGGCAGGGAAGCGCGTCAACCACGATGATTTTTCCAACCAGCGTTGGGTAGTCGGCTGCGAGCGCCATGGCCAGTGCGCCACCCATGCTGTGGCCAACGATGATGGGCTTCTCCAGGTTGTTTTCCTTGATGAACCGCGCGATCCCTGCGACCCAGTTTCTGAAGGAGGCATTAGGTTGCGGTTTGACGCCAGCGAATCCGGCCATTGTGAGTGTGTAGCAGGTGTAGCGCTTCTCGAACCGCGCCCGCGTTTCATCCCACACAGCGGCTGCACTCGCGAAACCCGGAATGAAGATGATGGCGGTTTCGCCGCGCCCGCTTCTCTTGTATTCAAATGGATAGGGGTCCGGATCACCAGAGAAACTGCAGAGTGTGATCAGAAATGATGGAAGAATGGAAATGAGGATAATAATCAGCGGTGAAAGAACGGTAGGCTTTTTCATGGTGTTTTGTTTGCGCGTTTAGAGACAGGCGCGAACGGAATGTTACAGGGGCCGGCAGCTTTTTTTTGCTGGACCGATCCCCAACAAAAAAGGAGCACTTTCGCGCTCCTCCTTTTTCTATTGTTCAGTTGCGTACAACTACTTGCTTACTCTCACCCCACCATCTACCAACTTACTCTTTTACTTTCTTACCCACTTACCTGCTCACTCACCTAACTACCCCTCCACCACACCGTCGGCGAGCAATATCACTTTGTTCTGCAGCACTTCAACGACACCGCCGGTGATAGTAACCTGGTGGCGCGCTTCTTTTTGCTTGTACTCCACTACTCCCTCTTTCAGCAAGCTGATGAGGGGAGCGTGGTTGTTCAGCACCTGAAACGAGCCGTCTGCGCCGGGGAAGGAGGCGGCAGTGACGTCGCCTTCGAAAACCTTTTTGTCGGGCGTAATGATCTCGAGTTGCATGGATTAACCTTTAGCGGCTTCGGCCATCAGTTTCTCACCCTTCGCAATGGCCTGGTCGATGTTACCTACCAGGTTGAAAGCGGCTTCGGGGAGGTGATCGAGTTCACCATCCATGATCATGTTGAATCCTTTGATGGTGTCTTTGATATCTACCAGCGCACCTTTGAGGCCTGTGAAGGCTTCGGCAACGTGGAAAGGCTGGGAGAGGAAACGCTGCACACGACGGGCGCGGTGTACCACCTGCTTGTCTTCGTCGCTGAGTTCGTCCATACCGAGGATGGCGATGATGTCTTGCAGTTCCTTGTAGCGCTGGAGGATTTCCTTCACACGCTGGGCGCAGTTGTAATGTTCTTCGCCAACGATGTCGGCGCGGAGAATCCGTGAAGTAGAGTCGAGCGGATCCACCGCAGGGTAGATACCCAACTCGGCGATCTTGCGGCTCAATACCGTGGTGGCATCCAGGTGAGAGAAGGTCGTTGCCGGTGCAGGGTCCGTCAAGTCGTCGGCAGGTACATAAACCGCCTGAACGGAAGTGATGGAACCATTCTTGGTGGAAGTGATGCGTTCCTGCATGGCACCCATTTCAGTTGCCAGGGTAGGCTGATAACCTACAGCAGAAGGCATACGGCCGAGGAGGGCTGACACTTCAGAACCTGCCTGTGTGAAACGGAAGATGTTGTCGATAAAGAAGAGGATGTCACGGCCTTTGCCAGTGCCATCGCCGTCGCGGAAGTGCTCGGCGATTGTCAGTCCGGACAACGCCACACGGGCGCGGGCTCCGGGCGGCTCGTTCATCTGACCGAACACAAAAGTTGCCTTTGAATCGCGGAGGTCTTTGTTTTCTACTTTGCTGAGATCCCAGCCACCGTGGTGGAGGGATTCTTTGAAATCATTGCCGTAGTTCACGATGCCCGCCTCGATCATTTCGCGCAGCAGGTCGTTACCCTCGCGGGTACGCTCACCCACACCGGCGAATACAGACAGACCGCTGTACGCTTTCGCGATGTTGTTGATCAACTCCTGGATCAACACGGTCTTACCTACCCCGGCACCACCGAACAATCCGATTTTACCACCCTTGGCGTAAGGTTCGATCAGGTCAATGACTTTGATACCGGTATAAAGAACTTCGGTAGCTGTGGAAAGGTCTTCGTACGCAGGTGCATGACGGTGGATGGGCAACCCTGCCGTAGACTTGGGCTGGGGCAGTCCGTCGATGGCCTCACCTACCACGTTGAACAACCGGCCTTTGATGTCTTCGCCGGAAGGCATCATAATCGGTGAGCCGGTGTCGAGCACCTTCATGCCGCGCACCAGACCCTCCGTTCCTTCCATGGCCACCGTGCGCACACGGTCTTCGCCGAGGTGCTGCTGGCACTCCAGTACCACGCGGGTACCATCGCCTTTTACCACTTCGAGGGAATCAAGAATATTGGGAAGTTTGGTGCCGGGCTCATCGAAAGCCACGTCGACCACCGGGCCGATGACCTGGGTGATCTTGCCGTAGTTAGCCATAATCAGTTGAACGGGTAGGTTAAAATTTTACGTCCGCAAAACTATATGATTATCGTGTGACTGCAAAAGACAAGCGTCAGGAAAACGGGAATAAAAGCCACCGCCCTGATCGAGCTTTAACTCTATGATAATTAGATGATTACGAAATACTGGCTGGCTTTCTGACCAGGCCCTTGTACTCCAGCAGAAACACCACCACCAGCCAGGCGGCCAGGATGCCTGCGCGGGCCATAATCGCTTCCGCCGAACCACTGATGACGTACTCGTTCACAGCCAGCACGAGCGCCATGGAACCACCTATATATAAGGTGCCGGCGAGCCATCGGTAGGGGATGGGGTAGGCGCGCTGCCCCCAGGCGTAGCAGGCGAGCATCATGAAGCCATAGACCGCGGCGGTGACCCAGGCGCTGCCGAGGTAGCCGAAGAGGGGTATGAGCCAGTAGTTGAGTGCTACCGTGAGCACGGCCCCAGTCACGGTGATGACAGTGCCGGCGTAGGTTTTGTCAGTGAGCTTGAACCAGATGGTCAGGTTGTAGTACACGCCGAGCAGGAGGTATCCGAGGAGGAGTGGCGGCACGATGGCCATGCCATCCCAGTAGGCTTCCTGGCGCAGAAGGT
>JAIBBB010000299.1 GCA_019694905.1 Cyclobacteriaceae bacterium
ATGGGGTTCGTGCTTCTGTGTATGCTGCCTCAGGTGACCGCAAGTCAGCCTGTCGTGATTTTACCAAGGCGAGTGAATCAGGCGCAAACGTCTCCCGTGAATGGATTGCATGGTCCTGTGCGGCGCAGGATAAAATGCCAGGGGCATTCCGTCTCGGATTGGAGTGGCCGCTGCATTCGTTGCGGCCCGGTAGAGCAGGGAAGTAGTTGCTATTTCAGCTCAGACAAAGTTGCTGCATACTGTCTGATTACTGACTGCGTCGTGGTATCTGTTTCGTAGACTGAATACCAGCCTTGCATTTCGTGCGGCGGGTCGCCAACAAAGGCGTCACCGGTCTTCCAAAGCCCGCCCGGTTGGCGGGGCCTTCCTTCACCACCCCATGCCCAGAAATTACATCCTGCGAGCGGTGATTCCGGCTCCTGTGCAAGTTTGGTCACTTCAGCGAACATGCTCTGGTAGTATTGATCACGCCAGGTAACGGCTGAACTCGCTTCATAGCTGTTAAGGTCCCTTGAAATACCAAATTCTTCCAGCACCACCGGCTTGCCCATGGTGCGGGCAATGGCCACGTGATCACTCAGGTACTTTTTGGCGTAGGCAAGCGCTGGCTCGTATGTTTCAGTTGCCTTCATGGGATCGAAGTAGTTCCAGTTTTGCACCCAGATGTGAATGGTGGAGTAGTCGATGTTCTTGCTGGCATGATCAAGCGCAAGATCTGTTCCTGACGATTCTGCGGAGGTCTTGCCTTCACTGCCGGTGGTGATGAGGTGATTAGGATCGTGCATGCGAATGAGTGCAGTAACAGCCTCCAGCCATGCCCGGAAATCTTTTTGATTGTTGACCCCGCGCGGCTCATTGGCAAGTTCCCAGGACATGATTGTGGGATCATTTTTGTACGGTAGGCCAGAAAGGGAATTCTTCCGCTTGAGCATAAACTCGATGTGCCTGTTAAAGAGTTCTACCGCTTTTGCGTTGGAATAGAAGCTCGCAGTAAATTCCTGGTACTTGCTCCAGTCACCGCCGGGATGTGGCGGTGGATAGGGGATGGAATCAGCGGCAC
The DNA here is from genome assembly GCA_019694905.1 of Cyclobacteriaceae bacterium. Lineage (GTDB taxonomy): Bacteria > Bacteroidota > Bacteroidia > Cytophagales > Cyclobacteriaceae > ELB16-189. Next base: position 1,061 of record JAIBBB010000299.1, read on the forward strand.
CTGCCCACACAAGGTATTGTGCCATACCGCCCGACCAGTTCCAGAAATTGTTGAGGCACATGACGGCCTTCATGTCCCTCTTCTTCATTTCGTCAAGCAGGAAGTCGAGTCCCTCCAGCACATCCGCATTGTATTCACCTGGTGCTGTCTGCAGCGAGGGCAACATGCGGTAAGGTTCGTCATCGGGGCCTTCAGAACCCGCCATCACGCGCAGATTCATTACACCTAAGCCGGCAAGGCGATCCAACTCTCGCAGGAGCCGATCCCGGTTACCCCCGGGGCCCTTCGACCCCAGATTCAACCCGTACCAGAAATTGGTCCCCAGGTAGTGATAGGGCTTTCCATCGATCTCAAATCCAACGCCTTTGACGACAACAAATCCTGTCTTGTCAACAGGTTTGGGCTGGCACGACCACAGGAGTCCGCCCAGCACCAGGAATGGCAGCAGGTACTTCATCGATTCAATCAGAGAGGTCTTATTTTGATGTTGCGGAAGTAAACGGCTGCGCCGTGGTCTTGCAGGGAGATTGCACCGGTCTTGCTCTTGTTCCAGTCAGGAAACCCGGGCCATTTGCTCTTGCTGTAGCGCTCCTGATAGTCAGCGTCACCTTCCTGAAATTCAACAGTCTTTTCACCATTCAGATAGTGTTCTACGTGCCCATCTTTGTAGACAATCCGCGCTGTATTCCATTCTCCTACCGGATTGATCTTCTTGTTGGCAGGGGCGGCATACATGTCGTAGTTACTGCCCGCCTTCTGGGCATCGTGGAGTTCACCTTTCCAGCCGCTGTCATCAATGACCTGGTATTCCGGGCCGGTTTCATAATCGTGCCCATACCTGGCATCTTCAATCACGTGATACAGGATACCACTGTTGCCACCTGGAGTAACTTTCCAGTCTGCCACCAGTTCAAAATTACCGAAAGCCCGTGTGGTCATCAGTGATCCACCAACATTGGCAGTGCCCTCACCAAGTCCTGCACCGTCGCAGACGATGATGCCATCCTTTACGCTCCAAAGCGGACCGATGCTGTCGGCTCCGTAACGCTTCCAGCCATTCAGTGTGCTACCGTCAAACAGAAGTTCCCAACCGGCGGCTTTTTCTTCGTCGGTAAGTGTGTTGGCCACTGCCGCAGCGGATTGTTGGTTTTCTTTCTTTTGGCATGATACCATTATGCTTCCTGCCAATACGAGGGACAGAAAGAGTGCAGACATTGTTGTTTTCACAGGCTATCAGTTTAGGTGTGTTGAATATAGAACATGGATGCTCCTTTTCAAAGAAAAAGGCGCCAGGCGGTTATTTGCAGACGGTGGCAGTGCTGGTTGGACTGTCAGTTGAGTGCATGTGTGTAAACACGCCACGACCGATCAGGAGCATTCCTACGAGGATGAAACTGATGGTTGCCAGCTTTGCGCTGCTGAAACTGAACCTGCGGGTCAACCAGCCAAGCAGGGCTGTAAAGCCCAACATTACGGGAAGTGTTCCAACACCGAAGAGGAGCATGAAGACAAATCCATCCAGTGGTGAGAATAAGGTAAGGCAATAGGTGAGTGCAATGTAGGTGAGGCCACAGGGAAGCAGGCCGTTGAGCATACCCAGAACGAATACAGAGGCGGTGGTGCGCTTGCCGAGAAAAGTTGAAAAGTGGCGCTTGATCCAGAGTGTGAGTTTTTGAACGCCACTGGTAAGCAGTGGTATGCGAATATTGCCAACGGTGCCAATTCCAAGCAGGATCAGCAGGGTCCCCATGCCCAGCGAGATCCAGTTCTGCAGCAGATTGAATTGCAGCAGGCTACCGGCTGTCGCTGCAACGGCGCCCAGCAGCGCGTAGGTAAGAACCCGGCCAGCATTGTACAGCAATCGGTGAAGGGTTGCAGGTGGGCGCACGGCTATCACAGCAGCCAGCGGACTGCACATGCCGGCGCAGTGAAATCCGCCAGTCAATCCCATCAGGATGGCTGCAATCCAGCTCACGGTGCGACAATGGTTTTTTCGACGGTGTAACCCTTGCCGTTCATTTCCCACTCCATCCGGATGCGATACAGTCCGGGTATGGGTTGGTTGATGGTGATGAGCCGTGTCGTGTCCGGACCAGGGGCAATTTCCAGTTCCTGATCAAACTTCTCGTTGGAGGGCCGCATCAGTTTGACGTGCCCTTTTTCCACTTTCGGCAATTCCGAAAATGAAATCCTCAGATTGTTCGCTTCCAGGCCGATGCTGGGCTGTACCGGTAGTTCACTTGCGTTGCGCAGCTGATCAATCTTGGTCTGGTGTTTGAGTTCCTGTTCATAGTAATCTTTTGAGACCAGGTTTACGTCCTGTCTCACGCAGATTACCACCATGGTTGCCAGTATCCCGGCGAACAGTACGAATGCTACGACGATCCATTTTCCAAAATTCATGGCGGCTTCAGTTTGAGGTTTTGCTGTGGATGGGACCCAGAAACTTTGATTTGATGTTTTGAATCTTCTTGCCATTCTGGTAGATGCCAACTTCAACGATCGTCTTTGACGAAGTGATGGCGCTTTCAGGCAGGTAGATCATGTAGAGGTTCTTGACAATGGCATCTTTTGGCACCAGAATATCCTTGCTTTCGCCGATTTTCTTGATTTCGGCATTGGCAGGAGATTCGATTCTCACTTCGAGCCGTATGTCTTCAAAGGTTTTGTTGACGAATTCGATGTTGTACAAGTTGGAAATCCGGTTGTCATCGGTTCGTGTGTACAGGGTGCCCGGTGCCTTGAGCATGGTGGTCTCCACATCCTTTCGGGTAGAAAGGAAGTAGGTGAGGAGCGAAAGAAGTGCAACCAATACAACCGAATATCCGATCACCCTGGGTGTGATGAGCTTTTGACGGCCTTCCGCAATAGCCTTGTGGGACGAATACCGAATGAGGCCCGTGGGTTTGTTGACTTTGACCATTACGTCATCGCACGCGTCAATACATGCGGTACAGTTCACACACTCAAGTTGGGTGCCATTGCGGATGTCGATACCAGTGGGACACACGTGCACGCACAACTTGCAGTCGATGCAGTCGCCTGTTTTGGGATCAGTAGGTGCTGCGTTCTTTTTGATTTTGCCCCGCGGTTCTCCGCGGATCCAGTCATAAGCTACGACGATTGAGTCTTTCACCAGCAGCACGCTTTGCAGCCTGCCATAGGGGCAAACGGCAATGCAGGCTTGTTCGCGGAAGAAAGCGAATACGCCGTAGAAGATGCCTGTAAATACCATCAGTCCGATAAAGCCTGCCAGATGTGCGCTGGGAGGTTCGCTTACGATGCGAACTACCTCAGGCCAACTGATCAGGTAGGCCATCACGATGTGTGCGATCAGCAATGCGATGGCAAAGAAGATAATCTGCTTGGAAGACTTCTTGATGATCTTCTCCGCATTCCAGGGCATCTGCGCCAGTTTGCGCTGATCCTTGGCATCTCCTTCAATCAGATATTCAATCTTGCGGAATACCATTTCCATGAAGAGTGTCTGAGGACATGCCCAGCCACACCACAAGCGGCCGAAAGCCACGGTAAAGAGAATGACAAATA
>JAIBBB010000300.1 GCA_019694905.1 Cyclobacteriaceae bacterium
ACCTGGTTGCAAGGCAATCAGGTTAAGAGGATTGCGTCCGTTCAGCGGCAGCTCAATAATTTGTTTGTTGCTGACGGTTGTGCTCAATTCACCGTTGGTCGCATTCAGCACATCAGCACCTGCCGCCAGTAGTTCCTTTGCATTCCCCATGTTGACGCCGCCATCTATCTCAATAAGTGCCGAGGAGCCGCTTGTCTTGATCATTTCTTTCAAAGCACGAACCTTGGCGAATGTGTGCTGAATAAACTTTTGCGCGCCAAAACCTGGATTGACCGACATCAGACAGACCAGGTCTATGTCCTGAATGATGTTCTCCAGTTCGCGAATGGATGTGTGCGGGTTGATGGCTACACCGGCCCTGGCACCCAGGCCTTTAATTTGCTGAATGTTGCGGTGGAGGTGCGGACACGCCTCAACGTGGACTGAAATCACTTCCGCCCCAGCCTTCCGAAAGGCCTCCACATAGCGCTCCGGCTGCACGATCATCAGATGCACATCCATGGGCTTCTTCGCATGTCGCTGGATGGCTTCCACCACCGGCAGCCCCATCGACAGGTTGGGCACAAATACGCCGTCCATGATGTCGATGTGAAACCAGTCGGCGACACTTTCATTCACCATGACAATCTCCCGCTGCAGGTTTGCAAAATCAGCTGCCAGCAAGGAAGGGGCTACGATCGACATGAAATTGGGATTACCCTGCAAAAGTAGTGAAAAACGGGGCGGGTGGCTACCACTTCACAAATTTGACGGTCTGCGACGCCTTCGCGGTGGTCACCCGGATAAAATACAATCCAGCCGCGAGGTCGCTCACATCCCACTCAACAGGGTTATTGATCCAAAGAGATTCCAGATTTGCATCCGCACACAAAACTCCGGTGGCAGTGTACACCTGAATCTGCACGGTTTGGCCATCGGGTTCGGTCAGCAGCAATTGCACCTTGGCGCCGGTACCCGGGTTGGGGAACACGCGCACCACGTCAGAAACTTCAGGATGCAACAGTTGATTGCGCACCGCAAGAAAATGGGGAATGCCGTAGCCCTTTTCATTGGAAGGTGAAAAGTACAGGTTCCCGGACTTGCGAATGACCTGAATCAGTTGTTCCGCCGGTACATCAGGAAATGCCTGAATGGAGCCACCGACAAGCGCTGCAATGGAAGGACACGCAAAAGAGGTCCCGCTAGAGGCAGTGACTGCACCTGAAGAACTTACTACCGCAGTGTTGATGCCGAGGGCCATCACATCCGGCTTGATCCGATTGTCGGCCGTGGGGCCAACCGAACTGAAACCTGCTTTGCCCCCTGCCTGGTTGACGGCACCCACGGCGAGCACCCTTGCACCATCGGCGGGCGGCGTCACCAGCCGCCAGTTGTTGTTGCCCTCATTGCCGGCGCTCACCACCACCACGATACCTCTGTCGATAGCCATCTCTGCCGCGCGTGTGATCGCGGCTGTATGACCATCCAGCTGCGAAGGCAAATAGTCCATTGCACCGTCATCAAACAAGTTGTAACCCAATGACGAAGTGATGACGTCTGCACCCGCACTGTCTGCGCGCTCCGCAGCGAACAACCAATTGTATTCTTCCACACGATATTCCGTAGGCACGTCCTCTGTCACATACAGGAGATAATCTGACATTGGCAATCCGCCTTTGAATGATGCCGTTTCCGCCGCAAGCACTGAAAGCACCTCCGTGCCGTGACTGTCCTGGGCAAAGGCAGTTGTTGTGTGGTGCACAAAATCATATTGGTCGCGCACGCGTCCATCCGACAGCAGACGTTGAAAGGGTACCGACTGGTCAACACCTGGAAAGCCGCTGTCAATGACTGCTACCATTACGCCTTCGCCACGGTATCCCAGCGCATGCATGGTGTCCAGTCCCAGCATCTTGCGCTGAATCTGCGTCTGTTCCGCAGTCGCTGCCGTACTCCGCATCCTGAATTGCTTCAATCGGCCACCTGCAAGACCTTTACCTGGTGCAACAAGTTCAACGTCGCGTACCATCGGCAAAGCAGCCAGCGTACTCTGAATGGCAGCGTCTGCCACAACCAGCACACCGTTCAACCAGCGACTTACATAGATAGGGGTGGCCCCTGCGTCCTTCACGGCAGCCACATACACTGGATTCACAGGGAGGTCATCGGCAGTAACAGCTATCTGCTGCCGCATCCGGCGCCCGACCGATCGCGATGAAAGCCAGTCGGCCGGACGATCTACGCTGAAAGCGGTGCCCGATTTGTCCCGAAAAAAAACCATGTAACGCGATGGCTGCGCAAAGGCTCCTGCACAGTGTAGCAGAACAGCAAAAGAAATCAAACAGGACCAACGCAACTTCATCAGTGATGACCGTATGCGCGGATGGTTTGCACATAAACATGCCCCCTTTCTATCTCCTGCTTTCCGAGGCAGGCTGGCTGCGTGCAATATTGAAGCGAATCAATCTCCCGATACACGAGCCCGACGTCTTTGGCATAAATGGCAATTCGCTTGTCCTGAAAAGAAATAAGATCCTGGTTATCGTTCTCCACCACAGTTACAGTGGTCTCAAAATTCATGCTGGCACTTGCCGTAAACGGTTTACCCACTTTTGTGGCCTCATACATGTCGCAGGAAAAGGCATCCTTTTCCACGCAAAACTCATTGGCCTCCCTGCTGTTGAAGGCATTGCCATTCCACTTCCTGCTCTCAGACACCGGAAAACTTAACTTCAGATAAGGCGTGCTGTTTTCAGTGATCACTGCCTGCCGGTCATTCCGCCGCAAGGTCCAGCTGTCGAGTGGCACCCATGGATCCGCCTCTGTATTCCGCGTACTGCGATGCATTACAAATGAGTATCCTCCTTCGGCGTTTGCAAAAGAATCCACCACCTCAGTGCGCAGCTGAAACTCGAGAAGCGCAGGCACACCCGCGAGTGTACGCGTCGACTGCACATCATACTCGGCAAAGTCACCGACGCGCAGGGGCAGGTACTGGTACCCAAATGAATCTTTAGAAGGCGAATCCGGAGAAGAACACGCAAATGAACCAAGGCCCAAGACAACAATCCCGGTGAAGCGCAGGACGCTGCAGGTCTTACCAATCATTGTCATTGTATTCATGCCGGCTGCTGTCAGGTCAAATTTATTTTTTTCTTTTCATATTTGAGCCATGAGTCTGGTAACACGTGTGCTCATGGCACCCATCACAAATCTCACCGATGCCCGCTATGGCGCAGGCATGGGTGTGGAATTCCTTGCTTTCAACGTCAATCCTTCTTCCCCGCACTATATTCAGCCTGAACGCTATCAGGAAATGATCGGCTGGATCGCCGGACCCAGGCGCGTAGCAGACATCAGCGGATTTGCCAGCATCGACTTCCAGGCACTGGAGCCGACCTACAGACCCGAATACCTGTTGTTCCACATTGCCGACCAGTTTCTGTCGCCGTTGCCGCCACTTCCCTGCATGGTGCGATTTGAACTGTCCAATCCGGCACATGTCAGTGCCTGCAGTCAGCTTCCAGCCAGCACCACGCTGATCGCGCAAAGCTACCAACCTTCGCTGACATCCCATGAACTGCTTCACCTCCGGCAGCTGCAAACACAGCACGACATCCTTTGGGAAGCACCTTTCGACCTCACACAACTCAGTCAGCAATTGAACGAATATCCCATCAGCGGCATTGTGTTGTCAGGTTCCGAAGAATCTCGTCCCGGCCTCAAAGACCTGGGCAGTCTGGCAGACATACTCGAACTCCTGGAAGAACAGGCATGACAGCACAAGCCCCCGCCGACCGGCTTGTTTTCGCACAAACCCTCGTGGTTGCCCCGCGCGACATCGATGAGCTGCGGCATGTCAACAATGTGGTTTACCTGCAATGGGTGCAGGATATCGCTGCAGCGCATTGGAACCATATCGCATCAGACGCCATCCGTCAGCAGTTTGTGTGGGTTGCGCGCAGACACGAAATCGACTACCTGCTCCCGGCCTTTGAAGGCGACACGCTCACCCTGCAAACATGGGTGGACAGCTGGAGCGGCGTGAGTTGCGTGCGCTGCGTACAAATCATGCGTGGCAACAAATTGATCGTTGATGCCAAAACCGTCTGGTGCATGCTGGATGCATCCACCATGCGGCTGCGCAGAATCGAGGACTCCATCGCCACTACCTGGCTAAAAGCCACTCCCTGACGTTCCGGGTTGATCGACCGATTCCGCGTCGGAATCATCGGGAAAATTCTTTACATTGATTTTCTAACCCCTGTATTGGATGAAATTCATTGGCATTTCCTTTGTGCTGATGCTGTGCACCTGCGTCGCCAACAGCCAGGAACGTATCAGTTCCCGCAATAACACCATCGTCTTCAAATCCGTCAACGTTGTGCCGATGGAAAAAGAAGAAGTGCTCACCAACCAGACAGTGGTAGTGCGCGACGGCCAGATTACAGCCATCGGCCCCGAAGGAAAAGTGACCATCGACGCCGGAGCCACGGTGATCGACGCAAAAGGCAAATACCTGATTCCAGGTTTGTCAGAAATGCACGCCCACGTGCCCCCCATCGATGACATAGAGCCCATGAAGGAGGTGCTGTTTCTGTATCT
>JAIBBB010000072.1 GCA_019694905.1 Cyclobacteriaceae bacterium
TCCACCGCCCCCTCCTGCTCGCCCTCTTCTTTGGTTACGCCGTCGGCGCTACCGCCCAGTCGTGGCAACTTCGGTCCCCGGACAGCCAGGTCATGGTGGATGTTACCCTGCGCGATACCCTTACCTACAGCATCACTGTGAAAGGTCAACTGCTGATGAAGAAGGCAGTGGCAGCCCTCTATCTCAACCAAACCACCATCGGGATCAGGTCTTCCGTCCAGTCGGCAAAGACCAAAGCTGTCAATGAAACCATCACCGCCACCGTTCCCTCCCGCCGCAAACTCATCGCCAACCAGTACAACGAACTGGCACTTCGATTCCGCAACCGCACCGGTGTAGTCTTCCGCGCCTACAACGACGGGGTTGCCTACCGGTTTGAAACGGATCTTCCATTCAACACAGTCACCGTGGATGAAGAGATTGCCAGGTTCAGGTTCGCCAATGACAACAACAGCTGGTTCGCGGTACTGCCCGAGCGCACCGACATGGACATCTTCCACACGAGTTACGAAGAGCCCTATCAGACCATGCCAGTGAGCGGACTGCGGCGCGGGCAAATCGCTAATACGCCCGCGCTCGTAGGCGGACCCGTGCGCGTGTTCCTGACGGAGTCGGACGTGCGCGACTATCCCAGCATGTATCTCGAAGGCACCGGCTCGGCCACCCTGCGCGTGGTGTTCCCGCATTACCCCGCGCGGACCGAAACCGAAGGCGGGGAATTCAAACACCTCGTGGTGAAAGAACGCGCACCCTACCTCGCGCGCACTGCCGGCAAACGCACCTATCCGTGGCGCGTGATCGGACTGGCGATGGCCGACAAAGAACTTCCCTCCAACGACATCGTGTACCGGCTGGCGGCGCCACCGGAGGCACGCGATTGGTCGTGGATAGAGCCCGGCATCAGCACCGAAGAGTGGATCATCGGCAACAACTTCCGCAACGTGCCCTTCGTTACCGGCATCAACACGGCCACTTATAAATACTACATCGACTTCGCGGAGCGCTTTGCCCTCGACTATGTGATGCTCGACGCAGGCTGGTCGGATGTCAACGACCTTACCAAAATCACACCGGGGCTCGACCTCGAAGAAGTAGCACGATACGCGAAACAAAAAGGCGTGAAGCTGATCCTGTGGACGCTGTCGATGACACTCGACCGGCAGCTGGAGCCTGCACTCAAAGAGTTCAACCGCCTCGGCGTGGCCGGCATCCTCACCGACTTCCTCGACCGAGATGACCAGGTGATGATGCAATTCTATGAACGCATCGCCCGCGCCTGCGCCGACCACCACCTCATGGTGATGTACCACGGCGCCACCAAGAACGCCGGCTTTGAACGCACGTGGCCCAACGCCATCACGCGCGAAGCGGTCATGGGCTCCGAGTTCAACATCTGGAGTGAGAAAGTGACGCCCGACCACGACCTGACGATCCCCTTCATCCGCATGACCGCCGGCCCCATGGACTACGAGCCCGGTCTGCTCGACAACCTCAGCAAGCAGTCGTTCAAGCCCACATGGGAACGCGTCAGCTCCATGGGCACGCGCGCGCACCAACTCGCTATGTTTATTGTGTATGAGAGTCCCGTGCAGATGTTCTCCGGCAATCCCAGCGACGGCTGGCTCGAGCCGGACCTGATGGGCTACATGGGCGGCCTGCCGACAGTGTGGGATGAAACCAAAGTGCTCGACGGTGTGGTGGGTGACTATATCGTCACGGCCAGGAAAAAAGACAACGACTGGTACATCGGCGCGATGACCGACTGGACCGCGCGCGAGCTCACCATCGATCTCAGTTTTCTGGGCACGGGTCGGTACCGCCTAGACATCGTGCAGGACGGCCCCAACGCGGCGCGCAACCTCCGCGATTATCAATTCACAGGCATGCAGGTGAAGCCGGGCCAGCCCCTCACCATCCGCCTCGCCGCCGGCGGCGGATTTGTGGCGAAAGTGATCCGCTACTGATTAAGACCCCCCATCCATCCCTTCGCAAAAAAACCAGTGACAGCATTTGGATTGTATAACTAAAGTTTTAGTTTTATACCTAAATAGATAGTCAAAGAATAAACCATCATCGCATGAACACAATGCACGTCACACGCATGGGCGCGCTCTTTGCGCTTTGCCTCCTGTTGTCCTGCTCCCCCGCCAGGGAAGAAACAAAAACCACAACCCCGACAGCCGAACAGCCGCAGGAAAGCGCGGCTGGAGACGAGGAAGTATATACCATCGCTGACGAAGTCGCCTCGCCCGTGGATGGCATGGACGCCTTTCAGCAGAAGATCATGGGAGCCATTGTGTACCCGAAAGAAGCCCGCGAAAAGAATGTCTCCGGCACGGTCTATGTCGAATTCGTGGTTCGGAAGGATGGCTCCATGACGGATGTGAGGGTTGTCCGCGGTATTGGCAGTGGTTGTGACGAAGCGGCGCTCATGGCAGTCCGTGGGGCAGCGAAGTGGAACCCGGCCCGCATCAAAGGCGAGGCAGTCAATCAGAGAATGGTTCTGCCTGTCAATTTCAAATTGCCCTAAGCGATTAAACCGTGAAAAATCTGAAAGACCTCACACGTGCCGAGGAGGAGGTGATGCAAATCCTCTGGCAGATCAACCGCGGGTTTGTGAAGGACATCCTCGACCGGATGCCGTCGCCCAGGCCCGCGTACAACACTGTCTCTACCATTATCCGCATTCTTGAGACCAAGGGCTTCGTGTCGCACAAGGCTTATGGCAAAACGCACGAGTACTATCCGCTCGTCAGCAAAGACAACTATTCCCGCTTTCAGCTTAACAGCATGCTGTCCGGGTATTTTGATGGCAGCTTTCAGAATCTCGTTTCCTTCTTCGCCGAGAAAGAGTCGCTGAAGACCGCGGAGATCGATGAATTGCTCAGGCAGTTGCAAAACCTCAAAAAGAAAAAGTCATGAATTCCTACCTGTCTTATCTGTTGGCAGTCAACACCGGGATGCTGCTCCTGGGCGGGCTGTACGGGTTGCTGCTAAAGAATGAAACCGACCACCGAAGCAAACGCTGGTATCTTCTGTTGGCGATGGTGAGCAGCCTTTCTTTTCCGCTTCTCAATTTCAGTCTGCCCGGACCGGTGCAAAGCGTGCCTACCTTGCCCGAGTCAATACCCGTGGCCTGGCTCCCCACCTTGGCGGTGGGAGATGCCGTTGCACCAGAGGCTTCGCCTGTGAATTACCTTCAGTCAGTGCAATGGGGACTGCTCGCCGGCACCGTTGTCATCACCCTGGTTTTTCTCGCTCAGTTGCTTTCGTTGCTGCGCCTGATCCGGCGGGCCAAACCACACGCTGCTTATCGACTGCTGGTAGCCGAAACAAATCTCCCGCTGACAGCCTTTTCATTTTTTCGCTTCGTCGTGATCGGCGGTGTGTGCCAATCCGAAGCCGACCGGGCACTCATGTTGCGTCATGAGGCCGAGCATGCGCGCCGGTGGCACACCGTTGATCTGCTCATCGCTCAGCTATTGGTAGTGATTTGCTGGTTCAACCCGGTGGCCTGGTGGCTGCGGCGGACCGTGAAACACCTTCACGAGTTTGAAGCCGACGCAGCCGTGGCCTCCGACTATCCTGGAGAGGAGTATCCAGCCTTACTCGCACGCGTGGCCCTTCACCAGGCTGGATTCGTTGTCGCCAGTCACTTCAATCACGGAACCATTCTTCATCGCATTAAACAACTTCACACCATGAAAACACAAATTCAATCCTGGAAGTGGGTTACAACGGCTTCGGCAGTGGCGCTGTTCTTTTTTGTCAGCGCCTGCCATCAGCAAAAGGACTACACGAGCACGCTCGGCGACCAGACACTTGTGATAAAGGATATGCCAGCGGACATACTGAAGAAAGTGGAAGCGCTGAAGGAACAGAATCCGGGCAAGCAGGTCATTGCCGTAGAAAATGACAGCACCAGCAAAAGCACACTGGAGCGCATTGACGCTTCCACAGTCTCGAGCATGTACGTGGAAAAAGATGAAGCCTCCGGGCGAAGCTTCTCCATTCTGATAGGGGGCAATTTAAAAATGACGGGGTCAACTGCTGAGGCAGAGGAGGTATTTACCATTGTCGAACAAGCAGCGCAACCCAACCCGGACCTCACCACTTTCATGACCTGGCTGGCGGGTGAGATGAAGTATCCGACAGCTGCAAAAGAAAAAGGCGTCAGTGGCACGGTATTCATCGAGTTTCTGGTGCAAGAAGACGGGAGCCTGTCTGATTTTAAAGTAGTCCGAGGCATTGGCAGCGGCTGCGAAGAAGAAGCGCTGCGCGTGCTCAAGTTGTCGCCGGCCTGGAAGCCGGCACAGCAGCGCGGCAGGGCGGTAGTACAAAAGATGGTATTACCGGTTTCGTTCAACCTTCAGGGAAATACCGGCGAACAATCATCCGTGCAAATGGCGAAAGATCACTTTACCGTCGCAGCTGTTCAATCGCAAATCAACGGCAACACTGTCATTGAAGGTGTTGTAAAAGACGGCAACGGCGAACCGGTGGAAGACGTCAACATTGTATTGGAAGCCAGCACAGAAGGAACCCACACCCTTCACAATGGACAATTCAAGTTCACGTCCCGGGCGCCGGAAGGTACCCTCGTCTTCTCCCACATCAGCTACGCCACCGTCAAAGTGCCCTTTTCAAAAGGTCACACAGGTAAATTGCAGTAAATCAGTAATTGCGAAAGGAGGATAGGTCTAAAATCCGGTCCGGTTTTTGCCTAACTTGGCACAAACATCCTCCAATGAAAAAACTATTTCTTGCACTGTTCTCACTGGTCACGTCTGGGCTCAGTGCACAGTCATTTGAAGGTACCATCCAGTGGTCCATGACCATGGAATACGCCGACCCCGCCATGAAGGCCAAGATGGAAAATGCGCAGCGCCGTATGCAGGACCCCGCCATGCAGGCAAAAATGAAAGAAATGCAGCAGCGCATGAACGATCCCCAGATGAAGGCAATCATGGAGAGCAACCCGCAGATGAAAGCCCAGATGGAAAAGGCCATGACGGGTGATGTCGGCAACGTGTTACCCACCGGCATGAAGATGAAGGTGAAGGGCGCCAGCACCATTACTACCATGGAAGGCGGCATGTCTCTCAAAGACGAAGTACTGTTCATCCATGACAAAGACCTCATCGTCATGCTCGATCGCACAGCCAAAACCTATCGCACTTTATCCAGCGGCAATACGCCGCGCGGCAGCAATGCTGTCAAAGTGACGAAGACGGCGGAGACCATGAAAGTGCTCAACTTCAACTGCACCAAATACGTCGCCGAAGTCACCGAGAAGAACAGCAAAATCACCCAAACCTTCTGGACTACTCAGGAGATCAAAGACATCAATTTCCAGTCCTTTGCCAAACAGCGCATGAGCCAGGGTGGCTCCATGTATCCGGAAGGCCTTGAGGGCGTTCCGCTCCGGATCGAAATGCAAACGCAGGAAGGCCGTATGATCATGGAAGTCACGTCCATCAAGCGTGAGACCCACGACGCGTTGCTGTTCACCCTTCCGCCCGACTACCGCGAGTTGAAATAAGCTTGTTCCAAAAATAAACAGGGACTCACCCAGGCCTGTCACGGCCGTCACGGTGAGTCCTTCTCTTGTTGCCGGTATCCGTCAACTCTCTTATCTTGCTCCATGCCTGCGCGCCCTTTTCTCGTGTACCGATCCTCGGCAGGATCCGGCAAAACCCGGACGCTGGCAAAAGCCTATCTTCTGCTGGCACTCCGCTGGCAACCCGACTACTTCAAATTCATCCTGGCTGTCACCTTCACCAACAAGGCGACCCAGGAGATGAAAGACCGCATCCTCGAGTACGTGCACCAGTTTATTGTGGGCACTGACAACAGCCTGGCCAATGAAATCAGCGAAGAACTGCAATTGACGCCTGAAGAACTTCGCGCCAAGGCCAAAGCGCTCCAATCCGCCATCCTCCATCAGTACGGATCGTTCAGCATCTCCACTATCGATTCATTCTTTCAGCGCATCATCCGCTCCTTCACCCGTGAGTCCGGTTTGCTCGGCAACTTCAGACTCGAACTGGACCTCGACCTGGTGCTCAACGAAGTAATCGACCAACTCTATGAAGAGCTCGGCACCAACGAAGAACTCACACGCTGGATACTCAAGTACACCGTGGACGCCATCCACGACAGTGAAAAGTGGCAAATCAGACAGTCACTGCGCGACTTTGCAAAAGAAATCTTCAAAGAAGAATTTGGTCCGTTTGAGCAGGATATCCTTCAGAAAACCGACGAGCCAGGATATTTTTTTCAGACCTGGCAGCGGCTGCTGAACTACGAGAAGCAACTCGCTGCTGAACAAGTTGCACGAGGTCAGCGCGCGCTGGAACTGCTGGCAAGTCACGGTATCACGGTCGACGATTTCATCAACAAAGAGACCGGCACCCCCTTCGGATGGTTCAAAAAACTGAGCAAGGGCGAAATTCCCTCAAACATTTCGCAGCGGCTTCAAAATGCGCGCGCCGATACCTCCTTGTGGCCGAACAAGAAATCCAGAAACGCGGGCATACTGGTTCAACTGGCCGACACAGAGTTGTTGCCGTTGTTGAATGAATCGATTGCCTACCTTCAGTCGCAGGAAACGCTTTCGGTCATTCTCGCCAACTATCCTTCCTACGGCTTGCTGGCAGATATCCTGCGCAAGCTGAAGGATTACAAGGCAGAGAACAACCTTATGTTGCTGGCCGATGCGCCACGGTTTTTGCACGGCGTCATTGCAGGCAGCGACACGCCTTTCATTTATGAAAAGGTGGGCTCCTGGTTCCGCCACTACCTCATTGACGAATTTCAGGATACCTCACACATGCAGTGGTCGAACCTTCGGCCTCTGCTGCTCGATTCACTGGACCAGCAGTTTACCAACATGGTAGTGGGCGATGTGAAACAATCCATCTACCGCTGGCGCGGGGGCGACCTCGAACTTTTGCAGAAAGACCTCATTCACGATGCCGGCGCCGACCGCACCAACGTGCAGCAACTCGATACCAACTACCGCAGCGCGGGCCATCTTGTTGATTTCAACAACCGGTTGTTTGCCACAGCTGCCACGCTGGTGCAGCAGGAAGTGGGCGGAATGACCCAGGCGGTGTATGGCGATGTGCAACAAAAGCCACATCATTTCAAGGAGGACGGATTCGTTTCGTTCAGCCTGTTGCGCGCCGACAGCGAAAAAGGTTATCAGGATACTGCGCTGAAGAAAATCCCGGCGCTGCTGGAAGAACTGCAGGACCTTGGCGTGCAGCTCCGCGACATCGCCATCCTTGTGCGCGACAACAAGGAAGGTCACGCCATCGCAGCCTTCCTCCTCGCCCACAAGAATACGGCTGCCGCCAGACCCGGCTATCGCTATGATGTGATTTCCAGTGAGCTGCTCCTCCTGAGGCAATCGTCGGCCGTGGGTCTGCTTATCAGCGCCTTCCGCTACCTGCTCGAGCGCGATCACACTGTCGCCCTTGGGCAACTCGCCTACGAGTCGTCCAGCGACGGGCGCGCCGCCGACGTCTGGCGCAGCAAGGATTCCCTGTTTCAGATGCTGCCGGAGGAATTCCGCCGCCGCCGCGACTGGCTCGCGCAGCTGCCCATCTATGAGCTCACCGAAGAACTCCTGCGGATTTTTGACCTCAGCAACCGCACAACAGAGCGCGCGTTCCTGCAGGGCTTTCAGGATTGCGTGCTGGACTTCTCACGGCAAAACAAGAATGACCTTCGCAGCTTCCTGATCTGGTGGGATGAAATCGGTCACAAGAAATCGATTGTGGCCCCCGCCTCCATCGACGCCGTGAACATCTACACGATTCACAAATCCAAGGGACTCCAGTACCGCTATGTGATCATCCCCTTCTGCACCTGGTCCCTCGACCATAAGATAGGTCCGACCTTGTGGGAGACGACCACGGAGCCCTTCTTCGATCAACTGGGTGCCATCGCCGTTTCTTACAAACAGGGACTTAAGAAAACCATCTTCGCCGACACCTACGAGCGCGAACACGCGCGCGTCTTTCTTGACAACATCAACCTGCTCTACGTCGCGCTGACGCGCGCAGAAGAGGGTCTGTTCCTGTTTTCGGACGCTACCCATATCGACAAGAACCTCCATCATGTCGGTCAATTGGTCTACCAGTCCATCCTGAGTACACCCGCACTGAACGAACACTTCGACGGTCAGCAATTCCGGCTGGGGACACTCCGCTCCCTGCGCCAGCCTGCCACCGATAACCAGGAAGCGATCAGTCTCACCCACTACCACGCCTTCGACTGGCGCACCAGGCTTGTGATCAAACGCGAGGGCGGTGAGTGGTTTCGCCAGGCCGAAGGCGATGCACGCGCACGCATCAACTACGGCATCACGCTGCACAGCCTCCTCGCCCGCATTCACCACACAGGCCAGCGCGACGCTGCCTTCCAAACCTGGTGCGCAGAACAAGCCACGACAGATATCGAGCGCGAGACGGTGTCGGCGGCACTGCAGCGCATCTTCTCCCATCCTGTTGCCTCCACCTGGTACGATCCGCAGTGGCAGGTGCGAACAGAAGCACCGGTATTGTTACCCGGCGGACAAACACGACGCATGGACAGGGTCATGCTGAGCGGTCAGAAGGCCGTGGTCGTGGACTATAAGACGGGAGACCCGCGCCCCGAGGACCAGCAGCAGGTGGCGTCCTACACGCAGACGCTCCGCGACATGGGCTACACCGATGTGGAAGGCTTCCTGCTCTACCTCGACAAAATGAACATCGTCAAAGTGGGTGACAGAAAAAGCAAGCCCTCGTCACAATTGCCGCTCTTCGGCTAATCCGTCTGCCCGTCTATACCATTCCTGTTCGGAATTGCCAGCGCAGTAACGTACATTTATTCAATACCTATTTCAACCTATGCGGAAAATCATCCTGTGCTGCTTGCTCCTCGCAGGAGCGGGCAGCCTCCTGGCGCAATCTGCCGACTCTGTCAAAGTGGTGCTGCGCGAAGGCACCAATTTCTCTATCGCCCTCTCTCCTGACAAGTCTACTCTTGCACTCGACCTGCAGGGCACGCTGTGGATAATGCCTGTCGCAGGCGGCACGGCCAAAGCCATCACCGACAACCTCGGTGACGCACGGCAACCGGCGTGGGCACCCGACGGCAAGTCGCTCGTCTTCCAAAGCTACCGCGACGGCGGCTGGCATTTGTGGACCATCCAGGCCGACGGCACCAACCTCAAACAAATTACCTTCGGCATCTACGACGACCGCGAGCCCTCCTACTCACCCGATGGCCAACGCATTGTCTTCTCCTCCGATCGCAGCGGCAACTACGACGTCTGGGAAATGAACGTGGCCACCGGCGCCTTCACCCAGCTCACAACACACGCCAGGAATGACTACTACCCCGCTTATTCACCTGACGGCAATTCCATTGCCTTCGTCTCCGAGCGCGGCACCAAACCCGGCGTCTTTCTCAGGACTGGCAGCGACGAAAGTGAAATCATCAACATGACCGGCACACTCGCCGCACCTGCCTGGCACCCGGACGGCAAGAGCATTGTCTTCCAGAACACCGACGCCGGCTACGCACGGCTCTATCAGGTCGATCTCGCCACCAAAAAATCCAGCGACTTCACACTGCAGAACGAAGACGCCTTCCCGTTCCGCACCGTGTGGCTGTCCGCCAACGAAGCGCTCTACACCGCCGACGGCGTAATCAAGAAACGCGACCACGCGAAGAAGAAAGTGACGATGGTGCCACACCAGGCAACGGTCTATCTGCACCGTCCACCTTACTCACGGAAGGCCTACGACTTCAACAGCAGCAGTACCCTTCCCGCCAAAGGGTGGATGGGACCAGTCGTATCTCCCAACGGCAAGCAAGTGGCGTTCTCTGCGCTCGGCAACCTGCAGCTGCTCACGGTAGGCAACCCGGTGCCGACACCTCTCACCCGTGATGCATTTGTAAACATGCACCCTGCCTGGTCTCCCGACGGCAAGCAAATCTGCTTTGTCACCGACCGCGCCGGCACACTGGATCTGTGGATACACGACCTCACCACCGGACAACAGCGACAACTTACAAGCCTTCCTGAACTGGAAGAAATGCCAACATGGTCACCCGATGGCAAGAAGATCTCCTTCTTCATCAACGACCTCAACAGCCTCACCACCGGCAGCATTCCTGCCGAGGTGGACGTTGCCTCCGGCGAAATCAAAAAGATCCATACGCCCCTCATGACGCCGAGCCAGACTTCCTGGTCACCCGACGGCTCCACGATCATCATGTCCGTGATGGTGCCCTTCTCATCACGGTACCGCGAGGGACTCAACAAGGTGCTGTATGTTTCGCGCAATGGTCAGCCCGACCGCTATCTCGAACCCGTTCGCGGCATCACCCTCGCCGCCCGCGGCAAAAATGGTCCTGTCTGGTCGCCCGACGGCCAATGGTTTGTCTACACCCAGGCAGGTGTGTTGATGCTGCTCCCCGTCGACAAAAACGGCGATCCGACTTCACCTCCGGTACGCCTCACCAACGAGTTGTCTGAATTTCCCAGCTGGACCGCCGACTCTAAGAAGATCTTCTTCCTCGCCACCGACAAGATCAAGAGCATCCGTCTGTCTGACTTCGTCGTAGAGGAGGTTCCGGTAAACCTGACCTATAAAATTGAACAGCCCGTCGGCACGAAGATCATCCACGCCGGCAAACTCTTCAACGGCCGAGCCGAAGGCTACCAAACCAACGTGGACATCGTCGTGGAAGGCAACCGCATCAAACAGGTCATCCCGCACGCGCCGCACGGCAATGCGGAAGTCATTGATGCTTCTGCGCAGACGGTCATCCCCGGCCTCTTCGACATGCACGCGCATCAATACGAAAGCGCCGGCGAGCGACTCGGCAGGTTGTGGTTGTCCTATGGCATCACCTCCGTGCGCGATCCAGGCTCTGATCCCTATGATGCGCTGCTGCGCAAGGAGACGTGGAGCAGCGGCATACGTCCGGGGCCGCGGTATTTCTTCACTGGCGCACTGCAGGATGGCAAGCGCGTGTATTACAACATCGCCAACCCGAGCAACGGCGCCTACTCCGAGCTCGAACTCAACCGCACCGAGGCACTCGGCTTTGATCTGATCAAAACCTATGTGCGGCTGCCGGATCATTTACAAAAGCGCTATACCGAATTTGCTCATGCACACGGCATGCAGGTGTCATCACATGAAGTGTATCCGTCTACCTCGTATGGTGTGGACCAGATTGAACACATCGGTGCCACCAGCCGCCGCGGTTACTCGCCCGTGCGCTCCAACGTGGGCATCAGCTACCAGGACGTGCTCGAACTCATCACGAAGAGCAGCATGCGCATCACACCCACGTCCGCGTTGTATGGTGGATTCAACTGGCTCACCTTCAAGGACAGCACACTGTGGGACAATGTGCAGTACAATGCGCTGTATCCTGCGGGCTTCCGCAAGAGCTACAAGGCAGCTGTGAAGGGGCTTCAGAAAAACATGGGCCCCGGCCGCATCTTCCTGCAGAATTTTCAACGCACAATGGTCAGGCTCGTGACCATGGGCAACCACATCACCACCGGCACCGATGCGCCCATCATGCCCTACGGTCTCAGTCTCCACCTCGAACTCCAGACGTTCGTCGATGGTGGGTTGAAGCCATACCATGCGTTGCAGGCAAGTTCGCTGTGGGCGGCCGAGTCGCTGGGCCTTGACAAAGACCTCGGCAGCATCGAGCCCGGCAAACTGGCAGACCTGGTCATTGTCGACGGCGATCCGCTGAAGAATATTCGGGATGCATGGAATGTGAAAATCGTCATGAAGAACGGGAAGCCTTACACGCTGAAGGAGCTGCTCGACGGGCCGGCACGGTAATTGCGAATCCATTCCAGAAAGACATAAGACCTCAACTAACCAAAGAGTCCCATGAAATTCACCATCTTCCTTGTTTTGCTCCTGAATACCTCGCTCACTTTTGCCCAGGATGTGAAACGATGTGAACAGGCGGAGCCTGCCTACCTCAATCGCATGCCTGGATTCTACATCAGCGAATGCAAGAACAGCGAATACAACAATGCCACTTTCATTTACTATGTGAGTGGCACCGCAAAAAAGATCAACAAAGGTGGCAAGTACCATGAACTCTGGTATAGCAAAACCGCTGGTGAGGAAAGAAAATTCAGCAGCGCCCAGATTCTTGAAAATTACTCCAACGCCCTGATGAAAGTGAAGGGCGAAGCATTGGACGACAAGAAGTCCATGTTTGCCGCAAGTCTCGATGGTAAGGAAGTTTACATTCAGGTATTCACGGCTGCAAACTCTGTCGACGCCCGAAGCTACCGGGTGGTTGTGCTGGAAGTGTCAGACATGAAGCAAGACGTTGCCATAACCTTGAAAGAGGCGCTCGATCGCGATGGGAAGGTGCCGGTCTACGGCATTCAGTTTGATGTGAACAAATCCATCATCAAGGCAGAATCAGAAAAAGCGCTGGAACAGATTATCGACTACCTCAACTCCAATCCGTCCGAGAAGATCATCGTCGTTGGTCACACTGACAACACCGGTGAGATGGAAGCAAACATGAGTCTTTCCAAGGCAAGGGCCCTTGCCGTTAAAGAATACCTGACAGTCAAGGGAAAAATAGACCCCACCAGACTTGCACATGATGGTGTGGGGCCCCTTTGCCCGGTTTCCACCAACACTTCTGAAGAAGGAAAGGCACTCAACAGAAGAGTTGAAATTGTCAGACAATAGTTAAAACCCGGCCTCTGTTGTCAAGAGAATCCGGCCGTTTCCTCTGGCCTGCTCACTCACTTACTCACTTACTTACTTACTTACTCACTCACTTACTCACTCACTCCCTCACCCGCCTTACTCCCTCATCACCAGCACCCAGTCTCCGTCGTCAGGGGTGGCAAATCCAAACTTGTCCCATACGCCCACAGTTCCGATGCGCAGTGTTTCACCCGTGCGTGGATTGAACCACTCCGAACGCAAGGGTCTCGGGGAGATCTTTCGCGTATTGAGATAGAACGTTCTTCCTGTAGGGATGTAGGCCACATATCCTGTGCCGTCACCGAATCGCGCAGCACACAAGTAGTCTATGTCGCCAAAGGTCCCGCGGCCACTGAGGATAATTTCCTGCCCGGTGTCGGGAACGAGCTGGTGCCAGGGCAAACTTTCAAAAAGGCTGAAACAATATCCAACCTGCTGCATGCCGGTGCTGTTCATCAATGGCTGCCAGTTCTTGAAGGAGTAACACTGGTTGTCGATGGTACCAGGAGAAAATGATGTGCCCGTGCAACCACTTAGCAGTCCGTCGTACATCTTGCGCCGGATCCACTGATAGTTCTCGTTGTCCGCGTAGTGAGGAATATCATGCTCATAGCTTTGATCCAGCTGAATGATCATTCTGCCCTTTCCATAATGATCAAGCTCCGTTTTGTATTGCGGCCCTTTGTCCATCAGGGTGGTCTCGCTCCATACATACAACCCATCGATGTCAATCTGACTTGCATATAACCGGTTTTCTGTGGACCAGTGAGTACCGAGGTTGGCATCAAAGTGAGCAGTCCACAGATGATTGGAATCCTGACGCTTGATCCCCTTGATGAGGTTCCAGACGAGCGGGAACAAATCACCCTCCGCGTTGTTGTCTCCTCCGGCAACCCAAAGCAGGTTGGGCGTATTGCGATACCGTTGCCCCAGGTATTCTCCAAATCTCCTGGTCTTCAACGAATCATTGTTGGGACTCTTCAACTCATCCCACCAGCCTTCGCCGGGCAAATCGCGAAAGCCCAGATAAACCGGCACCGCCATCACCAGGACATTCCGCTGCGCTGCCATTTTCATAAACCGGTCCACATGGGCGAAATATGCTTCATTGGGTGTGGAAAAGTCCCACCTGACCGTCAACGGCCAAACACCTTGCCAGTCGGGTTGGCCCGTCATTTTGGAATGGGTGTTGAGGATGCACGTGAGTACCGTATTGAACCCGTGGCGACTGATGCTGTCGAGAAAAGCGGCCTCGTCCTGCTCTGACAGTGCCTGGATGAGACCCCAGGCAGAGATTTCTTTGATGAGAAAAGGTTTTCCTGCCGCGTCTTGCAGGTATCGACCAGAGGACGCCAGTTTCAATGGGAACCTGGGTTGTGCATGGACCGTCATCCATGCAACCATGGCAATCGCAATCAGGAATAAGCGCATGTGTTACGTTTTGCTGTCTAAGTTAGTCAAACCCACCCAACCATCGCGACCCTGTTCAATCCCCACTCGTCAACAATGCGTATTTTTGTCTGCCGAATTATCTGGCAATTACAACATGAGCACACCACGATCTGAACTATCCTCCCTGGGCGAATTCGGCCTCATCGACCGCATCAAAGGTGCGTGGACCAACCAGCAACCCTCTTCCCTCACCGGCATCGGCGATGACGCTGCCGTGATCGCCAGTGGTGACGACCGGATCCTCCTCTCCACGGATATGCTCCTCGAAGGCATTCACTTCGACCTGTCGTACATGCCCTTGCAACATCTGGGCTACAAGGCTGTCGCCGTCAATGTGTCGGACATCGCGGCGATGAATGGCACGCCGGAACAAATCGTGATTGGCCTGGGTCTCAGCAACCGGTTTTCGGTGGAAGCAGTGGACGCCCTCTACCAGGGCATACGCGCCGCGTGCGAGAACTACAAAGTGGATCTGGTCGGCGGCGACACTACCGCCTCTGCCAGCGGACTCGTGCTCTCCATCACCGTGGTTGGCAAAGCCAAACCGGATGCCATCACATACCGGTCCGGCGCGAAGCCCGCCGACATCATTTGTGTGACCGGTGACATCGGTGCCGCCTTTGTTGGCCTTCAGGTACTGCAGCGCGAGAAGGAAGTGTATCTCGCCAACCCCGATGCCCAGCCTCAGCTTGAAGCCTATGACTACATCGTGCGCCGCCAGCTCAAGCCCGAAGCCCGTATGGACATCGTGCACGAACTGCGCGACCTGGGCATCGTGCCCCACGCGATGATTGATATTTCCGACGGACTGGCGAGCGAGCTGCTCCACCTCTCCAAA
>JAIBBB010000301.1 GCA_019694905.1 Cyclobacteriaceae bacterium
GTTCGCCAAAAGAAACTCACCCTGCTTCAGTTTGGTGTTATTCAGTTGAGCAAGTATGACGGTCATGAACTCAAGCTCAAGAAGATTTTCGAAAGGGTATCGGGCTTGGTTGACGAATTTCATCCTGACGCCGTCGCACTCGAGGCACCCTTCTTCGGCAAGAACGTTCAATCCATGCTCAAGTTGGGTCGGGCCCAGGGAGTAGCCATGGCGGCCGCCCTGGCACGGGAAGTGCCCATCACCGAGTACGCACCAAGAAAAGTAAAACAGTCAGTAACCGGAAACGGCAATGCCAGCAAGGAACAAGTGGCCCGCATGCTCATGTCGCTGTTCGCGATCAAAGAGGTCCCCAAATTGCTTGACGCAACCGATGCCCTTGCCGTCGCCGTTTGCCATTTTTACCAACAGGGAAGCGCCCGAAAGACCGCCAAATCCTGGGCAAGCTTCGTGAAGGAAAACTCTGGCAGGGTGAAAGGTGCGTAGTACACCACACCTAGAGTACCAGCATAATGCTGACGGTGGTTCCAAGATTGGGTGTTGACTCAATGACCAGATCTCCAAAGATCTCAGCAGCCCGCACGTGCATGTTTCGCAATCCATAGTGCTCCCGGCTTTCACCGACATGCTGATCAAAGCCACATCCATCATCAGAAAGAACAAAACCAAAACCGGAAGTTGATTCATTATATTCAAAATCCACCCGGATATTCCTCGCTCCGGCGTGTCTTCTGCTGTTGTTCAATGCCTCCTGAAAAATGCGGTAGAGATTCATCGCCTGTGCAGGTGACAAAAACACAGTTTCGGGAATATCTGATTTCGATAACTTCCATTCAAGTCCCTCCGATACAGGGATCTGCTCAAGAAGAATGGTCACCTTCGTTACAAATTCATGGAGAGTAATCCCTTCCGGTTGCATGGCCCAGATTGTATCCCTGAGTTCCGTGATGGTAGTAGATACATTTTCGTGAATCAATTTCACAAGTTCATGCTCCGCTGGCATCGATCTCGTAGCCAGTCTGAGGTCGATTGACAAGACGGAAAGCCTCGCGCCAATGTTGTCGTGTAAATCTCGAGCAATGCGCTCCTTCTCTGCTTTCATTCGGTTTTCCAGAGAAAGTTTCAGGATCCTTCTCCTGTATCGTGCCTGAAGAGTCAGGAAGACCACGAGCGCAATGAGAAGGACCAGGAACACCCTGAACAAGTTGGTCTGCCACCAGGGCGGATGTATGGTAAACGCCACCGGTGCAGTGGCCTCCCGCCATTGCGCGCCATCGGCAGTCAATTGAACTTCCAGAAGGTATGCCGCCGGCGGCAATGAAAAGAATCGAATCTGAGGTTCAGGTGTCACAACCCAGGGTTCCGATGGGCCCAATCTGTAACGGAAAACAACACGTCGGTTGCTAAATGAAATCAAACTCAGTCTCAGATTGATGCTGTTCTGTGTATAGCTCAACTTATCGGGGATGCCTGTCCTCACCAACTGCTCATTGACATAAGCCTGGTCTGCGAATGCGGCAGGTTGCAGATTCGCATACATTACCTTGCCTGGCTGTAGAACATAGATTGATCCTGACGTAATGCACCACAGGTTTCCCCACGCCGAAAACAACTCTGTCACCTTTCCTTCAGGGGCTCCTGTATTCAATCCGACCAATCTGAAGTCTGGGGAACTGCGTGCCGACAAATCAGAAGGATTGATCAGCATTAGCCCCTGCTCAGTTCCGGAAACCACCAAAGAGTCTGTATTGAGTGCAAGGAAATCCCTGATGAATGAATCCCTCCGGGTAAGTCTCTCCACACCTCCGCCTTGATCAAGCAAATACAGTCCGGCACCCAGCGTCCCGACAAGAACCCTGCCGTCCTTCATCAATGCCATGTCGGTTACCCGAACGTTCTTAAATGTGTCAATAGGCACATTCGATCGAAGCAGTGTGTCTGACCGATGAAGACCTGTCAGTCCGGCCATCAATATCTGGTCACCAAGGAACTCGAAATTCCTGCACCAAAAATCGGTCTTTCTATCTCTTATGAAGTTTCCATGCCGGTCGAATGCCATGACGCCACGGATGTTCACACCCAGGATGACAGATCCATGCCGGATTATCTTCTTTATTCCATTGAAGTTCACACCTCCTGCCACGTACAGATGCTCCCGGATGAGCTTACCATCTGTTGACAGAATCATCAGCTTGCTGCTCATTGAAAACCAGATTTGCCCGAGCGGTTCATCAATAAAACTTGAAACAACCGGCTCACCCAGGTATTTCTCCCATAGGATCATTCTTTTGTTTGTGTCCCAGCATGAAACGAACCCATCCTGGTGACAGATGATTGCCAGGTTACTGGATGATGATACATCTACTACTTTGGTGGGGTGGTCCAACGGGTATTTCTCAATCCCCAGGTTCGGAACATACAGCACTCCTCTGTCAAGTGTCGCGAACCAGTATCCTCCCTCCAAATCCTGCAACACCCTTGTAACAGAAAGTCCGCTGAGCTCCGCCGGAGCATACGACCTTGCCCAATCTTCATCTTCAAATCTGACCACTCCCTTGCTCAGGCACCCTATCCAAAGATGGTTGCTCCTGTCTACTTGCATGCTGATGATGGTCCCATTGTCAAATGGTATCCGCCTGACTTTGCTGCCATCGAATGAATACAGGTTCCTGTAATTGGAGAAATAAACCTTTCCGTGCCATCGGCATTGCAGGACCGGACCATTCGCACCTGGTGGATCAGGTATATCAAAAGTGGAATCCTGCCACAGGAACTTGCTTATTCGACCACCTATTTCCTTGTATCCGATCATTTCACCCTCATTCGGAATGCGCTTCAGAAACAATCCCTCCAGGGTTTCAGAAAGCTCAGTCACACGACCGGCCACATCAATGCGAAATAGCCCCTTTCGCAGAACAGATACGAAAAGATTGCCGGCAGAGTCGGCCCGTATGCTGTAATAGACCGATTTTGCAATGATACTCCGCAACGTATCATTGAAGGGGTAAGTATGAAGCGAATCACCCGAAAAATATCCAACCGACCCTGAAAAAGTCCTGTACCAAACCCGGCCGGCCGCATCGGGAGAAAATGAAAACACAACAGGATCTGTCAACCCCTCCTCCGTGCCGTAGTGCTTGAAATTCCCGCCATCAAATCTGGCAATTCCGTTATCCGTGGCAAACCAGAGAAAACCCTTCTTGTCCTGATAGATGTCGTAAACTTCCTGGCTTGGCAAACCGGATTGCTCGGTATAGTTGCGATAGTCGAGCGTTTGAGCGCCAACCTGTATGGCAGGAATCATGAGTGCAAGCCACGTGAGCTTAAAGAGCGGCCGTAACATATTGAGGGTAATGCAAAATACATATTTGGAACTAGATTGAAGTGATGACCATCTTGTTTAACCTGTCAGAAAGGCTTTATCTTGGCGCCGTGGCGACCGTCAGGACACTCATGCTGTTGAACAGCCCCTACCCACCTGACATCCGGGTGCAGAAGGAAGCTGATGCGCTGGTCCGGAAGGGTGCCGACGTGCATATCATGTGCCTGCAGCGAAATGGCGAATCCCGAACAGAAGTGCAAAACGGCGTCACCATCCACAGGATCAAAACAGGAACTAGTCCCGTGGCACTTGCCTTCTGGGATGTTATCATGTCCATTTCGTTTGTACACCCTGTTTTTTTTCAACAGGCCGCAAAACTCCTGGCTTCAGGCGGGTACACACACATTCATGCTCATGACCTGCCTCTCCTTCTCAAAGATCTTTATATGCAAGGCAAATTGTTCTGAGAGCGTTTGAAGCATATTTAGTAATGATTTCTAAAATCTATGCTTCAGAATCCTTTGTCAGAGGTTGTCAGTTTCCTTCTTTGTCAATAAAGTGAGAGCAAGTAGCCAAAACCATTTCAGACGCTCCCTTGACATGGACTCTTTTGGGATAACCATACTCAGCATTCTTAACATTTGAAACAACAGTTGACATTCTCTTTCATTTTGAAGTGAATTGGAATCTTGTAAAGTTCTCCTCGAGATGATCCTCTCTTAACTTTTTATAGTCCTGACCAATTCTAGGTAAAAGCTCTAAAATAGCTTTATCAGTAGCGTTTGTATTCTTAATGTCGCCAGTAACATTACAAGCGATTCCTTGAATCATGAGCTCTGCATGGAATTGAGACTTGAAATAGTCTCCAATATTGAATGGAGGTAAAGGCTCATCCTCAGATTCAGAGTCAGACTCCTCTTGCTTCTTTTTCTTGGTACTTTTCTTCATCTATTTGAGCATCCTTGCTTTCATTCTCTTTTGTCTTTCTTTCAAATTAATGTTCTTTTCTTATGCTTGAGGAAGATCAGAGTCTTGTCCATGCCAGATGTTAGTCACATGCATCTTATTCATTGTGAGAGTTCCAGTCTTATCAGAACAAATATTGTTTGCTCCTCCCATAATCTCACAACTTGCAAGTCTTTTGACGAAGTTCATATCTTTAAGCATTTTTCTGACTGAGTAGG
>JAIBBB010000302.1 GCA_019694905.1 Cyclobacteriaceae bacterium
CACCGCAGGATGCTGCAAATGCCAATCCGTGCTTTGCTCATAGGCGTAGCCGATCTGACACAACTTCGCTTCCGAAAAAGCACTGCCCATCAATTGAAAGCCTGGCGGGGGAAAGCCGTCCTCTGCCACTCCACAGGGCAGCGTGAGCGAAGGGGTGCCCGAAAGACTGGAGCCCCCAGCATATTGCAGGTCGAGCTCGTTGCCAAATTTCGCCAGGTTGCTTTCGGCCACATGCCCTCGCCAACCCAGCTCTGTCATCCCCTTTGCCATGCCTCCGGCAGGGGCGATCACTGCGTCTACGGCAGCAATCGCTTCACG
The DNA here is from genome assembly GCA_019694905.1 of Cyclobacteriaceae bacterium. Lineage (GTDB taxonomy): Bacteria > Bacteroidota > Bacteroidia > Cytophagales > Cyclobacteriaceae > ELB16-189. The sequence goes on from JAIBBB010000302.1 coordinate 319, forward strand.
GAACTTGCTCTGAAATTCTTCCTTGATCTGAAGCGCCTTCTGATATTGCTCATCGGTCACTGCCACACCGGCCGACAGAAAATCCGCGAAGAAATTCCCATACTCATCCTTGCGCGAGGGGAATGTCTCTTTGTGCGCATCCGCCGCCTGGCGGCTGGTAATCACTCCCCACACATCCGGCACCTCGGGCATCCTGAAGTCTACCACGGTGGCCCCTATGCTTTCCAATTGCTTCGCCACTCCTTCCAGGGCAGCCACCAACTTTGGATCACTGTCTTTCCTGATATAGTCCCAATCAACTCCCACGCGCATCCCTTTGGCGCCTGCCTTGAGGGTAGGCAGGATGGACATGGGCTTCGCTTCAATGGCCGTGGGATCATTCGCATCATAAGCCGCAATGGCCTCCAGCATGATCGCCGCATCTTCCACCGACCGCGTCATCGGACCAATGGAATCAAAAGTCTTCGCCAGCGGCAGCACGCCGAACTTGCTCACGAGGCCATAGGTAGTCTTCAGCCCCACCACGCCATTGGCGGAAGACGGAAAACGAATGGATCCGCCGGTATCCGAACCGATTGACGCAAAACACAATCCTGCCGCCGTCGCCACCCCCGAGCCACTGGAAGAAACGCCCGTCCACAAATCTTCACCCCACGGATTTTTCGGAATCCTGTAGGTCGGACTGTAGCCGCACATCGCGCCTTCGGTCAGGCTGAGTTTTCCCAAAATCACTGCGCCGCTGTCCTTCAGCTTCTTCACAATGGTAGCATCGCGGGAGGCCATAAAATTCGCCCGGAATGAATGACCCATCGTCGTCGGTGCGTCGATCGTACATACCAGGTCCTTGATGCCGATGGGAACCCCGTGCAGCGGACCGCGGTACTTGCCTTCGCTGAGTTCTTTGTCCATCAACTTCGCCTGCGTGAGGGCCGATTCTTCCATCAAGGTGATGTAGCTGTTCAGTTTACCATCAATCAGGCGGATCCTTTCCAGCATCAACCGGGTAAGCTCTTCTGAAGTGATCCGTTGCGTCCTGATCCATTCTGCTACTTCTGCCAATGTGCGGTAGTGCAGATTGGCCTTTTCCTCACTGGTCAACGGTTCGGGCCTGGCGGAACAGGAAAATTGGAACTGGGTAGCAAGCAGGCTTATTCCCACGAGTCCGACTGCCCGTCTTCTTGTCATCTTGCTTTCACTTTGCAGGGATGCTGAAAGATTTCCGTTTTTGTCCATGTTTGCTGAATGTTAGTACTTCTTATTAGGAGTGTCAGGCTATTCATAGCCCCCTGAATCCCATGTGATCCTCGATAGTGTGTCAGCCACAAACAAGAATTTAATGCTTGATTCTGTCATCCATACAATAACCGTGTCTCTTTGAGTTCTTATGGTGTCCAATTGATTGAAAGCATGGAAAAATTCAGACTTTGGCATCCCAAGACGTATATTTTTGTCCAGCCGTATTCTGTCTGAGTTGATCCTCATTGCATAAAAAAACTGCAGGGCACTCCCTTTGTAGAGGTACAGTGTATCCGATTTCCTGGATAAAGTCAGGATAGTGTCAACTAGTTCCTGCCTGAACGTGTTCTCAATCGGGGACCTTTCCACACTAAAATCGGCAAACGAAGTCGCCCAATTTTCCGAGTTGAGAGGTTGAGCCGCAAATGGATCCTCAAAAACGATCTTGTCTTCATCAATCACTACTGTTTGAGCATTCTCGATTCCCTCTGTATGGTGATCTGCAGATCCTGGCTTGTCTCCACACGAACAAACAAGCAACAGACCAAAAGCCATAAGTACATTAGGCAGCGTCTTCACATGCCTTACAAAAGGCCACTTATAAGCGGTGAGGATACCGTAAGAATACCGATCAAACTTCATCTGACAATTAGCAACGATTCCTAATATAGAAATTTGGCATTTCCGGACCAATGAAATCCTTCTGATGATCAAGCAAAGGCTTGAACATTCCGCTCGTCCAGCCACTTGTCCGTTGCGCTGACTCTGGTTACCGATACTCCACTTCTACTCTTGAGATCATACTCACTTGGTCATCTTGTAACTTGATTCAATCAGTAGCAACAAAACCTCTTCGCTCAAATTCTTCTCCGTTCGCAGAAGTGCCCAGTTGCCGTTGATCTCAACCGTGATGTCTTCAGCCCTTTCCAGCGCTTCCATCAGTCGCGTGGGCATGAATTTCCTCACCAGCTCAGGCTGCTCTCCCACTACATGGTAGTTCCTGCTGAACTGCGGATATTGTTCAAAATCAATGTCGATCTGCGTGATCAGGTCGGTGAGCTTGTCGGCCATGCTCTCCCTCCGAATGAAGGCTCTTCCCATGTCGTGCGGAAGGCTAAAAACCAGCACCGGCTCCATTTCCTCCACCTCCTGCTCATGTCTTCCATTTCTTCGCTGCACAACAATTGTCTGAAGTTTTTCAAGCAACATCAGGACCACTGAGCCGGACTTGCCTTTCAACTCCGTCACCTTGTGCAGATACAAGCCCTTGTACTTCTTAAGGTCGTCAAACTTCGCCAATAACCTCAGCCCTGTTCCGGTATCCAGTTTTTTCATTTCCAGTTGACCGGCGAATCTTTGAAGGGTCACTTCAAAGAGCTTTTCTGCTGCTGGGTCAATGGATCGGTATTCCGTCATGTTCAGAAAACTCCGTGGTCAACCGGGTGAGTATCGTGAGTCGCCAAACCAAGTTACTGAATACTCAGTCAGCGCAAAAGAACCGCGCCAGTTCTTGCTCGCTACCAGGCATCACTTCGTTCGTGGTCTTCTCACCATATACACAGCAACCGTTCCAAAAAGGATCGCCACCCACCCAGCTCCAATGCTCCACACCAATCCACCGACCAACATCGGAAAAAGGAAGGTGTCAACTTTGGATGTCCTCCAGAACACCCATTCGCTGGCGAGCCGGGTCGCCAGGGTCGGATGCCCGGTCTCCAACACGATGATGCCGTCGCCTGTCTCCGGATTGAGCCGAACTGCCGTGTTGATCGGCGGCGTACTCCTTCCGTCGTGGCCGATGATGAAGTCGTCGTTCGCTGTTGTCGCAAACAACACCGTACCCAATCCCCAGATCTCCACACCCATCGATCGCCCATGCGGCTCGCGCATCCGCCGGAGTGTCTCCGCACTGAGCACGTGTCTGCCAGGCGTTCCTTCGCTGGTCAGATGGGACTGGAAGAATATTTCCAGATCGGCCAGAGTGGTGTAGAGTGACGCGGCTGCCAGCGCGGTGTAGCGATAGTGACCCGCAGTGGTGCCGTCCGCATTGTAGAATTCTGCCAACTGATAGCCGGACGAATCCGACCAGGTGTAGGACGAGTGCATCATCCCTAAAGGTTTGAAAATATGCGCCTTCATATAATCCGCGAAGGATTCACCACTCACCTCTTCCACCACCAACTGCAGCAATGTGTAGCCGCCACCCGAGTACCTGAATTCGCTGCCGGGTTTGATGCCTACACGGACTTCACCGCTGATCCCTGCATCCGCATCCGCTGCCTTCGTCAGGGACTGCTCGAGCGATTGCACGGCTGCGGCATTTTGAAATCCGGAATAACCAAGACCGTCGGTCAGGCCCGCGGTGTGACTCAGCAACCTGCGGACAGTCACTTCGTCGTTGTCGAATTCGCTCGGGGGTAAATGCCATCGCGTCAAATATTTTTCTACCGGCACATCCAGGTCCAGTTTGCCATCTTCCACCAGCTTCATGACGCCAACCGCCGAAATCCACTTGCTCAAGGAAGCCACCTGAAAGACGGTGTGCCTGTCCACCGGCCTTCCCGCCGAATGGAATTGCTCGTGTTCCACCACTCCGCTGCGGATCGTTGCCATCGCAAAGTTTCCGGCGAAATTCTTGTCGAGTTCCGCGTCCACTGCTTCCAGGAAAGCACCGGCGGTGTTGGTTTTGGCGATGGGTCGATGAAACCAACCCTCCAGCGTGCCCACAAAAACAAAGGCTGCCCAGAGGAGCATCAGCAACAGGGCGCTACCAGCATAGCGCAATCGCATTTTCATTGTGGTTGTGTTTACGCTTCTGACTGAACCGACTCGAGTCTTGAAACATACTCATAGCCCCTATAGAGCACGAGTATCTCTATGACCGTCGCGGGGATGAGGATGACGTAGGCGATGAAGAACAGGACGACGGTG
>JAIBBB010000073.1 GCA_019694905.1 Cyclobacteriaceae bacterium
GAGAACGGCGACCACCGGATCTGGTCTTTGATCACTCCAATGATTTCATGTTCCTTGCCATCCCAGGTCACCTTCTTGCCCAGCACCCGGTGGTCATTGCCGGCAAAAAGTTTCGCGGCCTCCTCGTTGACGATCATGGCGGCGGAATCGGTGCGAAACTCAGGCGAGAAATCCCGGCCCTGCAGAAACTCAAAACCACTCGTCTGCGGATAGTCGAAGCTGCAACTGTTCATGGCAATGATGGGCTGCACCGATGGATCCTTTCCCTCCCAGGTAATGGCGGCCTCTGCACCCATGCCACCGGTGATGGGAAAATTGGAAGTGCCCATGTTCGTCACCACACGGGTGGCGACCAGGTCGTTGCGCAGCAGGTTGTAGTTGGCAGCACGCAATTCCTTCGACTTCATCTCTACATAGATGATGGCCTCGCGATCAAACCCCGCCGGCCTGTTCTTGGCGTACTGCAACTGCTGAAAGACGATGATGGTGGTGATGATGAGCGCAATCGATACGGTAAACTGAAAAACAACGAGCACCTGACGCGGCAGGGACGCCTGGCGACTCGGTGTGAGGGCACCCTTCAGGACCCTGACAGGACTGAACGCGGACAAGTACACGGCAGGGTAACTTCCCGCCAGCAGACTGGTGATGACAATGAAGCTGGCAGCCGTCAACAGAAAATAGCCGTTGTTCCACGGAATGCTGATCTGCTTATCCGTCATCGCGTTGAAAAGCGGCAATGACATCGAAACGACAACGACCGCCAACATGAATCCCGCCGTGACAACCAGGAACGATTCGCTGAGGAACTGCTGGACCAACTGCGAACGCATAGAGCCCATCACCTTGCGCACGCCCACCTCCTTCGATCGCCGCTCACTGCGGGCCGTGCTCAGGTTCATAAAGTTGATGCAGGCCAGCAGCAGGACGAAGATGCCCACCGTGCCGAACATCCACACATATTTGATCTTACCGCCTATGTTCTTGCCGTCTTTGAAATCGGCGTAGAGATGCCATCGGCTCATGGGGAACAAAATGCCCTCCGGCTTCAGCGTCTTCGCCTGTTCGGTGCTGCGGTCCGCGAGAAACCGGCCGATCTTTGACTCCAGTGGCCCGAACGATTGACCGCGCTTCAACATCACAAAACACTGAAAGTCAAAACCACCCCACAGCGTCTTCTGTTCACGGTGTTCCGGCAGGGTAAAGAAGTAGTCCATGGGCACCAGCATCCGCACCTCGCCGAGAGCCGAATTGGTGGGCAAGTCTTCAAATACGGCGGTCACCAATAACTCGTCGCGGTTGTCCAGCTTGACGGTGGTGCCCACCGCGTTTTCTCCCAGCAGGCTTTTTGCAAGCGACTTGCTCAGCATTACTGAGCGGAGTGAACCCAGGCCGTTGGTACTGCCCTCCAGGATATGGAGTGAGAAGACACTGGCAAATTCAGGATCCACAAACATGGTTTTGCCGGACAGCCTCTTGCCACTGATGCCCACCACATGGTCGGTAGGTTCTGTGGCTTCCACCACACTTTCCAGCTCGGCGAAGTTGTTCTTCAGTTCGGCGCCCAATGGGTATGGGGCCGTGTTGATCGAGAAAATCCTTCCATCGAAGGTGAGGTTGTGGTAGACCGTGGCGATGCGTTCGTAGTTGTCGAATGACCTGTTGTAGTGGAGTTCGTCCACCACCCATAAGCCGATAAGCATGGCGACCGTGAGGCCTACACCCAGGCCCCCGATGTTGATGAGTGAATAGGTCTTGTTGTTCCACAGATTCCTCCACCCGATTTTCCAATAGCTCTTATACATGGAGTACGCGTTTGCTTGTTGATAACCCTCTGCCGGTCTGATGATGCCTCTGCGAAATAGCAGCAGCACGTCGACGATGAACAGCATGTCCGCCCTGAGCTTGCCCTTCCGCACACGCTCTGTGTAGACCTCAAGCAAATCGCCTTCGATATGGTCGGCCAGCCTTGGGTGGCAGTACCACCGGAAGAAGCGGAGTGCGAGGCGCGGGGGATATGCAGGAGCGTCCTTCAATGGGTTTCGCTTCAGATGGTCGTGGCGAGTTTGAGCACCACCTTGGGGATAGCATTCCAGAGTTCCTGCCGCGTGTCACGGGCGTGTTCGAGAGCGCGCTTGCCAAGGGCGGTGATTTGGACATACTTCTTGGGGCGACCCATGCGGTCGTCGGTGGTCTCGCCGTCGTACGACTTGATGTAGCCCTTGTCCTCAAGACGGACGAGGGCCGTGTGGAGTGCGCCCATGCTGACGCCGCGGTTGAGACGCGCTTCGATTTCGCGCTTGATGGACACGCCATACGCTTCTTTATGGAGGATGGCCACCGTGAGCAGCACGATCTCTTCAAACTCGCCCAGCTGATACTTCTTCATACTTTTTTCTAAATGTAGGAATAATCGTGCCAAAACCGGGACTGCACGGATTGCAGCGCGTAGTCAGCTTATGGGGCTACCTGGGTGTCCGCTGGTGGTACAGTACTGGGCGGAAGTGGGACCGAACGCGAACTGGTTATTACTTCTCCGGCAACCCCCACTTCTTCACCAACTCGGCATTCAACCCGCCTTCCTTCGCATTGGGCCTCCCTTGACCGGTTTCAATGAGGGCCTTGAGGCTGCCGTGGATGTAACTCGTCCAGGCCTCGTTGCACACATTGTAACATTCGTCCTGGGGCGTCAGGCCCTCGTGGGTGAAGGTAATCCGGGTTCCGTCCGCCGTCGGCACCAATTCAAAAATCAGCCTGGAGTTTACCCACTCGGTCTTATCACGCGTGAAACTGAATTCGTTTTCCAGCACGCGGTACACCACGCGCTGGTTGGCGACCAGTTCCTCCAATCGGATCCTGCAGAGATGAACATCCTTATAGTGATAGAAGAAGGTGCTGCCGGGGACATCCGTGTCGCCGGCAATTTCTTCCGACCACCAGCCGCGAAAATTCTGGATACAGGCTAAAGCGTGTGTGGCATCTTTGGCCACAATAATGGAGGTGGTATAGTCTGTGGTCTTCATTGCGCTATTTGTTGTTTAGAGAGTCTTCCAATTTCCGCAGATACTGTTCCCATGCGTTGGAACATTGGTCGTAGCATGGCAGCTGGGGCACAAGACCCTCGTGCACAAAAGTCACGTGTGTCCCACCACCCGATGCCGAGAGGTCAAATCTGATCCTGGTCCCCTCCCACTCTGTCGGGTCGCTGAGGAAAGTCAGTTTACTCATCGTCACCAGCCATACGATTCTTACATCCGGCACCAGCTCAATCAGTCGCTGCCGGCTCTCATGAATGCCAGCTCCAGCGGCAAAGGAAAACTCATCATTGAGTTGCTGACTGCTTCCTGTGATCTTTTCCTCATAGAGACCCGACCACCAGCGCCGGACATCGAGCAGATGCGCAAAGACATCAGCCATTGGCTGATGCGTGTTAAAACTGTAGGTGTAGTGCTTCATCATGCAAACCTATCGGATATCTCCCTTTATGACCCAGTGCCATTTAGACATCCTAAGGGGTTGATTTGGACAATTCGATCCACTACCTTTTGTCCTTCCTCCGATATGAAACATCTCAGCATCCTCGTTCCCGACGAGCAGACCACCATGAGTACGCTGGCCTGCATCATTGGCAGCCACCAGGTCTTCGCCGAAGCAAACCGGTTCACTGAGCGCCGGGGCCGGCAGCCTGTATTCACCATTGACCTTGTCGCTGCTACCCGGCACCGGCCGCTGAAGGACAGCCTGGTCACGCTGAAGAAACACGTCGCCGTGGACGATGTCCGGCGCACCGACCTCATCCTCATTCCAGCTTCCGGAATCCGCAACTATGCTTTAGCCGCGAAGAACAACCGGCGACTAATTGACTGGATCCGCGCCCAACACCACCGCGGCGCGGAGGTAGGCAGCATGTGCGCCGGCGGCTTCACCCTCGCGGCCACCGGCTTACTCGAGGGAAAAGTCTGTTCGACCCATTGGGCGCTCGCGTCGGAATTCAAAGAATTGTTTCCCGAGGTTTTGTTGCAGACCGATCAGCTGATCACCGACGAGGATGGAATTTATACCAATGGCGGGGCCTATTCCTTCCTTCAACTGCTGATGTACCTGGTGGAGAAATTCTACGACAGGAAAACCGCCATTCACTGCGCCAAATATTTTCAGGTCGACCTGGACCGCGGCCTGCAAGCAGGCTTCGCCATCTTCAGCGGCTACAAGAAACACCAGGATGACATGATCCTGAAAGCACAAACGTACCTGGAGAAAAACTTTGCTGAGGGAATTTCCATTGAAGCCCTGTCCTCGGAATTTGCCACCGGGCGCCGGACCTTCGACAGGCGCTTCATCAAAGCAACGGGCCTGACTCCACTCGACTATTTGCAACGCGTGAAAGTGGAAGCCGCCAAGAAGGAATTGGAAGGATCCAAAAAATCAGTGCGCGAAATCATGTATGACGTAGGCTATACCGACACCAAAGCCTTTCGCAGTGTCTTCCACCGCATTACAGGTTTGTCGCCAGTAGCTTACAAATCCAAATACAACCGGGCCTCCTCCTGACCAACAACCTTACAGCAAACTCTTCAAACGCTTTCTCAACGCCACATCGGTTTCCTTTGGCAACGAGTTAGCCAACAGGAGTTGCAGAGAGCGCCTGGCTTCCTCTTTCCGTCCCAGCGCCAACAACAAGTCCGACTCTATTTGCAAAGCCTCAGTGATGCCCACCCACTCTGTACGAAAATCAAACATCCGCCAGATCCGCATGTTCTGCTGCGCCAGCTTCAGCGCCCACTCCAGCCGCACACGATCGGACTTCAAGTCAGACTGCAATACATCACTTCCAAATCCGTAGCGCATCCGCACCATGCCATCGTAGATCGCATTGAAACCGAACCGGGTACCATACTCCTGCATGTAGCCTTCCGCTTGGCTTATGGCGAGTGCGATGGCGACAGTATCCAATGGCTGAATCAATGCCAGGTCATATACCACCTCGTTTGCGCTCGTCACCTCATGCACATGGCGGATCTCCGCATAGTTGAGCGTCTCATTTTCGTACGCCAATGTGAGCCAGTGACGCACGCTAAAAGTAAAGGGGCCAAACCACAAGCCTACAACCAACGTCCCAAAGCAGAAACGCACATACAGTTTGTGGAAAAGATTCCTGAAGATCAGCATGAGGACGCACAGTACAATCAGTGATACTGTTGCGACGAGCGCCATTTCATTAGCTCCGTTGAGGTGCAGGAATTTGAAAAGCGCCCCCACACCGCCAATGGCCAGTGCCCCGCCCGCCACAACGCCCACCCACTTTACCTTTGCCAGCATGTAGCCCACGAAGTACATCAATGCCGACAAGCTCAGCAAACTCACCATCAAAGCTTCGTTGGCCCCCATCAACTGCAACAATTTCATCAGCCATGCTACTCCAAAAAGTAAAATATTGATGGCCACCAGATTCCTGATCACATTCCAGCGTTTCAATATTTGCTTGTCCATTTCAATCTCTCCAAACCGTTCATCCACATGAGAAGCAATCACCAGCCAAAGTGAAATGTAGCTCGATGTCAGGAATGCGCTCACCGGAAACAGCAGTTCCACCCTCATGTGAAACCCAATCTTCAGGATGTACGCCAGGAAGTAAGGGAAAATTGAAAGCAGCAACAGATACGTTCCCCACTGGATAAATCTCAACCGGAAATTCAGCACGAGCGACTTCGAAATGTCGTTGAGTCTCGCGCGGTTGAAATACACAAACGTGGCCACCACCAGCGCGATGAACATCCACCCCAGCGTGCCCGTGATGAACAGACTGCTGCTGATCAGAATCACCACGAAGGTCAGAATACCCGCATTGCGGAAGTACTCCATGTACGTCATCACCGGCGCAATCTCCTTGAGGATCACGTTGGCTTCCTGCAGCTGGGCGTTGACCTTCCGCGTGAGCTCCTCCAGCCTGCTGATCTTCCTTCCGGAAATCTCCTGCTCCTCATGCAGGCTCTCTTCCTTCTCGTTGTACGCCCGCGCCATGTTGATCGCAGTGCGTACCCTGTCGGTGATGTTGCTGAACCGCAGCCGCGACGCAATCACCGCCAGGAAGAAGATGGAGCAGATCAGGCTCTCCACCGACACGAGACAAAAAAGACTCTGCTTTGTACTCAGTCCCGCGAGCCCCGCCTCAACCCCTGCCCCGTTCAGGTCGATGAACGACTGCGACGCCGAATAAATATAGGCGGCGAATGCCTCCAGGTCCTTGAAGGAAATCAGCTCTGTGGCGATGATCTGCAGGAAGCCGCTGAACGACAAGGCACCAAACAGGGCACTTTCAAGCACATAAGCCTCCAGGCGGCTGGCTGCGGAGTTGAGTTTCGTCTCCAGCGACACAATCACTTCGTCGTTCTCGTCCACACTCAGGTTCTCGGTTCTGAGGTTGTCCTTTTCGAGTTGTTTCACCAGCTCATTCTCGCTGAGTTTGCCGATCCGCAAATAGCGCAGATAGACCATGTAATAGACGAGCAGTCCCACAACGGCAAACACGTGCGACTGGTCCGGGAGGAGATAGCTAACATACACACCTGAACCAAAGAAGAATGCGAGCCAGGTATACTGCACCGTGCTCACCTTGTAGCGCACCAGAAACCGGTGCTCGCCGCCAAATTCCTCCAGTAACTTCCGATTCGCCCTGCGGTACGACCTGCCGGCGAGATACACGATGCCGAATGTGAGCAACGGAAAAAGAAACGTGTTGAAGATGACCAGGAATTGCTTGTCGTAGCCGAGGTAGCTGAACACGAACACCCACGCCCAGCGGAGGGCGTAATCTACGCCAAGTGGCCACAACGCCGTGCGCACCTGCACGACAGGCCGGTTATTGAATTGATGCACCTCGGCCTCGATGGACTTACGCGCAGCCTGCAGCTCCACACTTTGCGATCCAATTGCCAGCACATCGAGTAACCGGCCCGATGCTTGACCGATGTTGCGCAACACCTTCCGGTCGTCCATGCGCCCGGCCTCAGTCTGCAGCACAAGCATCACAGCGGCCGCCCACACCCGCTGTTCAGCCGACAGTTGTGCGGCGGACTGAGCCAACTCTGCCTCGCTGAAAAAGCCCTTCGAGGCGTTGCGGTTCTCAATGTCCTGAATCTGGTTGACCGACAGCTGCTCGCTGAAATGGAACGTCATGAACCGGTTGAAGAACACCTTGAGCCGGCCCGGCAGGTCCTCAATGTTATACACTACACGCGCAATGAACTCAAGGAGATGCTTGTCGGAAGATGACATCGGTAGTCAGGTTTAGGCCCGTTAGTGAAGATAAGGAAAAATGACAGCTGTGATTAAACCGATATAACAGAAAGATGGGCCGCCGCCAACCACTCGCGCCTTACATACCCAATCGGAATTTCACTACCTTCATACAAATCACTCTCACGATGAAACACCTGCTCCTTGCACTCATGGTCTGCCTGCTGGCTGTATCCTGCAAACAAGCGGAGAAACCCACTGCCATCAACATTGGCACGGTGGACAGCCTCTTCTCAAAAACGCTGAATGAACAGCGTAAAGTCTGGGTGCATGTGCCTGAGAGCTTCAAAAAATCACCGGGCACCAAGTATCCAGTGGTCTACCTCCTCGATGGCGATGGCCATTTCTATTCGGTCGTTGGATTGATCCACCAACTGAGCAGCAATACCCGCTGCCCCGAAATGATCGTCGTGGGCATACCCAATACCGACCGCACCCGCGACCTCACCCCCACCCACGTGAAGAAAGTTTTCGGGGACACCACTTTCTCGAAAACTTCCGGCGGCGGCGAGAACTTCACCCGGTTCATTGCCGATGAACTCATCCCCTACATCGACAGCCACTACCCCACCACGCCGTACCGCACCATGATCGGTCATTCACTCGGCGGACTCATGTCTGTCAACACGATCGTGCACCACCCCGACATTTTTGCCAACTACCTCGCCATCGACCCGAGCATGTGGTGGGACGCCCGCAAGCTTTCCAATGAGTCCGAGGCCATCTTCAAAGAGAAAAAACTCAGCAACAAGTTCCTCTACGTCGCAGTGGCCAACACCATGCGCGACGGCATGCAACTTTCTGACCTGGCCAAAGACACCACCGAAACCACGGAACACATCCGCTCCATCCTGGAGTTTTGCGAGCGGACCAAAGCGCAGGCCGGCAGCGGCCTCACCTTCGCCTCGGAGTATTATCCCGACGATGACCACGGCAGCGTGCCGCTCATTGCCGAATACGACGCGTTGCGCGCCATGTTCTCCTGGTACGCGCTGAAAGGCCTCGATGTGTATTTTGACCCCAAGGCCAACAAGTCTGCAAGTGACCTTGTCGACTTGCTGAACGCACACTACAAAGATGTCTCCACCCATTTCGGCTATGAGACGCTGCCCCCGGAAGAAATGGTGAATGGACTCGGATACGGATTCATGTCCAACAACATGGCCGAAAAAGCTTTAGCGATGTTCGACCTCAATCTGAACAACTATCCAAAAAGCAGCAACGCCCACGACTCCATGGGCGACTACTTCCTGAATCAGAAGGACACGGCCAGCGCCATCGACCAGTTCAACGAGGCCCTGGCCATCGCCGAAGTGTCTGCCACGCGGGAGAAGTTGAACAAACTCAAAAAGAAATAGCAAGCGGGAACTTGCCTGAAATTACTTCAGCAACTCCGCCAGCTTCTCTTTCGCGCCTTTGTTGGCGGGATTCAACTGCAGTGACTTCCTGTAGTTGGCCACGGCCTGCTCCTTGTAGCCGTCTTTCATGCACGCCTCCGCATAGCTGTCATAGGCATTCCAGCTTTTGGGGAAGAGCAGCACATTGACTTTGAACACGTTTTTGGCCAGTTTGACATTGCCCATCTCCATTGCAGTGTAGCCCCACTGGTTCATATTTTCCTCACTGATGCTGCCATCTTTCGGAAACTCCTTCCTCAGCGCCTGATACGCCTTGACCGCCTGTTCCATGTTGCCATCCAACACATACTCGTAGGGGATGTGCTCTTCGTTGGTCAGCTGCGGATGTTCAAACTTTGATTCACCTCCCGGCTCCATGAGCAACGCATGCAATTTGCCATCTGCGGGATTCTGCTTGAACTGAAAAATGGTTTCCGTATCTCTGCAGGCATAGGTGCTGTCGCTCACCTGAAACAATTCGTTGTGGCCTCTGCGGATGTACTTTTGAAAAAGACGGTCCCCCTGGGTATAGATGGTAAACAGTCCGTCATTGCCATTCTTGTAGCGCCCGCGGATTGACGCAAACCGGGACGTGTCCATCGGGAGTTTCTTGTACTGCGGCACACGATTCTTCCAACCGTAGGTCAGCGCCACGGCGCGCATCACCTCCGACATAAATTCCGGTTGGTTGGCATTGATCATCACCACCACACCATTGCCGCTGGATTGATGTGCCGTCATGAGCGCGCAGAAACCTTCGTCCCACCCGTTGTGGCCAAAATATTTTTCACCTTTCAAATCTTCAAGGAAAAGGCCGAGGCCGATGAAGTTGTCGTAGTATGGGGTGAGCATTCGCTTCACCATGTCGTTGCTCAGCACGGCGCTCTTCTCACCCTTCATCGCCAGCTGGATATCGATGGCGAAGTGCGCAAGGTCTTCGGCCGTGGTCCACAAGCCCGCTGCCGCCATTTCCGGATAGGTGTGGCGCTTGCCCTTCGTCATGGTGCCGTTCGGCAGGTAGCCCGTAGCGGCGAGTTTGAGGAGCTCGGGTGTGAGCGGCTGCATGTATGTGCTGTGCACCATCCCCAGGGGCGACAGTACTTTTTCATTCGCAATCGCCGGAAAATCCTTTCCTTCCACGTCGATCAGCATTTGCTGCATGATGGTATAGCCACCACCGGAGTAGCGGAAACTTTCATCCGGAACTTTGTCTACAAAGATCGGCGGCGAGTTGGCGGGCTTCTCCCCATTGAGTACTTGCACCAGCGTGGGCACGGGCAGGTCGGGACTGTAGCCCCAAAAGCCGTGCACCGTCAATCCGCCGGTGTGACTCAGCAGGTGCTTTAGCGCGACCTTCTTGTCCTTCGTGAATTCATTGTCGGGCAGCTTCCACGACTTCAGGTAATTGTTGACGTTGGAATCCAGACTGATCTTTCCTTCCTCCACCATCTTCAGTGCCGTGTACGCCGCGACGGGTTTGCTGATGCTTCCCGCCTGAAAGAGTGTGGTGGTGGTGACGGGCTCTTTGGTCTCTTCATCCATCACCCCATAACCCTTGCTCCATACGATTTTATTGTCGGCAATCACCGCCAGGCTCATTCCGGGCACATGGTAGTGCTTCATCCTTGCTTCGATCGACCACAGGCTGTCGCCCTCAAAATACACGGGCGGCACCAGGCTGTTTTCAACGAGTTTGATCTTGTCACTCGTATTTTCCTTCGGGCTGCTGCAATTGACAAGCCATACGGCAGCGAGCAAAATCACCAGCTTTTTCATAAGGTTGGGGTTTGAGGTTGAAGGTAAGGAATAGTTGCCAGTGGCAAGAGCAATTTCCAGTGACTCCTACCGTCTCAAAAAACCGTACCAGGCTGCTTGTGTGGAAATTCAGTTCAACGTTAGATAATCGCGTTATCACATGTGTCCGCTTGTGCAACTGCTCTGGGCGGAAGTGGGACGGATTCCGGAGGTTGCTCAAAACTATCAATGGACAAATGGCTATCTTGGCTGACCCGTCACAATCCAAAATCAATCCCCATGAAAACACGTCACTATGTATTGACCTTCTTATTCCTTAGCCTCGGCTACCTCGCCCAGGCGCAATCCGTCGCGGACCTCATCAAAGACTGGGAACGCGCGCGGGACTATACCAAAGAATACCTCGACGCCATGCCCGAGGCAGGTTACATGCTGAAGCCCACACCAGAGATGCGGGCCTTCGCCGAGCAGATGCTGCACCTCAGCGACGCGAACTATGGCCTCACCGCCGCAGCAACGGGTGAAGTACCCGCAGTGAAAGACCTCGAGAAAACCACCACCGATAAATCAAAAGCCAATGTCACCCGTCTCACACTCGAGAGCTACGACTTTGTGATCAACAGCCTGCGCAAGCTCAAAGACGCCGACCTGCAGGCACAGGTGAAGCTCTTCGGTCGCTTCGACATGTCCAAACTTGCGGCCATGCAGAAAGTGTTCGAGCACCAGACTCACCACCGCGGCCAGACGACCGTGTACATCAGGCTCGCGAAAGCAACCCCGCCCGGAGAGAAATTGTTCTAGAGAACCGGATAAGGTATTCCCAACTGCGATGGCTGGCTGCCCCACGGCAACGGTCATCGCAGTGGCTTTTTATATGTGCTCAAATTTGCCGGAATACCCTCACTCCCCCACCATCACAAACGCGCCCCAGTAATAGGGGCTGTTGTATTTTGCCTTCAGCGTCAGTTGCGCGTGGTCGAAAGCCTCGCGCTTGCTCCTGCCCTCCAGCCAATATTGATAAAAGCTGCTCATCAGCTCCTGCGTGGACTCGTCATTGACTTTCCACAAGCTCATGATGATCGTCTGCGCGCCGGCAATCTTGAACGCCCGCTGCAAACCGTACACGCCTTCCCCGTTCGCCACCTGGCCGAGGCCGGTCTCGCACGCAGACAACACCACCAGATCCGTGTTGTCGAGGTTGAGGTTCATCGCCTCATACGCCGTGAGGATTCCGTCTTCGAGCTGGTCGTTCTTGATTCCCGCCAATGTTTGTCCGCTGCCCGCCAGCAACAGTCCCGAGCGCAGCAACGGATTTTGCGTGGCCGACGCATCCGGCTGAAAGTAGCCGTGCGTGGCAATGTGCAGCACCCGCGGCTTGTAGCAATCCTTCAGCGACTCCTCCATCGCACTGCCGCCGAGCAACACCTCCGGCTGCCAGCCCTTCGCCGTCATCAGCGACGCAATGTTCTCCACCTCCGTCTTCGTGCCCGGCAAATCCACGAGGTTGTCCCCGCGCTCCAGCCTCAGGGTGTAGAACGACTGCTCCCAGTTGCGGTCTTTGGTGACCAGCTTCGACCGCTCGTCGGCACTGATGCCGAAATCAGGATAGCCCACGAGGTACGCGAGGTTGTTGGCAGTCTCTTCCTTCTTCTCCGCCACCAGGTCTTTGGTGTTGGTGACGAGCCCCACCGTCACCTCCTCAAAGAGATATTTCTTCGACGCCGGGTTGAACAGCGTGTTGAGGTTGATGAGGTTGTAGATGCCATCCGCAGCAAAGTATATTTTCAAACGCCCCTTCGACTTTACTTTCATCGCAGCCAGCTTGTCGGCGATGGGCTTCCAGTACAACGCATACGACTGCCGGTCCTCCAGCTGGTTTTTGATGGCGTTGAAGTAAAACTTCGATTGTTTGCCTTCCAGCTCATTGCCATTGGGCAGCAGCACGAGTTCCGGATGCGCCGAATTGGCCGTGACGATCAGCGCGGCGTATTGGATGGTGTCCGTGCGGCCATAGCGCATGTAGCGTTTGGGCACCGCTTCACTGCTGTCAATTGCTACGCCGCTGCCATATTTTGCCACACGGATCATTTCGATGGCGGCTTCACCGGGTTTCAACCGGGCCTTCACATCCAGCCACGACACCGGCTTCTTCTCCGACAACGTGGTGAACATCTCCGATCGTTTCGACAGTTGCTTCTCCTGCAGCTGGATCAGTGATTTCAGGCTGTCAATTTTCGCAGTGGCTGACGAGCCTTCCTTGTACCACCGCGCGAGGGTGTTCTGGTTGGCTTCCCAGTCGGTGTAGAGGGCAAATAACTTTTTGTCGCCGCTGTTGCGGATGCGGTGCTTCCATTTGGACGCGGCATTCAGCAACATCGCCTTGTTGGCGAGCTGGTTGTTGTAGAGCTGGCCGAGGATGTCCGGGTTCTTCTTCGCCCGCATCATGCAGAAGGTGTTGAAGTTCTCGAAGTTGTAGGACATCTGCTGGTAGTAGGAAGTCTTTTGGTAATCGGACAGTGCCGGAAAAAATGCGGCGATCTGACGGTTGAGCCCTTCAATTCCTTGCAGGTAGTAGCTCTCGGCTTTGTCGAGGTTCTCCATCTTGCCATGCAAATAGGCGAGATTGAAAATCCGCAATGTGTAGTCCGGGTGGCTGATACCCCGAACGCGCCCCGTAATCGCGAGGCTGAGCAGATACAGCGAGTCCGCCTGCTTGTATTTGCCCATTAACTCATACGCACTGCCGAGGAACCCCAGTCGCGATGCATACGGTGCACTTTCTTTGCCCACCGCCCTTTCCGTGATCATTGCTGCACGGCGCAGCATCTCCCTGGCCTGCCCAAAACGGTTCTCATCAATCAAGATCGAACCCAGGTTTTGGAGCGTGGTAGCGTAAGCCAGGTCTTCATTCAGCAACTCTCCGGACAACTCCGCTTCACGGATCGCAAGACTTTGGGTGTAATACTCCCGTGCCATGCGATAGTTACCCGATTCCTGGAAGATGAGCGCGAGGTTGTTCAGGGCATTGGAGTAGTATCCGCTGTTCTTGCCATAAATAGCTTCAGCGCGGTCCCGTTGCTTTTGATAGAGCGCGCGGGCTGCTGGAAGGTCACCCATCAGGTAGTAGAGGTAGGCGAGTGGCGCCACGCAGGTCACATATTGCACCCCCTTTGAATCCGACAAGCCCTCCGTCACCTGCATGTGCTCGATGTAGTACGGTTCGGCCTTGGTGAGATTGCCCAGGCTCTGATAGATGGCCCCCATATTTTTGAGGAAGTAGGCATAGCACCAGTTTTTCTTGCCCAGTCTCTTTTCGGTTTCAGCGAGTGCCTTCTGCGTGAAGGGCAGCGCCAGGTCGAAGCGCTGATTTTTGATATGCATCTCCGCCTGGATCCGGTTGGGGGCGATCAGGTTTTCGCTGCCGTCTTCCCAATACACTTTGTAGGGTTGGGTGTAGTCAATGTCCACCTTGAACTCCCGCTTGCCGTAGGGTTTCAGGGACAACAGGGTGAATTCCTGATAGAGTACGCCGGAAGTGAAATAGTCGCGGGTGACGCCCACGGGTTTGTCGTCTTTGAACTCGATGATGCGATAGAAGTAGATCTCGTCAGGGCTGGCCGCCCGCATCTGGTCCCCGTTGAATTCAATGGTCCACCACCCCTGCCGCAGTCCCTGCGCATCGGTGACATTGGGGTGCTTTGGGATGACGTCGAGTTTGGTTACCTGGGCCCATGCAGCCGTACTGCACAACATAAGCAGGTAGAGGAGAACGGGCTTCATGGTCAGACTTTGATTGAAGCTACTAAATTCCCAAGGTCCGACCTACGCGCCGGCCGGACCGGGCGCGTTCTGCGAGTATTATAATTGGGGTTTGACCACCCGGGGAGCGGTTGTTATAGTCCCACGGCCAGCACGTCGGTTCTCTTCACCCACGCTTCTGACTGGGCCCAGTTGACTTTGAGCCAGACGTCGTGGCTGCCGGTGACTTCGAGGCGGTGGCCTTCGCCGACGCGGGCGACGATATCGGCGCTGCCGCCGGGGCTGTTCATGAGGTAGGTGGCGGGCTGGCTGGTGATGATGAATTCATCGAAGGCCGGCAGGTTGACCACTGCGAAGAGGGCGACGGCCAGGATGACGAGGGCGATGCCGGCGGCGTAGGGTCGGCGATTGCTGTTGCGGCGGAGGTAGACGATTGACGCCAGGGCGAGGACGGTGAAGGCGGCGAGGGCGGCGACCAGGTAGGG
>JAIBBB010000074.1 GCA_019694905.1 Cyclobacteriaceae bacterium
ATTGGTCTGCATGCCAGGGCGTGATTCCACCGCCGCCTTCTTTATACAAGGCCTGGTCATGGTAAAGCCGTACGCCATCCACCTGCATGAGTTCGGCTGCGATGCGGGCCATCCGTTTGCTGAAGACAAACTCCCTGATGCTTTCATCTTCGCGCCAGAGGTTGAAGATCTGGAGGAAGGCTTTGCCGTAGGTGTTGCGCGCGTCGAGAGGGTCGACTGACTTGCTCTTCTCAGCAACTTTATCAGAAATGACGCGGTCATAGTAGGCAATGGTGTCTGCGTCAAAGACCTGCCTGAGTTTGATGAACCTGTACTTCTGATAGAACGCTATGTCTTCCGGGGTGAGGGGATAGGTCTCATCTGAAAGGTGCTTTTGTATTCCTGGGGGCACTGACATGGGCAAAGTATTTGAACCAAAAATACCTAACGCGACTCATGCTCAACGGCACTTTTATTCAAATTACCAGCACTCTATTGACAAACCAATGGCCAATGAAGCCAATTCCGGTGTATAATTGTGGTATGAAGGCGCAATTTGAGGACCTGGAGAGCCGCAAGGGGGATCAGTCATTCATGGCGTATCGCGTCATACAGCCAGCGTTTGAATTCAGGTGGCACTACCATCCGGAATACGAGTTGACGCTGATCACGAAAGGGGCGGGGAAGCGGTTGGTGGGTGATCACTACGACAACTATGAGGCCGGGGACCTGGTGTTGTTGGGTCCGGGACTCCCGCACACATGGGTGAGCAATGAGTCCGGGCCAGGCGGTAACGTCTCGGCGGTGGTAGTACAATTCGGTGAGAAGTTCATCCAGAAGTTTCTTGAGTTGCAGGAATTCAAGATGGTTGAAGCAATGCTTGCCAAATCCGGCAGAGGGCTCGTGTTCAATTCATCAATGCTTTCGAGCCGTGTGGAAGCGCTGCCTGACCAGACTGGAGTGGACAAAATAACCGGGCTGTTGCAGATTCTTCAGCAGTTAAGTCTGATGACTTCCGACACGCTGGCGTCGCCGTATTTTCACGCCGTGCATGGCACAGAGAACGAACGCCGCATCAACATCATCTGCCAGCATGTGCAGCAGCGTGCTACGGGTAAAATAGCACTGGACGAAACTGCGGCGCTGGTCCATTTATCCCGCAGTGCCTTCTGCAAGTTCTTCCGAAGAGCCACGGGCAAGACTTTTACAGATTATGTCAATGATATCCGCATCGGGAATGTCTGTGAGCAACTGATTGCATCCGATCTGCCCATCAATGAGATTGCCTATCGCTCGGGCTTTGACAGCCTGACGTATTTCAACCGGGTGTTTAGCAGAAAGAAGGGGATGACACCCAGGAAGTACCGGGGTGAACTACAACCAGAAACAATCGGGCCTCATTAACTGATCCGACAGGGCTGAGTAAGTTCTGAAATCCTGAACCCGATTAGCTGCCAGCTCAATAGAACACGATTCATCTGGCGCTAAGCCGATTTTGTGCCACAGTAACGACCATTGGTGGCCGTCACCAGGCGAATTGAGCCAAAATGTTGTTATTTTGAATGATACCGTATCCCTGGTGAATATTTTCAATCTGTTTATCTACAGCGACAAGAAGACTGTGAGGATCTCGCGTCATCTTGTATTCTGGATCGTAGACATCATCAATTGGCTGGTGGTGGTTGCGTCACGCGGTGCGGCGATGCCGGAGATTTATGTATTTCTGTGCGGATTTCCATTCATTGTTGTCACGGCATATGTGATTATGTACTATCTGATTCCACGATATGCTGCTACTTCCGACCTGAACAAATTACTGATCTATATTGGGTTGTCGCTATTGGTGCTGGGAGTAGGGATGCGGCTGCTCAAGTACTTCGTGCTGTTTCCATTGCTCTGGCCTGAAAACCTGGCCACCTACGTGGTGCTCAGTCCAGGACGGATAGTAGCTGAAATATTCAGTTCGCTGGGAGTGATCGCGATCGCTATCGTCATCAAGCTTATCAAGAACAAGACTCGTCTTGAAAATGAGAATGAACAATTGATGCGAGAAAAGCGCGAAGCTGAACTAAGCTTCCTCAAGGCTCAGATGCATCCGCATTTCCTGTTTAATACGCTCAACACCTTATATGCGGAGGCCGTGCGGCAGTCCGATCGTCGCTCGGAGCGCGTGGTACTTCACTTGTCCAGCCTATTGCGCTTTATTCTGGAAGAATGCACGCAACCGCTCATTACGCTTGAAAAGGAAATCAAGGTGATCCAGGACTACATCGCTCTGGAGCAATTAAGACACGGCTCCAGGTTGAAAGTCAGCTTTCACCACCACCTTTCAGATGCCTCTGCGATGCTCTCGCCACTGTTGCTTCTGCCATTCATAGAAAACAGCTTCAAACACTCCCTGGCGTCCATGCCGGGAACAGTGGAAATCAACATTTCACTCCAGGCCAGCGGCAGCAAACTGACGCTACAGGTCGAAAATGACTGCAACAGCGTGGATATTGACTTTGGCCACCAGGGTGTAGGCATCTACAACATCAGGAAACAGTTGGATCTCTTGTTCAGGAAAAACTATGAGCTGCACACCACCCACGAGAGGAACAAGTACCGTATCCGGCTGGAAATACCTCTCAACATTGAGGCGTCAGCTGGCGAGAGTGTTCACCGGGGAGTTCCCCACCTTGAGCCTGTGCTTACATGACTCGGATCAGGTGTATACTCATCGAAGATGAAAAGCCCGCACAGGAAGTGCTCAACTCATTCATTCACCGCGTTGAATCACTGGAATGTGTTGGCATTTTTGACGATGGCCTGACTGCGCTGGAATTTCTCAAAGATCATGAAGTAGACCTGCTGTTCCTTGACATCCAGATTCCATACCTCAACGGAATTGAATTCCTTCGAATTCTCAAGCATCCGCCACAGGTCATCATCACCTCCGCCTACTCGCAGTACGCCATTGAAGCTTTTGATCTCGATGTGCGCGACTATCTGATGAAGCCCATTTCCTTTGAGCGCTTTCTCAAGGCAGTGAACAGGGTTACCCCAGCCAACGACGGCCGGAATGTCGTTCAGATCAGCAGCATCCAGCAAACACCTTCGCCAGCGTTTGCCTTTTTCAATGTAAACAAGACCATGGTGAGGGTGCAATTCAGCGACATCCTCTATGTCGAAAGCATGCGGGAATATGTTTACATCCACACGGCGCGTGAAAGGATTATCACCAAGCTCAGTATCACAGAAATGGAGAAGATGCTTGGGCAGGCCTTTCTCCGCATTCACCGGTCATTCATCATCAACCAGGCAAAAGTCTCCGCATTCAATGCCGAAGAAGTTTTCATCGACAAGATCTCACTTCCCATTGGCACCAATTTCAAGAAACTGGTAGCTCACACCTTTTCCAATCAGGTGCGTTAGGGGAGGGCCACAACCATTCGTCAGCCTTCCGTTGTCATGTTCTTTTGCCGGGAGAAGAACCTGTGCGCAAGCAGTCCCAGCGGAATTCCAATGGCCACTATAATGATGCCCGCGCCCACCATGGCGCTGTTGATCCGGAATGGAACCGGTGGTGTATTTGACAACGGAAGCACAATACGGGTCATGATGGTCCAAACCATCAGGCCATACAACGCGCCAATCCAGACGTGATGAAGTTTTACCCGCTCGTACAATTGCGCATACAGCACAAAGAACACCACCGTCCAGATCAGGGCGATGATGTAATGAAACAACAAACCAAGCAATGGGTACAGCGCAAAACCACCAAACGCCTTGTCACCGAAAACCCCACTCGAGATGAACATCAGCATGGCAAGTGGATTTCTGCCATTCATCAACGTCTGGAACACGGCCGCATTAATATCCAGTGTCCCAACAATCAGCCACGCCTGGAGGATTGCCCGCAGCAATCGTCGACGGTACAATTTGTCATCCGACTCTAAAGCCATACTTGTGTTGAAATGAACTCAAATAAAGTGATTATTAGCATTGACAACATGTAATACCTACGAACGCGACTTTCTGGCTCACAGACAGCGTTCAGCCAATGACCAACCCAAGGAATTGTTGTAACATTTCAGCGTGCGCCCTCTGTATGAGCCACACCGCCTGACGACTCAGCGCTTCCATTGCACAAGCAAGTTTAAGGCAACGTATTGCCCAGTCTGGCCTGCGGTTATCGGCACTGATAGATAATTGGACAGTTGAAGAAGCTTATGCGCTTACTTCGGATTGTGGCCAATGCCACACTATTCTTCCAATACTAAACCCCAATGCGTATGAAGAAATTTCTACTTGTCGTATGGTTAGCAGCTATGGTCGGATCTGGTTATGCACAAGAGCGATCGGTGAAGGGCAAGGTCACTGCCAAAGATGATGGGTCGTCCTTACCAGGTGTGAACGTGGTAATCAAAGGCACCACCAGCGGTACTGTCACCGATTCGAATGGTGAATTTGTACTGGGGAATGTGCCTTCCAGCGGAACGGTAATTGTATTCTCATTCATTGGCATGAAAAGCCTTGAGGTTGAGATAGGGGAGCGGATGGTCGTTGACGTTTCCCTGGAGTCCGATGTCACTCAACTTAATGAAGTGGTCGTTACCGCATTGGGTCTGGAGGTCAGCAAGGACCGTCTGGGTTCAGCCTCATCCAAAGTGAACGGCACCTCCGTCAAGAATTCCGGAGAGGCCACGTTGATTAACGGGCTGGCAGGCAAAGCCGCCGGCGTGTACATCAACCGATCCACCGGTGATCCCGGGGCGGGTTCATACATTCAGATTCGCGGACAAAGTTCCATTACCAGCAGCGTGCAACCCTTGATTGTGGTTGACGGCGTACCCGTCTACAACACGACCATGGCCATGGGCGTGTCCGGCGTAGCTCAGCAGTCGAGGCTCAATGACCTCAACCCAAATGATATTGAATCCATAGAGGTCTTGAAGGGTGCCAGCGCGAGCGCCTTGTGGGGCTCCCGCGCGGCCAACGGGGTCATCATGATCACCACCAAGAAAGGGTCAAGCAATGCAGGTAAGGTCAACATCACCTACAGCGGCAGCTATTCCAACGACCAGGTGCTGGTCAAGCATCCCATGCAAAGAACGTGGGGTCAGGGTGCCTCTGGCTACTACTACACGAACGTGCTGGGCGACGGACTCTTCGGTTCTGCGACAGGAATGCCGTACTCTTTCGGTGACAAAATCTCCGATCGCACCGGCGGCGCTGACAATGTGGTCTCCGACCCCAACGATCCGCGCTATGTAGGTTACTTCGAGACGCCCGATGGAAAAAAGATATACCCTGTGGCCACGAGTGATTTTGACCCTGCCGGCAACGTGCATGGTGGAAAAAATTCCCGCGACACCTATGACCAGTATAATTCCATTTTCGGCAACGGTCACTACTGGGACCAAAATGTCTCTCTTAGTGGTGGGGACAAGTCCGGCAACTTTTATCTCAGCCTGGGCGACATCAACCAACAAGGTATTGTCAAAAACAACAGTGACTACCGGCGCTCCTCGGTGAAGTTCAATGCCGAGAAAGCATTCAACAACGTGGTAAAGATCAATACCAATTTTACCTACTCAAGAGTTGTTTCCAGCCGCATCCAGCAAGGGTCGAACCTGAATGGCCTGTTTCTCGGTGCGCTGCGCAGTGCGCCAGATTTTGACAACAGCTACTATCAGGGAAGCTATGTGAATGCATCCGGACTGGCCTTTGTCAACCGGCAGCGCAGCTACCGAAATCAGATCGGTCGCCGCGCCGATCCCGCTTATGACAACCCTGTTTGGGTGATGAACAACAACCGGGACCGTTCGGAAGTGGATCGCTTTGTGGCGAGCACCCAACTGGACATCACGCCCACCGACTGGTTGATACTGACCGCGAGGGCAGGGGTGGACCACTACTCTAACCGCCTGCAAACCTTCTTCCCAGTGAATTCCGCTGGCACCAACAACACAGGCTCCCTGCAATTGCAAACTCCACGCGAGACGCAATTCAATGCAGACTTTTTTGCCCGCGGCAACTGGAAAGTCGGCAATGTGCTCGACCTCGGCGCCCTGGTTGGCGCGAACATGAACCAACGCAGTTCAGACAACGTGGGTGGTACGACCAACACGTTCATCATCACCAGCGACGTTCCTCTCAACCTGAACAACGCCATCAGCACCAACCGTGTGCCGTTCAATTCATTCACCCAGCAGCGCACCGGCGCTGTTTACGGCACCCTCAATGCGGGTTACAAGGGGCAACTGTTTCTCAATATGACAGGCCGGGCCGAAAGTGCCTCAACCTACGGACGGGCGCAGAGCCCCACCTATTTCTATCCTTCCGCCGATGTGGCCTGGCAGTTCACCAAGAGCTTCGGTATGACAGGTAAGGCTCTTAGCTTTGGTAAGCTGCGTGCAGGCTTTGGCAAGGTGGCCACGCAGCCAACGCCCTACAACACGGCGACCTACTATGGGTCCTCCGCTTACGGAGAAAGCTGGGGCTCAGTGGTCAACTCCTCTGCCTATGGCGGGGGATATGAGCAGAGCAGTATCCTCGGCAACTCAGGCCTTAGGCCGGAAGTCAAGACTGAGATTGAATTTGGTGGAGACTTTCGCTTCATGCAGGATCGCATCAACCTCGGCGTCACCTACTTCACCAACAATGTGAAAGACGTGCTGCTGCCCGTGTCCTTAGCGGCCAGCACCGGGTTTACCAACCGCACTGCCAATGCAGCGGCCTTGCAAAACCGGGGTGTGGAAATTGAATTGAATGGCGACGTCATCCGCGCAGGGGATTTCCGGTGGAATCTCTATAGCAACTGGTCAAGGATCCGCAACAAAGTCACCGATCTGTCCGGCACGTCATCGCTTTTCCTCGCCGGATTCACCGGTACCTCCTCCCGTGCCGTGCTCGGCCAACCGGTAGGGGTATTGTGGGGTGTGGATTTCTTGCGCGATGAAAAGGGCACCCTCACCCTCGATGCCAACGGCTTTCCGCAGAGTGGCAACGTAGAGCAGGTGATCGGCAATCCCAATCCCGAATGGCGCGGTGGCATCGGGAGTACATTCAGCTACAAGGGCTTCACACTCAATGTCCTCTTTGAACATTCTCATGGGGGACAAATCTGGGGCGGCACGCGTGGGGCAATGTATAACTTCGGCACACACGCTGACACCGACCATGAAGTTACCATCAGTGCCGCAGACGCAGGTGTGCTGAGAAACTACAGCGGTTCCACCATTGCGAACTACGGCACAACAGCAGCATCGTTCGGCTACCCGTATCACCCCAACCCGGATGGCAGCTACAACATCCGGGGCTACATCACTGACTTTGGTGGTGGCAAGGTAGTAGTGGATGAAGCCTGGTACACCGGACTCGGCAGCGGCTTCGGGCCAGTAAGCAGCCAGTTTATTGAAAGCGCGCAGTGGACGAAACTGCGCGAACTCTCGCTTGGATATGCACTCAAGTCAGATGGATTCAGGAAGGCGTCTGGATTGACATCCATCGACTTCACGCTGACCGGCAGGAACCTGATGATGTGGACAAACTTCAAAGGCAATGATCCGGAGACCAACCTGACGGGACCAACCAACGGGCGCGGGCTCGACTATTTCAACAACCCCGCCACGCGGTCGTGGGTATTTACTGTCAAGATCAACTATTGAAACCCGTAAATGAGATTCACCATGAAAAAGTTCTTAATAGTATTTATCGTATCCATCCTCGCCAGCTGCAACTCCTTCGTGGAGAACGTGAGCGAATTTGACCCCACGCGCCCCACGGACGCCGACCTGGCATTGGTGGTAACAGGCATGGAGGTAGAGTATATGAGCACGATGGAAGGGGAGCTGGCGCGCAACACCGGCATGTGGTCGGGCTACTTCACAGGGGCCGACCGTCAGTACATTCCGTATTACAACTACACCACCACAGCGCTTGACTACGACAGCCCGTGGGGCAACATCTACGCCTTCGTGCTCAAGCAGTCGCGCATTGTGCAAAGCAAAGCCACTGCCCTCAACAACCGCCTTACACTGGGTGTTGGTCAATTCATTGAGGCACATGTCATGGGTACCGCTGCAGCCTTGTGGGGAGACATTCCGTATTCACAAGCGATCGACCAGGCACACTTTCCCAATCCTGTCTACGATCCGCAGCAGCAGGTCATCGACAATTTGATCACACTGCTGGATCAGTCCATCGGCAATCTGACTTCCAACGTGGGCAATCTGAATGGCGACTACATCAGCGGTGGGGGAGCACCTGGTGTGATTTTACCAGGCAACGCATCACTTTGGGCCAAAGCAGCCTATTCGCTGAAAGCTCGGTACCTGCTTTACAAAAAAGACTATGCCGGCGCGCTTGCGGCCGCAGCGCAAGGTATCGACGCCACAGCGAGTAATCTGCTCGCACCGCACGGCACAGCCAATGACCAGAACAGGAATATCTTTTATGACTTCCACGAACGCCAGCGTGCGGGCTACCTGAATGCGCAGGGTGCGTATCTGGCCCAGTTGCTGGACGGCAACGTGGCGGGCAACCGGAACCACGCCAAGACCGACGAAACAGCCCGGTTCAAATTCTATTACACCGGCAGCTCACCAAACTATGACATCAATGTGAGCAGCAAGGGGCTATTTGGTTCAGCATCCTCTTTTCCGCTGATGACCGCATATGAAACACTGCTGATCATCGCCGAATGTGAAACGCGGCTAAACGGCGTGACGGCGGGCGTCACCGCGCTCAACAACCACCGGGCCCTGCTTCGTGCTGCGTTTGCAACTGGCACGTACGATGACTTTGATCCCACGGACTTTGCAGCTGGCGGCATTGAAAACGGCGACCAGATTGCAGACGCCGACGCTCTTCTCAGGGAAATACTGGAGGAGAAGTACACCAGTATGTGCGGTCAGATTGAAGTCTTTTCAGAAATCCGCAGGACCGGAAATGCGGTGGGTGTACCCATCAATTCCGGCACCCAACTACCGCAGCGTTTCTTGTACCCACAGGCAGAAATTAACTCTAACACAAGTGTGCCGAAGCCCATCCCGGGCATCTTTGAAAAAACAACGCTCTTCCAGTAAACATCGGTATAGGTAAACGATGAAGGGAGATGGCTGCCCCGCTGAGGGGCAGCCTGTTTTTAACACCCCTGATATGAAAACAATGTGGTGGATGATGCTGGCGCTTCCGCTGATCAACGTGGATTGGCCGGCGCCCCGGCCGCGACCAGTGGTGGTGATTGAGCTCTTCACCACACAGGGCTGCTCAAGTTGTCCTGCGGCAGATGAGCTGGTCAGGGAATTTGTGGATATGGGTGTTCGTGACAACCAGGAACTGTACGGACTGTCATTTCATGTAACCTACTGGGACCATCTGGGCTGGAAAGACCCCTACAGCAGTGCAACGTTTACCGAGCGACAGAAACTGTACCAGCAACTGTTGTCGGTCCCTCAGCTATACACGCCGCAGGTGATTGTGAACGGCAGGCACGAGTTGGTAGGCAGCAATCCTATCGCCTTGCGGTCAGCCATCGACGCCGCGATGCGGGAAACACCGCGGTATGAGATCAAGGCTAGGGCGCTCGCAACCCCGACGGCAGCAGAGGTGCAATACACGCTGCAGCGAGCACCAGGTGATGCGGTGGTTACGGTAGCCCTTGTGGACAAGGAGCGAAGAAACTATGTGCCACGCGGCGAGAACAAGGGGCTGACATTGGTGCATCACGACGTGGTGCGGGCGCTGGTTGTGCAAGAGGCAGCGGTGGACGGGGTTGTACGTCTTGAGCTGCCTGCAGATTTCAACACAGGCAACAGCGCTGTGATTCTCTATGTGCAACAGCGGCGCACGATGAAGGTGTTGGGTGCTACCAAAGTGGCCATCGGGGAGAAGTAGAATTAAGGGACGGTTTAACAACCATCAGTGAATCTTAGTGGCGTGCGTAACAGAATCCAGAGTCTTCTTTGATGCTAGCACTTTATGCAAGGGTAGCCCTGATTGGGTGAAATCGGCCTAAAATGGCCCGGGCATCCAGTTTAGGGTCATACTTTATTTAACATAATATAAATTATATAACTCATAAAGGTGTGTCTATTGACGACCTACGGCTCTTTCAAACCATCGTAGGCCTACCTTTTCAGCGCCTCCTGAACCAGGTAATTTCCAGTTGCGTAGACCCATTAACTATATCACTTTTGACATGGAAGTCTTTGAAAAGAAATCAATGCAGACGCCTAAACATGTAGTGGATACCTGCAGGCAAAGGATCAGGAAATATGACGATATCAACCAAACCGAAAACTGAATTATCGTGAATACCTCAAAAAAGAAACGCCTGGAAGCCAACGGCTGGAAAGTTGGCAGCAGCGCTGAATTCCTCAACCTTACCGCCGAAGAAGCTGCCTATGTTGAGTTTAAAGTAGCCCTGAGCAAGGCGCTCCTCCATTTGCGAAAATCCAGGAAACTTACGCAAGTCGATTTAGCTCTGCGGATCAATTCCAGTCAATCACGAGTTGCCAAAATGGAAGCTGCCGATGCATCCGTATCCCTAGATCTCATGCTTCGCTCATTGTTTGCACTGGGTGCATCCAGAAACAAGGTAGCAGAACTGTTGAAAGCGAGTTGAGCACGGATGTCCGACGAAGCTCGCTAAAGCCGCTTCTGATCCATTACATTTATGGCTGCCTCTAAACGCCATCCTATGACAAAGTCCTTGTGTCGATTGCTGTATTTCGCCCTGCTGCCTGCCCTACTTTCCTGCAGCACACCAAAAGAATCATCCATGTCCTGGTGCGATCATCCCAACAAGAAGGGCTGGGAAAACCTCACCGAGATTCAAACCAGGTATCCGTGGTTCAAGGTGTATGACGTTGGCGACAGTGTGTATGCCATCTTCGAGCCGGACAACTGGCAGTCCGTGATTTCGTACCTGATCGTTGGGTCAAATAAAGCATTGCTCTTTGATACAGGCATGGGCCTGGACTCCATTCAGGCCGTAGTGAGACAACTGACTCCCCTGCCGTTGTCGGTCATTATTCGCCATGGCGACTGACAAAGATTTCGAATTGTCCAAGGTGCATTCTGACCCTGTTTGCAGGATCGTCCAGAATTCTAATTGGCCCTCACGCCATGATCTGTATGCTCCCTAATATCGTTGCTGACTTCCAGTCATGGCGCCAGACCTGTATGCGCGTGCAGGTGAATGCGCGAACTCTCTGTTCACCGCTAAAACCCGATTCAGAAACCCTAATACTTCAAACTGATTATCGATTTGGTAATTGGCAAGTGTGCTGAGTGACTTACCAATCTTAATCGAATAAGTACCGCGTGGCAACACCCTGAACAGATCCTCATCAGTTGCCCCGTCGCCCAACGCCATCACGAAATCATATTGGTCGTGGCGAAGCCACTGGACTGTAAATGTCCCTTTGTTGACTCCAGGACTCCTGAGCTCCATCACACAATCACTATCACAGATGAGGAAATTTTGATACTCAGGAAGATCCATGACCGCCGAAATAACCTGTTGCTTGTCACGCTCACTCAGTCGTGCCTCAATAGCCCGATAGTGCCAGGCGATTGAATACACATTCTCTTCCACAAATGATCCCTCATGCTGAAATGCCAGTGCGTTCAGTGATGGCCTCACGCGCTGGATCCATTCAGGCTTGGGTCCGAAAAGGCGACGCCACTCCTTCCCTGCCTCCTGGTAAAAGCCGCCGTGTTCGGCAGCCAAATTGACGCTCGTGCCACCCCAGAACAGCTCCAGATCCTCGCAACTCCGTCCGCTCACTATGACAACATGGTTTTTTGAATCCGCGCATAGTTCCTTCACAGTGTCAATCGCTTCTGATGGTGGATAAACTGACTGTGGATAATTACGAAATGGTACCAACGTTCCATCATAGTCCAAAATGATCAATCGCTTTGATGCGTCATTGTATGACATTGAAAGTTTAGTGAAATCGAGTATTTGGGTCATGTAGTAGTTTTGATTAAGCCAGACATCTGATCAACGCTTTCCAAAAATTCGGTGGCCCACGCGAGCACCCCGTGCTCGCGCACGTGTTCTTGCATCCTGGCCATTCTACGCCTTTGCTCTGCTTTCGGCATCTTGAGTCCCTCCCGTATTGAATCTGCGATTTCCTGCCTGTCGTTAGAATTTACAAGCACTGCCTCACGCAGTTCTTCTGCCGCACCAGCAGTATCACTCAAAATAAGCACACCATCCCCGTCGGGTCGGCTGGCCACATATTCCTTCGCGACGAGGTTCATCCCATCCCGCGCCGGCACTACCAGTGCGATATCAGCAGCAGCATAGAGTGAGACAAGCCGCTTCTGATCGACCGACTTGTACATGTACACAATTGGCGTCCAGCCGATGGTGCCATAGAGACCATTGATACGACTGATCAGCGCATCTACATTCTGCTTATTTTCCTTGTATTTGAGAATGGTCTCACGAGATGGAACAAGCAGCAACAGGTAGGAAACTTTCTCGCGCATGTCAGGGTTTTTTTCCAGGAAGAGTTCGAAACTCTCGAGCCTGCTAAATATGGCCTTGGTGTAATCGAGTCGATCGACAGAAAGTATTAACTTATGAGCAGTCAGCCGGTGACGAATCTTCGTCACCGCCGACCTGATTTGCCGGCTGGCGGCAATGGCATGATATTTCTCGAAGTCGATACTGATCGGAAATTCCTTGACGACGCTTGATCTGCCGTTAACTGTCAGTACATCATCTTGAAAAGTGATGCCAGGAAGAATCCTGCGCAGCGAATCAACATAGTATGATGCGAAATCAGCAGTTTGAAAGCCAATTACATCCGCGCCTGCCAGACCTCTTGCGATCCGCTCTCCCCAGGCCTTCGGCAACATTCTGAATAATTCAAAGCTTGGAAATGGAATATGAAGAAAAAAGCCAATTTTGGCGCTTTCAATCCTTCCCCTGACCAACTCAGGGAGAAGCATCCAGTGATAGTCGTGCACCCAAACGGTATCCCCGGGCTCGAATATCTCCTGGATTTGGGCTGCCAGCAGCTCATTAGCCCTTACGTATTCATCAAAGAACTCCTGCTTGTAAATGACAAAGGAGGGGAAATATTGAAACAAAGGCCATATGATGGAATTGCAGAAACCGTCGTAGAATCTTTCCTTCGCCTGCGTAGGTAAAAAGACCGGATGCATCACCACATTGTCCTTTTCAACCAAATGCAATGTCGATGCTCTTTCAAACACAGTCCGGGAAATGTCAGAGATTCCAACCCAATGCAATGAGTCAAATTCACCATGCGAAGCCAGTTCAAAGTAAGATCGCAGAGCCGTAGCAAGTCCTCCCACACTCGGAGTAACAGACAATCTTGACTTGGTCACAGTCAATTTGTAAGGCAGGCGGAACGAGACGTTAATTAACTTCGCCAAATGTGTATGTGTTTGAACGTGGCGCAAATACCAAAGAAAACCACATGCAGAATTTGACCGATGTCAAATTCTGGCTGATTTTTGATGTGACGGCTATTCGATGATCTGGAAGCGGGCTTGATCTGTCACTTTACGAAGCTTTGAGCTCATGGCAATTGCATACATGGTGCTGGATAGGAACAGCGAATTTGACATGATGCTTAGTGAATTCATCAACGATCATAACATTGATGCGCTGCTGAACATCTGCGTATACGTTATAGTCTCCGGACAAAACAATGTAGACTATCTCAAACTGATAACTATACTCCCCTATGCTAAGAAGGTGCGCTCTGTCGAAAGACACATCAGCCACTTTGGTAATTATGTTTCTGACTATCACTGGAATCTTTGTAAGCACATTTGGAGATGTAGAAAACGGAACCCTTATCCAAAATGAGACTCTACGCTGTTCCATGCGCTTAAAGTTGTGGATCCGGGATCTGGACAGATCACTATTGGACAGGATCATTTGTTCACCGCCAAGGGCCCTGACACGGGTGGTTTTCAAGCCTACATACTCGACAGTGCCCATCTTGTCATCAAGCACAATGAAATCCCCCACTTCAAATGGCTTATCCAGAAAGATTACGAAGTAGTTGAATACATCGATCAAAACATTCTGAGCCGCCAAAGCGATAGCAATACCTCCTATTCCGAGGCCCGTTAAGATTGCAGTCACATTATAACCCTGGTTATTCAGAAAGATGACAATGGCGAATGGCCACAGAATCACATCAGCAATAATCGGCAAGCCTCTCATCTGTCCCACCCTGGCCCTGGTCCTCAACGAATGCCTGTAGAGTAACAGCCGCACCAGCAATGACATCATCCGAACAAGAAGAATGATCAGGGCTAGCTGAAGCGCCGGATTAAGCACAGAACTAACTGATTCCGGTATAATAGCGAGGCGTGTACCTGCATAAACGATCAGTCCCTGTATGAGTCGTAGCGATGCGTAAGCAAGTCTTCGCCAATAGTCAGTCTCGGCCGATCGTGGGAGACGCTTTTTCAGATATTGATCAATCAATAATCGAAATAGAAGATTTGCCAAGAAAGGCCCCCACACAATAACAATTCCGGCAAAAAGATCTCAGACAGCCTCGTCAGCACCAGGAGACAAAATGAGAATACG
>JAIBBB010000303.1 GCA_019694905.1 Cyclobacteriaceae bacterium
GGCTGCAAGAGCTCGCTGGATTACAATTTCGTGATCGCGGGACTGGACAAAGAACAGGCTGCAGAAATGGAAATGGTTGCGTACCCCAACCCAGTGGTAGATGAGCTACATGTCACACTTCCCGCTCACACCAGCGCCGATGCTGTTGTCGAGATGGTGGATGCCCAGGGCCGTTCGGTGCAAACCGCTATCCCGTCTGGCAATGAAGCCGTACTGGATGTGCGTGCAGTTCCCGCAGGCCTCTATTTCGTACATGCTCGTGGTGCTGATCTGAAGGCAGTCCGCATTGTGAAACAATAACCTCAAAACTTTACCCCACAGGTTCCATTTACGTTTGTTGTTTGTTTTGTTCAAAGTGCCGGGCCAGGAATGGTCTGGCACCTCTTGAGCAAAAGAGGAACCTGAAAGGGAAGGAAAAAAGAGAGGGTCATGCACGCATGACCCTCTTTCTTTTGTGGGAGTCTTGAATAATCAGTGCATACGGTCGGGGCGAACTTCCAGTGAAGCGATGATGGCTGCTTCCGCTGCAAGCCACTCTTTCCACCGTTTGAGTGTATAGGATTCTCCGGCATATCGCATAGCCATGTGCAGAAAATTCTTGTAGTGCCCGGCTTCAGAAACCATCAACTCATAGTAGAATTTCTTAAGACCTTCGTCCTTCAGGTCAAGCCACAACAATCGGAAGCGCTCGCAACTTCGCGCCTCAATCAAGGCGTTCAGCAACAACTTGTCTGCCAGACGTTGCTCAGGCGTGCCGTCTTTCCGGACTAACTGCGAGATCTTGCCTACGTACTCATCCTTCCGGGGCCTGCCCAACTTTATTCCTCTTGCAGTAAGCTCTGCCAGGACACGTTCAAAGTGGGCCCACTCTTCTGCCACAACGGGCGTCAGCATCGCAACCAACTCCTCGTGCTCAGGATATTGAACAATCAGCGAAATACAGGATGAAGCGGCCTTTTGCTCACAATAGGCATGGTCAATCAGAATGTCACCAATGTGCTTTTCGGCATTGTTAACCCATCGCGGATCAGTGGGGAGTTCGAGCCCCAGCACATGCTTTTCCATGGTCAATCGAAGAGATTCAGTTCAAATCCAAAATCAAGGACATTTCTTTGACCCGGGTATCTGGGCGTTGGCAGGTACCCGGTGAGCGTAATCAACTGCAACACATTGTGGTATTTCACAAAGAAACGCCCTGTCTTGATGCGACCATTAAGAAACACATCAGTCAGGAAATAGGACGGCGTTGTAAACGTGTCCTGCGTATAAAACTGCTGGATGGCCAGGTCATATCCCAAAGCCTGATAGGCGCTTTGCCAATGCATATCCACACCGATTTGTGCCTGCAGACTCTTTTTGAACAGAAAGCCTTCGAAGTACATTGACGAATTGACAAACCAATCCGGAATCCTGAGGGCATCGTCACTGTTCTGAATGAACTGATTCCTGATCACATTGGCCTCCATAAAGAAGCGCTTTGCAAGCACTCCCTTCAAACTGATTTCGGGATTCAGCATCTCTTGTACACCGCCGGACTGAAACGGCAATACGGACTGTTCCTGATTGTAATCTCCCTTTCTGAAAAAGATATAGTTGCCCAACCGGGTATAGTTCACACCTGCCTTCAGCGAAAGGAAGGACAAGGGAAGATGGGCTTTCGCAGAGATCTGATTCATCCGTACAGCCCCAAAATCATTCACCCACAGATCATGGCTTCCCCGGTAGGCATTGAATTGAAATCCAGGTTTGGACTGACTGGAGAGTATTTCGCCTTCCAGCCACTTACTTTCCAGCTTGCCATGGATCTGGTAGTAACCTTCAAGCATGGTTTCAGCCTCGCCCGAAACACGTGTAGCGGTATCCAGCTTCAACTCCATCCGCCCGCCAAGGTAATGTTCAGTGCCACTCACATGACGCACGCCAAGGGAATCGAAATTCATTATTGGATTGCTGAACCGGAAACCCCTTATGCGATAATATCCATTGAGAAACATATGGCGAAACAGAGTGGTCTTTAAGCCAGCCTCATTCGCCAGGACGGACAAGCCCAGATTGTCGCTGGCTTTTCTGGGATTGGCTATCCCAAAACCTGACTCATAGTGATCAAAGTAAGTCGAAGGGTCATTCGAGCCCGGGCTTGATGTTTGATCATGATTGAACATGTTGTTCTGACTCTGTTGATCAGTCTGGTTGTATACTTGAAGTCCTTTCACCAGCTCATATTGCTGGTACAAATGGTATTGTCTTCTGAATTCGCGGGTCTCCGCACCTGCCAGAGTAGGGCGCGCGTTGACGCTGAACCATCCCTGAAAGTTCTGCACTCCGGCTACACCCCCATTCTCTTTGACTCTGTGCATAATGCGTCTGAAACTTGCGAGCAACAGATACCTGGAGTCTTTGGACTTGTAGGAGGTGTAGAAATCGTAATAATGACTGACCGTCTGCCGGTCGCCTTTCCTGGTCCGTTGTATTTGCTTGTCAACCAGCAGTGGCCGGTAGTCAAATCCGAAATTCCACCGAGAATTCACGTTGCGGCTGTACTCAATCCGCGAAAGCGCCCTTCCGTTTCCACCCCAGATCAGATGCATTCTGGAGTAAGGTGACTTGGTGTCAAAGAACCGGACATTTTCAGTTTGAAAGTAGGGTTCATAGGCAGTATATCCCGACCAGGCACCGATGTTGCCCGATGCCACCGGGTACACCTGACTAAGTGCTGTGCCGACGACACCCAGGTCCTTATAGCGGTTCTCAAAGCGCTGAACATAGGTCCACCGGTGGTAGTTGTGGATGCTGGTGTCCAGCACGTGATAGTAGGGCCGGTTGTAGAATATTTCTTTCTCAGTAATCCAACGAGTGGTTTTAGGGCCATAGACGCTTTGAACAGAGTCATTCACAATTTTTGATCCCCGACGCTGCGCATAGACATCTGGCGCCGTCAATAATGACAGCAATGTCATTGCAAAGGGGACCCAACTAGGATAAAACCGGATGCTCATTTGAAAACTCTTGAATTGACTGCCTCACCAGACCATCAAATGCCGGACCATTCTTCAAGAATTCAATTTCGATCGGCACGTAGAACCAGGGTTCCTGTGAAATCACTGCTCCGAACTCCCCGCCTATTAACCTCACCATATCTTTCTCCGTCGTCAGCAGGACTGAATGGTTCGACCTCGCGAAGGCCACCACGGCTTTAAGTTCCTCTGATGTATACCGGTGGTGATCAGCGTAAGCGAAATGATGAACGAGCTCCCATCGTGATTGGCAATAAGCAACCAGATCGCCGGTCTTTGCAATGCCTGTCAGCAAAGTCACCCGACTAAGAGCAGTTGCTGGCAGACCAAATGAAATGGCGTCGCCGTAACGGATAGTCGAAAAGAAAACAGGCCTCTCCCCGGCATATCTACCAATTTGCTTTCGCATGGACGACATGACCCCCGAAGTAAGGTCTGGCGGGCACTTGGATACTACGATCACCTGGGCCCTTCTGCTGAACTTTCGGGCTTCGCGCAGTCGCCCCATCGGCAATAGGTGATCCTGATAAAAGGGCAGTGAAAAGTCGGTAACGAGCACAGAAAAGTGAGCCTGTACAGCCCTGTGCTGAAAGGCATCATCCAACAGGACCACATCAATGTCTGAATGTTCATGAAGCAAATGAGGCACTGCCAGCGCCCGTTCTTCACCCACTGCCACAGCGACGGTCGAACCATACTTTCTATAGTATTGGAAGGGTTCGTCGCCAATGGTAATAGCCGATTCGCCATTGCTGGCAAGTCTGAAACCTTTGGTCCTTCGCCCATAACCCCTTGACACGACGCCTAATTTGTACTGGGACTGTAAATGCCGGATGAGGTATTCGGTCAGTGGTGTCTTGCCAGACCCACCAACATTCAGGTTTCCAATACAGATTGTAAATCGGTCAAAGCTTACGGAAGGCTTGTAGCCTGAATCATAAAGGTGATTTCGCAACCGGGTCACCAGGTCATACAGCACCGAGAGGGGCCACATCACGTATCGGAGAATTTTCATCTATATTAGAACCTGCAAGTTTAGCGGTTAATCAGTTACGTTGGTTTTGTTGAGCGGCATTAAATGAGTGAAATAGCAACGATTGGCGATGTGTTAAGGCATCTGGACGAACAGGCGCCTTTCGCTTATCAGGAATCATACGATAACGCCGGGCTATTGCTTGGCGACCCTTCCACACCCGTATCAGGCATACTGGTGTCACTTGATTGCACCGAGGATGTAGTTGAGGAAGCCTCCAGCAAAGGATGCAACCTCATTGTCGCACACCATCCGGTAATTTTCAAAGGGCTCAAGAGTATCGGTAATTCAACATACGTTGGACGCACCGTGCTGAAAGCCATCAGGAATAACATTGCAGTTATCGCCACCCACACCAATCTTGACA
>JAIBBB010000304.1 GCA_019694905.1 Cyclobacteriaceae bacterium
CCCGCCACCATCCCGCTGCTGAAGGCAGATCCTTCTTTTACATTTCCCGATCCGATTTCTCCCGCTACCGTGCAATGGCAGAAGGCCGATGTCTTCAATCCTGCCGCGATTGTAAA
Organism: Cyclobacteriaceae bacterium; assembly: GCA_019694905.1. Lineage (GTDB taxonomy): Bacteria > Bacteroidota > Bacteroidia > Cytophagales > Cyclobacteriaceae > ELB16-189. The sequence continues at coordinate 117 of JAIBBB010000304.1, forward strand.
AGACGGAAAGATCTTTGTGCTCTACCGGTGTGAGGACAACCCCGCAGCCGGCTATTCGGGCCGTACCTCCCGCCTCGGGCTCGCCGAAAGCACCGATGGCATCCATTTCAAAAAACATCCGGAGCCGGTGCTTTTCCCCGCCGACGACGCCTTTCGCCAATACGATTACCCAGGTGGCTGTGAAGACCCGCGGCTGGTGCAGACGGAAGACGGGTTGTATGTTGTCGCCTACACGTCGTGGAACAATAAGAACGCGCGCCTGAGCATCGCCTTCTCCAAAGACCTGCTGCACTGGGAAAAGAAGGGGCCCGCTTTGGCCAAAGCCTACGGCGGCAAGTTCCTTGACCTGTGGACGAAGTCGGCCTCCATGGTCACGCACTTCGTCAACGGCAAACAGGTGCTCGCCAAAATCAAGGGCAAGTACTGGATGTACTGGGGCGAGAGTTTCATCAACCTCGCGTGGAGTGAAAATCTTTACGACTGGTATCCCTCCGTCGATGAAGCCGGTAATCTGAAACACGTGGCCATGCCGCGACCCGGAAAATTTGACAGCCACTTTACGGAATGCGGCCCACCCGCGGTGATCACCGACAAAGGTGTGGTGCTGCTGTACAATGGCAAGAACGAAGGTGGCGACCGCGGCGACACGTCGTTGCCGGAAGGTACCTACAGCGTCGGCCAGATTATTTTTGATCCTGCCGATCTCACTACTGTGCGCGAGCGATCGGAGAAGTGTTTCCTGAAACCAACCCTTCCCCACGAACTGACCGGCCAGTACGAGGCAGGCACCACCTTTGCAGAAGGCCTCGTGTGGTACAAGAAGAAGTGGTATTTGTACTATGGCACAGCCGATTCATTTGTTGGTGTAGCTGTCACAGAAAACTGACCAATGCTGACTATCAAAACCAGCGAATTCACTTCCGACAAAGCTCCGGAACAGTGGTTGGCCAGCCTCAGGCAAAGCACCCACAATCATGAAATCCTCCCGCTGAACGTGCTCATCTTCTTTTGGCTTCGCACCGGCAGGCTGTGGTTGGGTGAGATTGAGCCTGTAAAGAAAACTTTCCGGATCGTTCGCATCACCCCCATCCTTGGCACGCCCCGGGTCTCCGGGTTTGTCTGCGCAGGCAGCATCCGCCACTCGCCACTTCATACGATTGTCAGGGTGGAGTATCAGCTGACCTTCGGCCGCATGTTCAGCATGCTCCTTCCGTTTCTCGTGCTCTCTGTACTCGCTCTTTACGGGCCCACCATGGTGTGGACAGAATGGCTGACATTTGGAGCAGCTTTTGCAGTCTATTGGCTGTTTTCGGCCTTCCTGCTTTATATGGATCTCCGGAAAACGGAAGCCCAACTAATTAAGCAATAGCGGCGCCCAATCCGGCAATGTTTGTGACTACCTCAATAAATGATCCTGGCCACCCTCCTTGCACCTTTGGTGTGGTATCTTGTGGCGGCAACGTTCTCTGAGCTATGTCTTCCGCTTCACCCGCCGTCCGGCCCGGCACCCCTTCTGACCTCGACCGGATTTTTGAATTATACAACCAGGCCACGCTCTTCCAGCTCTCCAAAGGCGCCACCCCGTGGCAGGGCTTTGACCGCGGCATGATCATCGGCGAAATTGATCAGCATCACCTCTGGAAAGTCGTTGACAACAACACCATTGCCGGCATCTTCTCCATCGCCTACGAAGACCTCGTATGGCAACACCACAGCGGCAGCGCACTCTACATCCATCGCATTGCGCGAAACCGCCACTACCACGGCGCAGGACTGGTACCCTTGATTATTGACTGGTGCCGTCAGCGCGCACTCCTCAACCAATGCCGTTATCTGCGCCTGGACACGTTCAGTGCCAACGCCGCGCTCGTAGAGTACTACGTGCGGTGCGGATTCACACTCAAAGAAACGTTCACTGTACCCGAGACAGAATTGCGGCTGCCCGCCCACTACCGCGGTGCTTCTCTCGCCCTCCTCGAGATGGCGCTCTCACATTAGAAACTCTTTCGAAGGGTTACCGTAGTGCTGGTAATCCAAACATAATTGCTGACATCATACGACAACTCCTGGTGCGTCATCCCAAAGTACGCCAGCAACAGGAAATGATGGGGCAGTGTTTTCTGTACGCTCACCTGGCCCCATTGCGCGTGTAACTGGTTGATCTGGTTGATGCTCAGTCCTGAAGCCGATTGTATTCTCCGTTCATCAGGGGAGAAACCAAGGCCTCCGGCAAGTCCTATCCAACTCTGACCGTCGGCGCTGTAGCGTCGAATGTTGAATTGATTGGAGAAGGAATTGCCTGCGCCACCCGGAGTGAGGTAGGGTCGCAACGAAAACCAGTAGCTCCTGAAATACCACCCGACTGACGCCGTATAGATGGTGACGTCAAAGGCACTGCCGAAATTCAAATACCGAAAACCCGCTGAGGCTTCCAGACTCGCCGGCAGTTTCGTGTAGATGTCCGTACCGACGCGGTGACTTGGGAACAGTGTGCTGTTGGAATACCCATAGTTCAGGTACGCGTACACGCCATTGGCAATGCGCGGGTACAAGTCTATTTCTCCCTGCAGGCCATTGCTGCCAAAGCGATTGGTGTAGTTCATCCGCACGATGGAGGTTCCCCAGCGATTGTTGCGGGCGAGTTGGGCATTAAGGTAGTTCGCAGGGTTGAAATCACGGCTGAACAAGTCAAGGTTGTATGAAAGTCCGGCCGTGTAGCGAAGCGACTCAGTCTTCACCTGCTTCAACAGTTGCGCTGCCTTCTCATGTCCGGGATCTATCTGCAGCAGCCGCGCGATAGCAGCCGATGACTCTTCGTAGCGCTTCAATTGCAGCAGGATGTCAGCGCGTTTGTACAGCAACTCTTCGTTATTGGGTGCATGGTGCAGACCGCTCGTTGTCACGGCAAGTGCAGCCTCGTACTGAGAGTCCCACATTTCCACGTCGGTGAGCGCAGCATAAGCCTCCAGGTTGGCAGGATCTTTCGACAGCACTGTTTGCAGTTCTTTGCGCGCCTCGGCGCGTGCGCCATCCCATGCATACGTCCGGGCGAGAAAGACGCGGACGTCGAAGTAGTCCGGAGCGCGCTCCAGCACCTCGCGCAGCATCACGCGCGCTTCTTCGTGTTTGTCGGCAAAGGCTGTTTTGCGGGCCAGTGCAAACAACTCATCCACATCCAGCTGTTTCCAGTCCTGCGCGAACGCCATCACCGGGCCCATCGCCAGCAGGATTATCCAACTTCTTACTCTCGGCAGCATATCACAGGTTGTTCAATTGTTGTAGTTGTCGTTGTGCCTCTTCATCACCGGGCCTCGCCTTCAGCGCCTGCTCCAGCAGCGGTCTTGCTTCTGATTTTCTTCCCAGACCTGCCAGCGCGCGCGCTTTCCGCACCAACAGATCCGCATTGCTGTTGTCTGCCTGCAGGCCATCTTCACACGCTTGCAATGACTGCTTCACGTCGCCTTTCCAGAACGCAATGTCGGCACGCAGTGCCCACGCATCGGCGTACATTGGTGCACGCGCAAGCACTTCGTCGGTGAGCATCATGGCACTGTCATAGTGGTTTTGCCACCCATACGTGCGCGCCATCAGCAACCTTGCATCGTGGAAGTTGGGGCTCTTGTTGAGCAGATTCTTCAACAGCATCCGGCTCTGTCCGTATTGCTTTGCAAAGGCGAGTTCCCTCGCCTTCTGAAATTGCTGGTCGGGTACGAGCCCGCTTGTTGTGGCTTCAACAAATGCAGCTTCTGTTGAAGACAACGGCCACCGCAGCGACTTGCTTGCCACCTGGATGCTGTCGAGGTGGTTGTGCTCCCACGCCACCAGCGTGCGAGACTCATAGTCCCTGGCTTTTGCCAACAACGCATTACGTGTAGTGGCATCAGAAAAAGGTTCCAGCGTCAGGCCGGGCCCGATGCGATACAACCGCCCCTGCGCCATCAGGTTGGTGCCCTGGATATAGTCCAGTGGCTCATTCTTATTCCGCATCAATGCCATGTCGAGGTTACTGCCAAAGGTTGTCGTCGAAGGCACCGGCCCACAAACAAATGGCAATTCATCAGGAAAGTTGAGTCCATACGCGCTGTGAAGATGAGCGAGCAAAGTCGGTGTCACTGCTGCGTGTGAAGTGATGCCCTGCAGCACCTGCGGCGCAGGCAGCCCGGGTGTGAACATAATCAACGGCACATGGAAGCGCGCTAGCGGACTCGTCTCCGGCATGGGAATGAGCCGGTGGTCGCCCGTGATGATAAAGAGCGTGCGATCATAATCTGCGCGCTGGGCGTAAGCATGA
>JAIBBB010000305.1 GCA_019694905.1 Cyclobacteriaceae bacterium
GGACATGTGCAGGCGGTTGCGCAGCAGGGTGTATTCAAGTCCGAGTTTGAAATTTTCTTTAGGGCGGTATTCCACGCGTGCGAAGGCGTTGAGTTTTCGGTAGTCGCCGTTCGCGCGCCAGCCATCGCCTTGCTGGTACTGGACGTAGCTGTAGAAATCACTTTTCGGACTGATGTTTCCGGAAACGGAATGGAATGAGTTGAACAACCCATAGCTGCCGGCGGTCTGTGCGGTCTGATAGGTGAGGCCCTGACCCTGGTGGCGTTTCATGATGTAGTTGATGACGCCGCCAAACTGGGGGCCGTACTGCAGGGAGGCTGCGCCGCGGATGATTTCAATGCGTTCAACTGCTTCCAGCGGCGGGAGGTAGTAGCTTTCCGGATAGCCGTAGAGGTCCGCCGTGATGCTGTAGCCATTTTGCCGCGTGTTGGTCTCGATGGATTGAGAGGGATTGAGACCGCGCAGGCCGATGCCGTTGGTGGGAAATCCGTTGCCATCCGTTTCTGAATAATTTGCGCCGGGAATGCGACCGAGTGACTGTCTCGGGTTATTCTGCGCCAGGTTGCCGTCGAGGCTGTCGAGCAGCAGCACTTCTGTTTTCTTGCCTGAAAGGATGGCGCCCTGGTGTACATCCTCGAGATAGCCCATGCCGCTGATCGATCGCACGCCGCTGACTTCCACCGGCTGCAACAAGGTCACTACTTCTTCTGCCATGAAGTTGAGTGTTGCAGCGGCGCCGGCTGATACCATAACAGACTGGCTGGCCGGCTTGAATCCGACGGCTGAAAATTGGACCGTGTATCGACCCGGTGCCAGGATCAATGCAAAATAGCCATCGGCGTCGGTGGCGGTGCCTTTGCTGGTGCCGGTGATACTGATATTAGCCTGTGGCACCGGTTTTCCCAGCTTGTCGGTGACTTTGCCTTGAATTTTGCCTTCCTGCGCCCACACGCATGTGCCAGTGGCTATCAGAAACAGGAGCGTCAGGAGGTGTTTCATTGGCCGGAATGATTGGTTTCAAACCCAAAATATAGCCCGGATGTGTGATTGGGCTCATCTTCGTGTGTTAATTTCTGAATAGTTATTTGCTGGCGGCCCTATGTGTGGTGCATCCGTCTAGTACTCAGCGCCACCCGTCGAAAGACATTGAGCGGGCAGTTGTAAGTTGTTATCTTGATAGACAACTCAAAATACGCTTACCATGAAAGCAACTGTTCGACTGATTCTCGTTTGGCTGACGGCGACCGTTTTGGTGTCCTGCGGCCCAAGGTGGAAGGAATCCGGCACCGGCGACGTCCATACCATCACCAATGAAGGCGGCAAGACGCTGGGGTATTCCACTGCGTCGGGCGTGAAGATCCTGACGGTGGATCGCTATGCCTTCAAGGACCTGAACCAGAACGGCCAGCTGGATGTGTACGAAGACTGGCGCCAACCTGCCGAGGCGCGTGCGAAGGACCTGGCGTCGAAGATGACGCCCGAGCAGATTGCGGGGTTGATGTTGTACAGCCGGCACCAGTCGATCCCGTCGATGCCGCGTGGATTCATGGCGGCGACCTATGGGGGCAAGCCCTTCGACGAGAGCGGCGCCAAGGCCGCCGATCTATCCGACCAGCAGAAAGAATTTTTGACCAGGGACCATTTGCGTCACGTGCTCATCACGCGTGTGGAGAGCGCCGAAGTGGCGGCGATGTGGAACAACAACGCGCAGGCATTGGTGGAAGGCATTGTGCCCGGCGTGCCGATCAACACGAGCTCCGACCCGCGTCACGGCACCGTGGCCAACGCGGAGTTCAACGCAGGTGCGGGCGGATCGATTTCGATGTGGCCCGGGTCTCTCGGACTCGCTGCGACCTTTGATCCTGCCGTCACAGAGCAGTTCGGTCACCTCGCTGCACAGGAGTATCGCGCATTGGGTATTGCCACGGCCTTGTCGCCGCAGGTGGACCTCGCCACCGAGCCGCGCTGGAACCGCTTCAACGGTACCTTCGGTGAGCATCCGGTATTGGCTACCGACATGGCGCGCGCCTACATCGACGGATTTCAGACGTCGGTGGGTACTGCAGAAATCGCCGACGGCTGGGGCTACGAAAGTGTCAACGCCATGGTGAAGCACTGGCCCGGCGGTGGCTCGGGCGAAGGTGGCCGCGATGCGCACTTCGGCTTCGGCAAGTATGCCGTGTATCCGGGCAAACAGTTTGCGACCCACTTTGCTCCATTCATCAATGGCGCCTTCAAGCTCAACGGCAAGACCGGCGCAGCGTCTGCGCTGATGCCGTACTATACCATTTCCTGGAACCAGGATACTGTCAACCACGAGAACGTGGGAAACAGCTACAACAAATTCATCATCACTGATCTCTTGCGCAACAAATACGGCTATGACGGTGTGGCGTGCACCGACTGGCTGGTCACCGGCGACGAGACATCACTCGATGTGTTCATTACCGGCAAGTCGTGGGGTGTGGAGAAGATGTCGCTGGCCGAGCGCCACTACAAGGTGCTGATGGCGGGTGTCGACCAATTCGGTGGCAACAACGATGCGGGGCCCGTGCTGGAAGCGTATCAGATGGGCGTGAAGGAACTTGGCGAAGACAAGATGCGTGCGCGCTTTGAGCAGTCTGCGCTGCGGCTGCTTCGGAATATCTTCCGCACCGGCCTGTTTGAAAATCCCTACCTCGATCCTGCGGCGAGCAAGCAGGTAGTGGGCAGCCCCGACAAGATGAAGGCAGGCTACGACGCGCAGTTGAAGTCCGTGGTGATGCTGAAGAACAAGAGCAACACATTGCCATTGAAGAAGGGCATCAAAGTATATGTGCCGAAGAAGTTCACCCCTGCGGGTGTGAATTTCCTGGGTCAGCCGACACCGGAGAGCAATGAGTATCCTGTCAACATCGATATTGTGAAGAAGTTTTTCGAAGTGACTGACAAGCCGGAGGAGGCCGACGCGGCGTTGGTGTTCATCGCGAGTCCCAATTCCGGCAACGGCTACAACAGTGCGGATGCGAAGAAGGGAGGCAACGGTTATGTGCCCATCAGTTTGCAGTACGGCGCTTACACGGCGACCGATGCGCGTGATCCGTCCATTGCGGGCGGCGACCCCTTTGAGAAGTTCACGAACCGCACCTACCGTGGCAAGAAGTCGCAGGCCATCAACAGTACCGACCTCGGCATGGTGACGGCCACGGCGGCGAAGATGAAGGGCAAGCCTGTGATTGTGTCCGTGAATGTGAGCAACCCGATGGTGTTTGCCGAGTTTGAAAAGCAGGCTGCAGGTATCCTTGTGAGCTTCGGTGTGCAGGATCAGGCGTTGCTGGAGATCATCACTGGCGTGGCTGAGCCATCGGCGTTGTTGCCGATGCAGATGCCGGCGTCGATGACGGACGTGGAAAAGCAGGCTGAAGATGTGCCGCTGGACATGACGTGTTACACCGATGAGTCGGGCAACACCTACAACTTCGGATTTGGTCTGAACTGGAAGGGCGTGATTGCAGATGAGCGCACCCGGCGGTACGCCATCGCAAAATAGTGGGCGGGCCTACAGGGCGATGAGTCCGGGGATGTCGCGCACAAGGCGATAGACATCGAGGACTGCGTCGGTGGACGGCATCATCATTTCGATGGTGAGTCCGGTGTATTTGCCCTTGCCGGATTCCTTCTGCCGCACGTGGTGGCGGGGGAAGAGGGCGATGACACGGTCTTTGGTCTCGCTGGGTACGATGAATTTAAAAATATAGACAGCGGGCCACGCGTAGTGCTGGTCGAGTTTTTCACGCAGGCCGGATTCCCACTCGTTGCTCATAGACTTGAAATGCAAAGCCCGGCTTGTGACCGGGCTTTGTGTTTGGATGTCGTTTCCGATCAATAGAACTTGTAGCGCTCGTCTTCGATTTTCGCTGCGTCCTTGATGGCTTCCGCGATGTAGTACGCGCCGCGGTTGTTGATAGACTGCAGCAGTTGGTTGCGGAACATGCCGAAGTCGCCGATTTCGGGAGCGAGTGTGAGGTTCTTCATTTCGAAGACGAACACACCGTTCTCGCCGATGTAAGGCGTTGAGCGCTTGCCGCCTTCCAGGGAGAAAGCTTTGCCGATGGCGCCCGGATCCACGCCTGCGCCGGTGATAGTGGCGGCGTTGAGTTTGAGATCGCTGGTGCTATATACAGAGGCGTCGGCGCCGAAGATGTTCTTCAGTTCGTCGAGCGTGCCGGTGGCTTTCGCGAGCTTCTCGGCGATGAGTTTGCCGGCGAGTTCGTTGCGCACGAGCGGTGTGATTTCGTCGCGGACCTTGTCGAGTGATTTGTAGCCCTTCTTCACTTCGCTGGTCATGACGGCCACAACGTAGCTGTCGTTGAGGTCAAACACTTCTGAGACTTTGCCGATGCTGCCGTCGCGGAAGA
>JAIBBB010000075.1 GCA_019694905.1 Cyclobacteriaceae bacterium
CACGATGTCGAGGTTGATGCCGATGGCCACCAGGATGAAACAGCAGACGATGATGAAGTAGTGGTTGACGCGGGCGAAGAGCTGGGGCGACTTTTTGTCGGACGCATGGGAGAAGAAGAACGGCTCGGCGGCGAAGCGGAAGGCCTGCACGACGAGGCTCATGAAGACAGAGAATTTGTAACAGGCGCCGAAAACGCCGAGGGCGTAGGCGGAAGTCTGCATCGGGTAGAAGTTGTCAGGCAACCATTTCTCGAGTGACACACGGGAGAAGAACTCGTTGGTCATGCCGGCGAGGCCGGTGAGCATGACGGGGTAGGCGTAGCGCACCATGACCGGTGTCTGTTCGTGGTCGAAGACCGGGCGCCACTTCGAGAGCATGCCCGCGAAGAACAGCAGGTAGGTGGCGTTGGCTACGAGGTTGGCGAGGAACACAAAGCCGATGCCGAAAACGGGTGTGTACACCACTTTTAGGAAATAGAGGTTCAGCGCCACCAGCAGCACCACGTTGGCGATCTTGAAAAGGGCGAACCGCAGGGGCTTGCGTTCGAGCCGCAGGCGTGCGAAGGGTATGGCGACGATGTTGTCGATGAACATGATGGCTGTGAGCCAGTGGATGAACGTCACTTTTTGTTCAGCGCCCAGCGCGGGGGCCAGCACCGGCGCAGCGAAAATGATGATGATAGAGAAGAGGGCACTCACGCCGACGACTACCGTCTGCGCCACGTTGAATACCTTTTCGGGGTTCGCGCCGGGCTTGGTCGCATAGCGGAAGTAGGCGGTCTCCATGCCGAAGCTGTAGACGATGTTGACGAAGGCGACGATGGACATGAGGTACGTGTACACGCCGTACTCTGCCGGATAAAAGATGCTTGTGTGCAGCGGGAAGAGCAGGAAGTTGAGGAAGCGCGGCACCATGTTGCCGAGTCCGTACAGTACTGTGTCGCTGAAGAGTTTGCGCAGCATGGATCAGACTTCCTCCAGCAGCGTGCGGAACGCCGCGTGGCGGTCCTTGAAGCGCTCACGGTGTTCTTCGAGTAGTTGCTTTTCGTGGTGTTCGAGATAGTACATGAATTTGTCCAGCGTCTCCGCAAAATACTGAACGGCATACGAGTTGCTGCCCTCATCGTCGTGGGTGAGCACCTTGTACATGCGATAGTTGGTAAAACAACCAGTGCGCATCACGGCAGGAATGTACTCCTGTTTCATCCATTGAATCCATTCGGCTTCAACAGTTTTTTCGATGGCCACGGTGACGTTAAACAGGATCACTGCAAATCGCTTGGTTGCTTTCAGACTCCTTTGATGGCGGCAATCATCTCTTCGGTAGCGCGTTCTGCCGACAACAGTGCGCCGCTGATGGTGCCCCACTCGCCGTTGATGTCGGTGGCCTCGCCGGCGAAGAACAGTTTTTTTCCGAGAGGCTGTCCGATGTTGATGCGGTCCTGTGCGGTGGCGCCGGGCGTAGGGTACGACCAGCCGCCTTTGATAAACTCTTCCTTTCCCCAATCCTGGATCACATAGATCCGCTGCGTGGGATTCTCCAGATCATAACGCAGGTATTTCGTTGCCTGGCCCGCGTACACCGTGTCGAGCTGCAGCAGTAGCTGGTCGATCATGCCTTCGCCCATGTCCGACAGTTGCCGGGCGCGTTCTCCACAGACGGTGATGTTCATGGTGCGGTCGAACTGGCTCCGGCCGATGCCGGCGGAAAATACCTGCGGCGCCCACTCATCGCCCCAGATGAAGGAGAAGGTGTCGCCCCAGAAATTTTTGTTGAAGTCGAGTACCACACGCACACAGGCATCCATGCCGAGCTTGTTCAAAGACGACTGCATGGAGGCGGGAAGAGCAGGATTAAATGATACACTTCCACTCTTGATGATGTTAAGCGGAATGGTGACGAGCACCTTGTCGAAGATGCTGGTGGTGCCTGATTTGTCGGTGAGTGTGACCTGGTCGGCGGAGTAGTCGATGGCCACGATAGGCGTAGACAACTTCACGTGATCCTGGATGGTGCTGAAGCGCGAAATCACCAGGTCCTGCATGATGTTGGCCTTCAGGCTATAGACTTTGCTGTCGCGGGCGGCGCTGCGCAGTGTCAGTGCATCGCCGAGTTGCTGGTAGCTGAGTTTGCTGTTGTTAGTGCCATACAGGTTGCCCACCATTGCTTCTACAATGGCCTGGGCGCGGGCCGACAGACCGGCGGCCGTCACCGCCGAGGCAACGCTGCCATCCCCCGTGGCACCGGGGATTGCGCTGATGAAGTTGATGGCGGCGAGGTAGTCGTTGTCCGAGCGCAGGTCGGCCTCCGCGGTCACCGTCCCATCCAGAATGAATGCACTGGATGTAGTGGTAGTGAGGTCGACGAGAGGCACCCGGTAGTCGGAAGCGATTTTTCCCCAGGCCGAAGTGGTGCCGTAAATAAGTTCTGCGCCGAGTTCAACAGGATAGTCGGCACCGACTTTGTTGATATTGGGATAAAGGTCCACACTCTGGTTGTGCAGTGACCGCACGCGGCCACCCAACTGGGAGGAGGCTTCAAAAACAGTGACTTGCAGACCCTTGGAGTGAAGGATGTCTGCGGCGTAAAGTCCGGCGACGCCGGCGCCAATGATGGCCACTTTGCCATCCCATTTGATTTCGGGGCCGATCTCTTCCTTTTTGCAGGACGCCAGCCACGAAGGCATCACGAGTCCGGCTGTGATACCTGCACCGATCTGTTGAAGTGCCTTTCTTCTTTTCAAAGGGAGCAATTAAACCGAAAGATAGGAAGATAGGGGTGGATGTAAAAATTGGCTGCAGGCGTTGTGAACGTTCCCGTCGCTGAGGCCGGTAAAGCAGCGACCTTTTCGGTAACTTGCCATCACATTCATGCCATGATCCCAGGTCCGCCCAGCGCACAAACCATCAGGAAGATCGCCATCGTCGGCCCCGAGTGCACGGGCAAGACCGACCTCGCGCAGTTTCTCGCCGGCCACTACCAGACAGAGTGGGTGCCGGAATATGCGCGCGCGTTTCTGAACAAACTGCGCCGGCCATATGAAGCTTCCGATCTGGTGAAGATCGCCCACGGTCAGTTGCGTATGGAAGATGAGTGGACGAGTGGCGCCAACCGCGTGCTCATCTGCGACACCAACCTCATCGTCATCAAGGTGTGGATGGAACACCGCTACGGCTCCTGCGACCCGGAAGTATTACGCGCTTTGGCCGCAAGACACTATGACTTGTTACTGCTCACCAATATTGATATTCCGTGGGAAGAAGACGTGCAGCGGGAGCATCCCGACAAGCGCGCCTTCTTCTGGGAGTGGTACCAGCGCGAAGCGGCAGCCTCCGGTATTCCTGTGGTTGTCATCAGTGGCGACCGGGAAACACGCCGCCGTACCGCCATCAACGCCATAGACCCCCTGCTGAAGTAGCACATGTCCAATCCCTACGCCGCACTTCAGATCAGCGACTTCCGCCGTTTTGTGTCGGCGCGGTTGTGCATCACACTCGCCATACAGATGCAGGCGGTAATCGTCGGCTGGCAGGTTTATGAAATTACGCACGACCCCCTCTCACTGGGATTGATCGGTCTCGCAGAGGCTATTCCCGCGATCGGCGTGTCGTTGTACGCTGGCCACGTCGCCGATATCGTCGAACGCAAGAAAATCATATTGTGGACGGTGGCGGCACTTCTTGTGTGCTCCACCTCACTCCTGTGTTTCACCTTCGGCGTCGGTGAATTGCTTTCCCGCTTTGGCGCATTGCCGATTTACAGCGTCATCTTCATCAGCGGCTTCGCACGCGGATTTCTTTCGCCTGCCAATTTTTCCTTTATGCCGCAGCTTGTGCCGCGCGAATTGTATGGCAACGCCATTACCTGGAACAGCACCATCTGGGAGGCAGGCGCGGTGGCCGGGCCGATGTTCGGCGGACTCATCTATGGATTCTTCGGGATTCAGGCAGCCTACAGCATTGACGTGCTGCTCACCCTCGCAGCATTCGGGTTTTATTTTTCCATTGAACGAAAGCCGATTCCACCGGCCACCGAGGCTGATGATGTGGTAGAAAAAATCAAGTCGGGTCTGCGTTTTGTGTTCAGCAACGAAATGATCCTGGCGGCGATTTCGCTGGATCTTTTTGCTGTGTTGTTCGGCGGCGCTGTCGCCTTGTTGCCGGTCTTCGCCAAAGACATCCTGTCGGTGGGAGAGGTAGGCCTTGGGTTCCTGCGCGCCGCGCCTTCCATTGGCGCCATTGGCATGGCACTTTATATTACCCACCATCCCATTCGCAAACGCATGGGCAGAATACTCCTCTGGTGTGTGGCGGGCTTCGGCCTCACCATGATCGGGTTTGGTCTGTCCACAAACTTCTGGCTGTCGATGGCGATGCTCGTCCTCAGTGGGGTGTTCGACTGTGTGAGCGTGATTGTGCGCAGCTCACTCATCCATCTGCTCACACCTGAAAACATGAAAGGCCGTGTCAGCGCTGTCAACAGCATCTTCATTGGCTCGTCCAACGAAATCGGCGCCTTTGAAAGCGGCGCGGCAGCCAAGCTCATGGGCGTCGTCACATCGGTGGTGTTCGGCGGATTCATGACACTCGTCGTCGTGGGGGTCACTGCCACCCGCGCCAAGCGTCTGCGGCGGCTCCATTCGCTGGAGTGAGGTCGGGCGATTGAACCAATGCACCATGGTTGTTACTGCCTGGTAGTAAGACTTTTTCCGGACCTCGCTGTAACCAAAGTCATTGGCTTTGGCGCACAGATGAATTACCTTTCGAACAGCCCTACCTTTATGAAGCGGATACTTGTATTTGTCACACTCCTGTTGCTCACCTGTCAGCTCAACGCCCAGTTTCTCAGGGCATCCGGCCGGCAAATTCTGAATGACAAGAACGAAGTTGTCCTCCTGCGCGGGATCGGCCTCGGCGGCTGGATGCTGCAGGAACCTTATATGCTCGAAATGTCCGGCATCGCAGGCACCCAGCACGAAATCCGAGCTAAAATTGAAGCGCTCATCGGAACGGATAAGACAGCTGCCTTCTACGATGCCTGGCTTGCCAACCATTGCACCAAACGAGACATAGACTCACTGGCAGCTTGGGGTTTCAACTCAGTGCGATTACCGATGCACTATAATCTGTTCACGCTGCCGGTGGACCAGGAGCCAATAGCAGGAAGCCACACCTGGCTGGACAAGGGATTCGCACTTACCGACAGCCTGATCAAGTGGTGCGCCGCCAACAAGATGTATGTGATCCTGGACCTCCATGCTGCTCCCGGTGGGCAAGGTCGCGATGCCGCTATCTCCGACTATGATTCATCCAAACCTTCATTATGGGAAAGCACAGCCAATCGCAACAAGACCGTTGCACTCTGGAAAAAGCTCGCAGAAAGGTATGCCAGCGAGCCATGGGTCGGTGGTTATGACCTCCTCAATGAACCCAACTGGAATTTTACCACCGGCGCCAACCAGAACGGTTGCAATGAAACTGCCAATGTGCCCATGTGGGATCTTTATCGCGACATCATCGCAGCCATCCGCACCGTCGACCATCAGCACATGGTCATCGTGGAAGGTAATTGCTGGGGGAACAACCACAATGGCTTCACCAACCTCGACAATAATATGGTGGCAAGCTTCCACAAATACTGGTCGAATAATGACGCCGGTTCCATTTCAGGCATCCTTAATCTGAGCACAGGCAAGAATGTGCCCATATGGATGGGCGAGTCCGGCGAGAACTCCAATCAGTGGGCCCGCGACGCCATCAAGCTGGTTGAGGGCTACGGCATTGGCTGGGCGTGGTGGCCGCTCAAGAAAGTGAACTCCATTGTCAACCCGCTCACGGTAAAGGGGAATGGTGACTATGAGTCGCTGCTCACCTGGTGGAAGTATGGCGGACAAGGTCCCACTGTGGATGTTGCCACCAATGCACTCATGAAACTCGCTGACAACCTCAAGACTTCGCGCACCATTGCACACCCGGACTTCGTTGATGCAATGTTTCGCCAAACGACAACCAACGATACCAAACCCTTCCGTGTACACACTGTTCCTGGTGTTGTAGCGCTCACAGACTTTGACCTCGGCAGCAACGGCTACGCCTACCAGGATGCCGACATTGCCAACTACCAGGTGAGCACAGGCACTTACACTACCTGGAACCAGGGCTGGGCTTACCGAAACGATGGTGTAGACATCGAAACCACTGCAGATAATGATGAGCGCACCAACGGATTCGATGTGGGCTGGACTGCCGCAGGCGAATGGATGCAGTATACGCTCCGCGTTGATTCTACTGCAGCATACAATGTACAGGTTCGCTACGCTGCACAAAACAACGGATCAGCCCTGCGCCTGTCGATGAACGGCCGGGATCTTGCGCCACCCATCGCACTGCCCGCCACCGGCGGCTATCAAAGCTGGAGCGAAGTGACACTGAATGATGTGTTGCTCTACAAGGGCACGCAGCCGCTGCGCGTATATATCACGCAAGGGGGTATGAATCTGGGATTTGTCACCTTCACCCTCAGCAAGAAATACAGCGAAGTAGCATTCAAGGCGGTATCGGCACAAACGGATGCAGCGGACCCGAAGGTTTTTGTCAATGTCAATAAACCGCTCCCCGACGCGACCATCAATGCCTCCCAGTTCCATCTCAAAGCGAATGGCGCGGAAGTGAGCCTGCTGTCGGTTGCCCGTTCCCCTGTCGATTCATTTCAACTGGTGATGACCACCACTTCCTTGACGGACGCTGATGTACTGTTGCTCTCCTATGCCGGCACTGAAGTGAAAGCCAGCGATGGCTCCGCCCTTGAGGCCTTCACCGACCTGGCGGTGACCAACCGGTTTCCGGTACACCTGGCCATCCCAGGTACCATCCAGGCCGAGCAGTTTGCTGTGAACCAGGGCTGGTCGGTGGAAGCCTGCACGGACAATGGCGGCGGGTCGGACATGGGCTACACCAACACTGGCGACCGGCTCATCTATGATGTGCGGGTGGACAAGACAGCGACGTACAAACTGGAGGTGCGAAGCGCCTGTAACGCCAATGCGGGTATCATCGACATCGAGCAGTTGGACGCCAACAATCTTGTGTTGAACACTGTGCGTGTAAATATTCCCGTCACCGGCGGCTGGCAGTCGTGGACCACGGTGAAGACTGACATGCCGCTCACGGCCGGGATGGGCAAATTGCGTGTAACGGTTGTGCAGCCTGAATTCAACCTCAACTGGTATCGCTTCACGGAGGTAGTCGTGTCGGGAACAGAACCAATCAAAAGAGACTGGGGTGTGTTGTATCCCAATCCTGCGGCTGATCATTTCTTTGTGTCGGCGGCGCAGCCCGCACAACGCACCGTCATCATCCGATCTGCAACCGGTCAGACGGTTCACACGCACGTGATGGACGCGGCCGATCAGTCGGCGGTGGATGCCTCATCACTGGCGGAGGGATTCTATGTGGTGGAGACGCAGCAGGCCGGTAAATCAGTGTTCAGCCGGCTGATCATCAGACGCTAGTCTTCGATCAAGACCCCCATCTTTCCCATCTGGTAGTCGCGCATGGCTTCGAGTATTTCCGTGGTGGTGTTCATCACGAAGGGGCCGTGGCTCACGACGGGTTCGCCGATGGGTTCTCCCGAAAGGAACAGCATGCGCGTGTCCTGCAGTGCGCGGAAGCGGATGCCATCGCCATCGCGATTGAAATACACTGCGTGCAACGCATCGGTAAGACCGTAGCCTTCCAGGGTGATTTGTCCGTCCAGCAGGTAGAGGACCGCATTGTGAGAAGGGGGTATCGGCAGTTCAAGTGTGCCGCCCGCTTTCGCTACCAATGTGGCAGCATTGACATCGGTAAATGAAGTCACGGGTCCGCGCGCTTCAAGTACTGTGCCGGCGAAGACCTTGCCGGTGACGAGCCCATCGGCGCTGGAGATGGAAGGCGCATCGCTGGCGGCCACCGGGAAATAGACTGGCTGGTCCATTTTGTGTGCCGCCGGTGTGTTGATCCACAGCTGGATGATCTCCTGACGGCCTCCGATTTCGTGGATGTCGGCCGGTGGGCGCTCACTGTGAATGATGCCGCGGCCGGCGTTCATCCACTGGGCACCGCCGGCATAGATGATGCTGTTGTTGCCACGGCTGTCGCGGTGGTGTACACCGCCCTGAAAAATGAATGTGACAGGCGAAAAGCCACGGTGTGGATGTGGACCCACACCCGCATGGCGTGGCTCAATGTGTTGCGGCGTCTTCCCGTTGTGGTGATGCAGCAACAGGAACGGGTCAATTTGATTCACGCGTACCGTCGGGAAAGGCTGGCGGATGGGCAGGCCGCCCATGTCATGCTGTTCTGCGTAGAGGAGGCTGTGGACGCTGCGGGTCTTCATGGCAATAGTGCTTTCGTTTACATCGGTACTTCCATGAGCAGAAGTTCTGTTTTGGCGGTGGCGACGATTTCCACCTGTGGTGTTTCCCAAATGCCGAGGCCATCGCGCTTGCTGAGAGCCTGACCGGCAATGGTGACCGCGCCGTCGAGGACGAATGCATAGACACCGTGCGCGGCGTTGGTGAGGGAGTATGTCAGTGTAAGCCCGGCGTCGAGGGTGCCCAGTGAGAAGCGGGCATCCTGATTGATCCACACGGCGCCTTCTTCCTGGCCAGGGCTCACGATGGTCTGCAGCCGGTTGACGCGCTGGCCGGGGTTGAGTGTGATCTGGTCGTAGCGCGGGGTGATGTTGCGGACCTTTGGGAACACCCAGATCTGGAGGAAGTTCACGGCGCGGTCCTTGTTCTTGTTGTATTCCGAGTGCTGCACGCCGGTGCCGGCGGACATGATCTGGATGTCATTTTGCCGGATGACGGTGGTGTTGCCCATGGAGTCCCGGTGTTCGAGGTCGCCGGCGAGCGGTATGGAAATGATTTCCATGTTGTCGTGGGGGTGGGTGCCGAAGCCCATGCCGCCTTCCACGCGGTCGTCGTTGAGGACGCGGAGGGCCCCGAAGTGCACGCGTTCGGGGTTGTAATAATGCGCAAAAGAGAAGGTATGGTAAGTGTCCAGCCAGCCGTGGTTGGCATGGCCGCGGGAGGCGGCGGTGTGGAGGATCGTTTTCATGGTGTCTAATTTACCTATTATACGAGAATTGTATAATAAAGATACATACAATAGTTGTATAAACAAGTGTTTATAATAGACGTTTGTCAACCCTGGGGGTAGGAGGGTAGTCATAGTAACGCACGCCAAATCGATCTTTTCAGGGGTGTGACAGCCTTGCAAGCGTGTAGCGGGGCCGTGTAGGATCCGTCAGGTCCAGGACGATGTCGTACACACCTGCTTCCACGCGGATGTTTGGTCCCGAATCTTCGAGCAGTTGATCGCCGTGCAGATCTCCAAGATTGTGGCCCCAGTCGTTGTCGAGTCTGAACTTGAAATCGCCTTGCTTCATCTCGATAGCGTGTATCCGCCATACGCCCTTTCGGGTGCTGTCCTCGGCAAGCCTCAGGTCAGGTGTTGAATCGTCCCAGCCCTTCGCGGTGGCGTCGCCCAGTATTCCCCATGTGGAGGCAACGCGCTTTGCACGCAACTTTTTCATCCACCCCTGACTGATTTCAAGTTCCGAAAACACGCCGTGCACGTCTTTTGAAAAGGTGAGTACGGCGTCGGCTTCGTCCTGTAAAAAGGTATGGGCGCCTGTGGCGATGACAACAGTCGGCCCTTGCCCGGCTACATCAATGGCCAGCCTCGCATCCATGATGGAGGTGTATATCATCATGGGCTGTGGTTCACTGATCCGATAAGCGCCTATCAACGGCGCCAGTTCTGCACTGGTCAGTTTCACCTCCTGTGCCCCCTCAATATTCTTCCCGTTCAGCAGGTCGATGATCTTGCCAGTGAGGTATTCGGGGTTGGCGTTTTCGTGATTGTTAAGGATGATAATACAGATGTCTTCTTCCGGCACCATTGCAAAATTGCTCCTGAAGCCTGTCGCGCCGCCGCTGTGTGAAACGACTCCGGATTTCATGAGTACTTTACTCAATTGCCAGCCGTGTCCATAGCGCTCGTTGTTCTTGCCAGGTGCAAAGGCGATGGCCTGGGAAGATTCACTGATAATCTTATGGGAGCGAAAACTTTTGTAGTACCGAAACAAGTCGCCTACGCTGGAGTAGATGGAACCCGCTGCGAAGGGACCGGTGGAGTCATATAGTTGGGCAACATCTTTTCTTTCGTTGCTGAAGCGATGGTAGGCGACAGATTTATGGGGACTGGACAAGCCCTTGTAGTCAAAGCCACTGTGGGTCATGCCCAATGGTTTGAAGATAGTTTCCCGGATGGCGCGTTCATATGAGAGGCCGGTCAGTTGCTGAATAATATACCCCAGTAGCTGATAGCCGCCATTGCAATACGCCCAGCCGTCGCCAGGTGCAAAGTGAGGAATATTCTTGCCGAATTGCGCCACCCGATATGCTTCAGTTTGCGGAGCGTCACTGTCTGTCTGGTCGTTGATGCCCGAGGTGTGCGTGAGCAGATGATCAATGGTGATGTTGTCTCCGTTAGGAAATCCCGGATAGAATTTGCTGAGGCGGTCGTCGAGTGACAATTTCTTCTCTTCTATCAGTCGGAAGATCATCGTTGAGGTGAAGGTCTTCGTGATGGAATAGATCTGGAATATGCTGCTGCTGTCGTGGAGCACCTGGTCTTCAGCATTGCGGTAGCCGTAGCCTTTGTTCAGCAACACGTGGCCTTGCTTCGCCACGAGTACGGTGCCGTTCAATTTGTTCAGGCCTGCCTGGTGAGTGAGGAAGTGGTCTATGCCTGCTGCCGGATTTCCTTTGTCTTTTGTTTGGGCACAGGAAATCAGGGCCAGCCCGAGAGCCAGCATCATCAGCCATTGTTTTTTCATGGTTATTCTATTTGGGTGGTGGAATCAATCGTTCAATGTCAGGCAGGTAGCTGGCGCCGATTGGCAGCTCTGTGTTCCTGACCCAGATGCTCTTTTTGTCAAACCGTTGGATGTGGTTGAGTGAAACAATGTAGGATCGGTGTGTGCGTATAAAGCCGCCGGCGGAGAGCAGCGCTGCCGTCTCGGTCATCGTGAGGCGGGTGACCACCCGCCGGCTTTCAAGTACCAGCTGGACGTAGTTGCCGTAGCCCTCTGCAAAGAGGATTTCACTGAAGTCTATTCGAATGTTTTCATAGCCACTCCTGATGAAGATGTGAGACGGTTTGGGGCCCTCGGCGCGCAGGGCGTGTTGTTCGTACGCTTTGTTGCAGGCCTTCAGCAATCGCGCGAGGGAAAATGGCTTGAGCAGATAGTCAATGGCGCTCGTTTCAAATCCCCGCACGGCATGTTCGCTGTAGGCAGTGGTGAAGATAACCATGGGCGGATTCGGCAGTGATTGAAGAAAGTCAAAGCCCGAGTGGTCTGGCATTTGTATGTCCAGAAACATGAGATCGACGGGGTTAGCTTTCAGGAATGCTTGAGCATCAGCAACGTTGGTGAAATAGCCCACCATGTCTACGAAAGTGACTTTTTGTGTGTGGCTGCGGATCACTTCCAGAGCGATCGGCTCGTCGTCGAGGGCGATGGCTTTCAGCATGACAGGGTGAGTTGAACGGTGTACTCGCTTTCTGTTTGAGTGATGTCCAGTGTGTGCCGGCCCGCATACAGTAGCTTCAGCCGCTCGCGCACATTGACCAACCCGATGCCGGATTTCTGCTGAATCAGTCGATGGTCCCAAGGATGTATGCTGTTCTTTACTTCAAGGCAAAGATTGTTGTCTGAACAGGTGAGACCAATCTTGATCCATGATTTCTCCTTCAGGCGGATGCCGTGCTTGAAGGCGTTTTCCACAAAGGGAATCAGGAGCATGGGTGCGATGCTGAGCTGTGAACGACACTCATCTATCGCGTCCTCAATCAGGATTTCGGGAGATGATTGGATGCGCAGATTCTGCAAGGCGATGAAATTCCGTATGTACTCAATTTCCTTCTCCAGAGGAATGAACTCCTGCGCGTTTTCATGAAGTATGTGCCGCATCATGTCTCCGAGCCGCTGGATGCCCTCTGCCGTCTTCTCGTTATCGCCCTGCAAAGCAGTTCCGTAAAGTGTATTGAGCGCATTGAACAAGAAGTGCGGATTGATCTGAGACTGCAGCAACTGAAGTTGGGCACTGGTGGTGGCCAGCGCAGTTTCCATTCCCCGGAGTTGAAGGATCTTGTCTTTGCGTTGCTGGTACAGCATCCAGAAAAGTGGCGTGACGATGAGCAGGAGAAACAGCCAGTAGAGGACAAATGCATAGTACTGGTCACGATTGCCAAATAGTATGAGGCTTGGTGCCGCACCAACGACCGTGGCCGGCAGCAGTCGGGCTGCGAGAGTGGGCGTCAGCAGGGTCGCAAGGGGATTGCGGGGGAACAACCAAAAAGTTTGGTACAGATAGAGCGCCAGCACGGGCAATACCAACACCACATATTGGGGAACGTCCTCCTGTAGCGGGCTGATCACCAGCAGCGGTAAAAAGAACAACAGGAAGAGCGGTGTGCTGTTGTTGGCTACCAATATGCGGTATGATCTTGCAGCTCCGGGCCTTTCAATCCATTTAACCAGCCATTCGCGCAGACCAATGAGACTGGTCACGAGGGCCGTTGCAGTCAACGCTCTGCCAAAACCGAAGAACAGATCAGCCAGCGGTTGGTCGTTGTACCCGGCAATGGCCAGAAACTGGTAGTCGCCATAATTAAAGAAGTCAGGCCTGCCGAACCAGGAAATAACATTGATTGTCAGTGCGAGGGAGAAGCTCACTGCAAGGAGTGACAAGAAGAACTTCATGAGGGGAATGGGGCGAATGCCAGCGATGCCATTAACAAGAATGGGACGGACGGATGGCACGACCCACAGGTTGATCAGGAGGTATACCGCCAGGGGAAGCAAGGCAGCAGAGAGGTGTGGGATGAGGATGTTTCCCCAGTATGTGACGGAGATTCCATTTGTGTGGAAAGGAGTGAGGTATTCCGCTTCCAGTGCTGCCGGGGTGAGGGCGTTGAATTTCAACATCACGGAGATGAGTTGCCAGGTGATCACCATGGCTACTCCGATCATTTCATGTTCTCTCCATCTCACTTTCATGCGGGTGACTTTTCTGTAATATTAGAGCGCCTCCGCCACTCTTGCTTATAAATGTGACCAGCACCCCGGGAAATGTGACGAAAATGGTGATGGCCATGTAAGAGAAGAGGTCAGAGGCAGAGGTCGGGGACTGAGCTTAAGCTGAGCGTCGCATTGGAGCTTGTCCCTAATGGCCTATTTCATTGCATTGACATTGGCTGAGTTGACCGCCCAGGAGTAGCAACAGTAGTAGCGCGTATCAAGAATAGGGATGCGCAGAGATACCAGGAGACCTTTTTGTGTGTCGAACTGATAGTATTGTGCCATCAGCACAAGGTGAATGGTCTTCCCGATACTCATTGGTTTGTAGGCTCCCGCTTGCCAGGACATCCAATGCGGGTTGTAGTTGACACTGGCGGACAACCCCAGGTTCCTTACCGGGGAAAAATAGGTGAAGACTTTGGCAAGACCGATGGTGCCCGTCAGCAGCCGTTGCCTTGTCAGCGGGCTGTGGCCATCTTTTTGGACGTCGTTCCAGGCGGCGCCCAGATCTACGGAAAAAAAGAAGGGCAATCGGTACGAGAACAGTCCGCGTGTCTGCTTCAGCTCGAACGGTGCGTCCCGATACTGGATGGATTTGTACCCGATGAATACACTGTGTGGAAGGTATTTGAAGGAGAGGTCTTTGCCGACCGATACGTCAAGACCTGTGTTCGCGTTTTGTTTCCAGTATTTTGCGCTGGCTGAAAGTTGGATGGATGCTTGCCCTGCCGATTGAAGCGCGACATTCATGATGACCCCCAGCGGCGCGTGGTTCTTGTCACCATAGTATCCGAGGTCTACTCGGGTCTTAAGGTAATGGTCTCTTAGAGTTGTAAGCATGGCAGGATCCACAGACAGCTGAACGGTGTCCTGTTTAGTGGAATGGATGGTTCGATTGAGGGTCAGGTAGCCAAGAAAGGAAAAGGTCACTACGGCACTTTCTGAGGAGGAGCCAATTTCAAATCTTCCGTCTGCATCGGTAACCGTGCCGATGAGTTGCTTTTCAATCACCACGTTAGTGCCGGGCATTGGCTTCCGATCAAGGGAGTCCAGCACTACACCTGTCAACTTAAACTGGCCCTGGGTAATGAGCGGCAGGAACAAAAGAAGCCAGAGGATGCTTCTGGAGAAGCGATTTTGTGATCCACAAGCCTTGACACCGGCTGGAAGTAAACGCCAATGCCGATTGGAGTGATGTTGCATAGGTAGTGCTTTCAGGTTCACTCCTGAAGATGCTTATGCAGCGACAATTCCATAAGGTGATCGAAGTTAATTGAT
>JAIBBB010000306.1 GCA_019694905.1 Cyclobacteriaceae bacterium
CCCGACCTCTACCTTGCTTACTCAAAATATCTCGCTGCGGAGTCAGCACGCAGACCAAAACGCAGCCTGATGGAAGAACTCATGGCACCTGCTCCGCCGATTGATGAGTTAAAGGTAACTGATGCGTTGATTGACAAAGCAGCTGAAACTTCAGCCACGGCAATTGTGTCGATCGGGCGAAACGCCGGCGAAGGATCTGACCGGCCTCTGGAAAGCAACTACTACCTCACAGCCGAAGAAAGAGCCTTCATCAACAAAGTGGCAACCACCTTCCACGCACGCAACAAGAAAGTAGTTGTCGTACTCAACATCGCAGGTGTCATCGACGTGGCCCAGTGGCGCGATGCAGTTGATGCCATCGTGCTCGCGTGGCAGCCTGGCCTTGAGGGAGGAAATGCCATCGCAGACATTCTGAGTGGCGCGGTCAATCCCTCAGGAAAACTGGCCACCACTTTCCCTGCGAGTTACAGCGATGATCCCACTGCCAAAAACTTCCCAGGGAAGGTCTTCAAAGACAAACCACTTCAGGGCATGTTTGGCCAGCAGGCTTTTGAATCGGAAGTAGTTTACGAAGAAGGCGTGTATGTGGGTTATCGCTACTACAGTACGTTTGGCGTGAAACCGGCCTACCCGTTTGGCTACGGCTTGTCCTACACCAGCTTTTTGTACAGCAACCTGAACCTGAGCGCGCCCGCATTTACCAACCAACTCACCGCTGCTGTCACGGTCACCAACAGCGGTGCGGTTCCCGGCAAAGAAGTAGTTCAGTTGTACCTCAGTGCACCGAACGGCAAACTGGACAAACCGGCCTCCGAGTTGAAAGCCTTTGCCAAGACCCGACTACTGCAGCCCGGGGAGTCACAGACACTCACATTCACGTTGCGACCCCGCGACCTTTCGTCTTATCAGACGAAACTCACTGCATGGGTGGCAGACGCGGGCACCTACACAGTAAGGATTGGTACATCGGATGAAACAAAGCTCTCAGCCACATTTAAGTTGCCCAAAGACCTGATTGTGGAAAAAACCCGTAACGTACTTGCCCCGGCCCAACCAGTCAACGAGCTAAAGCCGATCCGGAAACGTTGAAATCCCGATACGGCAAAACTGATGAAAGCGGAGCCGCACAGGCTCCGCCTTTCGCAACTCAACCTTGACATATGTGATCTTTATCTGAATTCGATCATTCTTTAGGATATCTTTATCTCCCTCAAGCTATTTTTGGGAGTTCATGCGCTTCAGCCTTAACACCCGTCAAATGCCCCAGATCCGGCAATACCTGATCTGCAGTGGCATGGTTCTCGGAGTCTCGCTGGTATGCTTCTACGCATCAGCCATTATCGGCTATCAGGTGGTGTCTCTGATCCTGCTGATGGTTGTCACCGTGCTCGCCATGCTTTTCGACATCATGCCGGTGTTGCTTGCCGCGCTTTTGAGTGCAGTCATCTGGAACTATTTCTTTCTTCCGCCGCTCTTCACATTCCACATTACCAATGCGGCAGATACACTCATGTTTCTGCTCTACTTCCTGATCGCACTGGTGAATGCTGTGCTCACCTTCAAAATCCGGGAGGCAGAAAACAAGGCACGTGACCAGGAGGAAAAAGCGCACACCATCAAACTCTACAACACACTGCTGCACTCGTTGTCGCACGAATTGCGAACCCCCATCTCCACAATCGTAGGGTCGGTAGACACGCTGAAAGAACAGCAGCAGCAATTGACACCCGTACAACAGGAACAATTGCTTTCCGAAATTGAACAAGCCGGGCTGCGATTGAACCGGCAGGTTGAAAATCTGTTGAACATGAGCCGGCTGGAGAGTGGTATGCTCCGGTTGAAGCTGGACTGGTGCGACCTCAATGAACTGGTCTATCAGCTGTTTGACAAAGTAGATGAAACGCACACACATCACCTGGTGAATGAAGCACCGGAGGGATTGCCGTTGTTTAAGGTGGATCAGGGGCTGCTGGAGCAGGTGCTGTACAACCTGCTGCACAATGCTGTGCAATACACGCCCCCAGGCACGCGCATCGCTGTGATGATCCGGCACATCGGAAACAATTGCATCATCCAGGTATCTGACAACGGGCCTGGTTTTACCGAACAGGACCGGCAACGGGCCTTTGACAAATTCTATCGCTCCCCGCTCGTGCAGACCGGCGGCAGCGGTCTGGGGCTCTCCATCGTCAAAGGATTTGTGGAAGCCCATGAGGGAACCATTACACTGGACACAGCGCCGGGGGGCGGTGCACAATTCACTATCGTGCTCCAGGCAGAAGCAACGTATCTTCAAAACCTCAAACATGAGTAGCGCAACCATTCTGGTAGTGGATGACGAGCCACAGATCCGCAAACTGCTGGAGATCTCCCTCGAGGCGAATGGATACAAAGTACTGCAGGCGCAATCCGGAAAGGAAGGAATCATGCTGGCAGCCAGTCATCTGCCTGATCTCATAATTCTTGACCTTGGACTGCCAGACAAGAACGGGCACGAGGTCTTGAGAGAACTCAGGAACTGGTACAACCGACCCGTATTGATCTTGTCGGTGATTGACCATGAAAGCGATATTGTCACCGCACTGGACGAGGGCGCCGCGGACTATCTGACCAAGCCATTCCGCACAGCGGAGTTGATGGCCCGAATTCGTTCGGCCCTCAGGCATAATCAGTCCACTGAAACCAATACTGTTATCAACTGCGGTGATCTCGTCATTGACCTGGCCGCGAGGCTGGTCAAGAAGAACGGCGAAATCGTGAAAACCACCTCCACTGAGTTCAATCTGCTGGCGCTGTTTGTGAGAAATGAAGGCCGGGCGTTGACTCACCAATATATTCTGAAAGAAGTCTGGGGGGTCGGGTATCAGGAAGAGACTCAGTACTTACGCGTTTTTGTTGGATCGCTGCGGAAGAAAATAGAGGACAACCCCAACAAACCCAAACACCTGATCACTGAAAGCGGTGTAGGCTACCGCTTTGTGTGATCTTTATGTTTTCTTTACATCCCGCTCCCGAATTTTACTTTTTTCATATGCGATCGTGCTGACATTTGCGGTGTTATCAGCCTCATGGAAAAGCAAAAAGGCAGTCATGCCTCAACGGTCTCGGCAGCCTCCCTCCTCATCGCACTCGGGATTATATATGGCGACATCGGCACAAGCCCGCTCTACGTTCTGAAATCGATCATTGGCGATCGCCCCATCTCCGAAGCACTCGTGTATGGAAGCATCTCATGTATCTTCTGGACGCTCACATTCCAGACCACTTTCAAATACATCTACCTTACCCTCAAGGCAGACAACCACGGAGAGGGCGGAATCTTCTCGCTGTATGCACTCGTTCATCGTTTTGGTAAACACCTTGCCATCCCCACCATCCTGGGCGCCACTACGCTGCTGGCCGACGGCATCATCACACCCCCTATCTCGGTATCCTCTGCCGTAGAAGGGCTGCGGATTATTAAAGGGCTTGAAGACATGCCGACGGTACCGATCGTTATTGCCATTCTCTCGCTCCTGTTCCTCTTTCAACGCTTTGGCACTTACAAAGTAGGCTCAGCATTTGGTCCCGCGATGTTCGTTTGGTTTACGATGCTGGCCGTTCTCGGCATCACGCAACTTTCAGGAAACATCTCCATTTTGAAGGCGATCAGTCCCACCTATGCCTATGAACTCCTTACTGCCTATCCGAAGGGCTTCTGGCTGCTGGGTGGTGTTTTCCTGGCGACAACCGGAGCCGAAGCGCTCTATTCCGATCTGGGACATTGCGGTCGCAGCAATGTGCGCATTACGTGGGTCTACGTGAAAACCTGCCTGATGCTGAACTATGTTGGGCAAGGTGCATGGCTGCTTAGTCAAGGTGAGGGCACCCTGCTTGGCACTGCCAATCCGTTCTACTCCATCATGCCTTCGTGGTTCCTCATTCCAGGAATTGTGATTGCCACGATGGCCGCCATCATTGCCTCGCAGGCGCTCATCAGCGGCAGCTACACCCTGATCAATGAAGCCATGAACATGAACTTTTGGCCACGCGTGGCGGTCAGACAGCCCTCTGAGAGCAAAGGTCAGATCTACATACCCAGCGTCAACATCATGCTCTGGATTGGTTGCGTGCTGATGGTGCTCCACTTTCAAACTTCTACCAACATGGAGGCTGCTTATGGACTGGCCATCACGCTCACCATGATGGTGACAACCTACCTGCTTTCCTACTATCTCGGCTATATCCTGAAATGGAATAGAATATTGGTCACGCTGCTTCTCGGCATCTTTGCAAGCATCGAAATTTCATTCTTTATCTCCAACGTGCAGAAGTTCCCCGAAGGCGGCTACATCACCCTGATGATCTCTT
>JAIBBB010000076.1 GCA_019694905.1 Cyclobacteriaceae bacterium
ACTCCGGAGATGATCATGAAAAAATCCCGTTCACGCCTGGCCTTGTCAACCAGGTTGCGGATTTGTGATTCTGGAAATCCACCGGCCGTCTTTTGCAAATTGGCGCCATTGTTGTTCGCATTCAGGTAGTCGAACAATTCGCTCTTGAACCTGTTGTAGCCGTTTTGGTAAATGCCAATCTGCCGGATCAAAACGAAGTATCCGCCATAGATCAGGGGCAGCTTCCAGTATTTCTTGTTGTAAATCTGACCCAGTCCCGGCATCACCGCAGAGTACATCAGAGCCTTTCGGGGATTGTAGCGCCTGTTAAATTCCTCACGACTGATGGCGCGCCCTTTCTTGTCCCTGAAAACCACAGAATCGTCGAGCGACTGAATCGTCTCCGGCCGGAAGTTAAGGCCGCTGCGAAGCGAGTCTTGCTGCGCCCAGGCACCCCATGAAACAATCAGCAGGATCGTCAGCAAATAAAGTCGCATGGTCAGATGTTCACACCTTCAGGATGTCAAGTATCCGGTTCAAGTCTTCCACAGAAAGAAACGGAATCCGGATTTCACCCTTTTGGCCATCGGACTTGATATTAATTTTCGTGCCAAAGTGCGACGACAATTTGGTTTGCAACTGACGCATTTCCGGATTTTTTGGGGCAACCGCTGCGGCCTCTGCAGGCTTTTGACCCGATCCCTGTGCCACTTGCCGGGCGAGATCTTCCACATTGCGCACAGACAAATCTTCTGACAGGATCTTCTTGAAGATGTACAACTGACTGGCCGGATCTTCCACACTCACAATGGCTCGGGCATGGCCCATGCTGAGCCGGTTGTCCCGAAGCGCAATCTGGATATCAGGTGGAAGTTTGAGCAGACGGAGATAATTAGTGACCGTCGAACGTTGCTTACCTACCCGGTCACCCAACTGTTCCTGCTTCAGGTTACACTCGGTGATAAGTCGCTGGTAGCTCAGCGCAATTTCTATAGGGTTGAGATTCTCCCGTTGGATGTTCTCGATGAGCGCCATCTCCAGCATCTGCTGATCGTCAGCCAATCGCACATAGGCTGGCACACTCTTGAGGCCAGCGAGCTTGGCCGCCTGAAAGCGACGCTCCCCTGAGATAAGCTGGAATTGTGTGTGGTTCAGCTTGCGGACAGTGATCGGCTGAATGATGCCATGCACTTTGATAGACTCAGACAATTCCTTCAGCGCGTCCTGGTCGAATTGTTGCCGGGGTTGAAACGGATTCACTTCGATGTTGGCGAGCAGAATCTCCGACATGCCCGATGTACTCGCCGTGCTCGGCGCTACTTCTTCCAGTTTTTCAGTATCGGGGGTGTCGCTCAACAGCGACTTCAGTCCGCGGCCCAGCGCAACTTTCTTGCTCATTTTGATAATCCGTTTTTGTCCAATACCTCATGTGCCAGATTCAGGTAACTGATGGCACCTTTGCTTTCGGCATCGTGCACGATCGCCGGCAGCCCGAAGCTGGGCGATTCACTCAGCTTGACGTTGCGGGGAATGATAGTCTTGAAGGCGATGTGTTTGAAATGCGTCCGCACTTCTTCCACAACCTGATTGCCTAATGAAGTTCTGGAATCGTATAACGTAAGCAGAATACCTTCAATCTCAAGTTTTGGGTTGAGACGGGTCTGAATGATCTTGATCGTGTTGAGCAGCTTACCAAGTCCTTCCAACGCAAAATACTCACACTGAACAGGAATCAGAACCGAATCAGCAGCGGTAAGGGCATTGATAGTGATAAGTCCGAGGGAAGGCGAACAGTCGATGATGATGAAATCGTAGTCGTTGCGGATTTTGTCCAATGCATCCCGCATCTTTTCCTCACGGCGCTCGATGTTCACCATTTCCACTTCCGCACCTACCAGGTCAATGTGAGAAGGTAGTATCTCCAGGTACTTCAGTTCATTCTTTACGATCGACTGGCGGGGATCAATCCCATCCACCATGCACTCGTAGATGCTGACCTTGACGTCTTTTGGGTTGAGTCCGAGTCCTGAGGTCGAGTTGGCCTGAGGATCGGCATCCAGCAACAGGGTCTTCTTCTCAAGCACAGCCAGGCTGGCGGCAAGATTGATGGCGGAGGTAGTCTTCCCGACACCGCCCTTCTGGTTGGCTATGGCAATGATCTTTCCCATTTCGCGGGAGTGATGATGGTTCGTTGAAAATAGAAAACACCCCGGACGTAAAACCGGGCTACAAAGATATAAGAATGAGGCAATTATTGATGCCCTCCGGCACCACAGCCCCACAGGGACTGCAAGCCTCTAACTATCAGAGTGATGGACTGAAAATGGCGGGCTCTGGTGAATCAGGATTTGCGCTTTTTGCGGGCCTCTTCACCTGCCTTCATCGCCTCTTCCAGCCGGCTCATGAACTTGGATTTGCCGGATGTGCCTGTGGCCGACTTCTTGCGATGGTCCTCCATTACTTTCTTGATCTTTTCTTCATCCACGAAGCGCTTGATCAGGTACTGTTGACCAAAAGAGAACACGTTCGCCACCAGGTAGTAAAAACTCAAACTGGCAGGGAAGGAGTTCAGCATGAAAAGGAAAATCACAGGCATGATGTAGGACATCGACTTCATCGGCCCGTCGACGGTACTCACCTGGTTGTTCTGCCAGGTGATGGCGAGGGTACTGGCTGTCATCAACAAAGTAAAAATGCTGATGTGAGAGCCGAGCAAAGGCAGATCAAATGAGAATTTGATCAACGAATCGTACGTGGAAATATCTTCAGCCCACCAGAGTGTCTGCTGACGGAATTCAATGCTGGCAGGGAACAGATAGAACATGGCAAAGAGAATCGGCATCTGCAGCAGAATCGGAATGCAGCCGCTGAAAGGACTCGCGCCTGCCTCGCTGAAGAGTTTCATCTGTTCCTGGCTGAACTTCACCTGATCATCCGCATACTGGGCTTTCAGTTCATCCAGTTCGGGTTTCAGGAGGCGCATTTTGGCCATGCCGAGGTAAGACTTGTAGGTCAACGGCAGCAGCACGATGCGGAGGATGATCACCAGAATGACAATAATCAGCGCATAGTTACCAATGACAGTCGTCAGGAAGTGGAACACCGGGAAAATGAAATACTGGTTCACCCACTTGACAGGCGGCCAGCCGAGGTATACGTTGCGGCGAAGCCCGGGCGACACATCGTCAAGCGTCTTGTAATCGTTCGGTCCAAGGTAGTATCTGAACGATGCGCCTTTCTGCACATCGGCTACCGGGATCGTCAGTTTGGCTTGTGCCTCCTTGACGAGTTCCGGCAAGGCTTCATTGGAGGACGTCCCTACCTCACCACCGCTAAAGCTGTTGCCAGCTATGAAGGCCGTCAGAAAAAACTTCTGCTTGAACGAAACCCACCGCACAGGTTGGGGCAACGGCATGGTTTCCACGTCCATGGAAGATTCAGAAGTGCCATCAAATTCGCCGGCGGTTGTGTAGAAATTGGCTGCCGTCTTGGTCCTTGAATCCTTCACATCTTTTTCCACCAGAGGAATTCTGTTCACCCACTGATAAGTGAGCGCATCACCGGTGAGTGATTGCGTGAGACCTTCTGTTTCAATCCGGTAGGAGAGTACGTAGCCCTTTTTACCGAGCCCGTAGATATGGCGGATCACACCATTGCCAACAGCAGCAGAGAAAACTACCTGTGTGGTATCGCCCACAGTGCGCTGCTCGGCGTTGTAATACAATTGATAAAGGTCAATCTCGCGACCCTCTACTTTGGCAAGGAGACGGAAGTCACTGGAACTGGGCGTAACGAGCAGCAGGGGTTGCTGGCTGTAGGTTTTGTAACGAGAAAGTTCGGCTGACCTGATGCGGGCACCCTTGGAGGAGAATTGCAGTTGGATGTCGTCGTTCGACAGCGACAGGGTCTTTTCTTCACCGTTTAAGAGCGGAGCGAGATTGCCATATTGACGGGCTATCGCACTGTCCCGGGCGGCAACAGCTGGCTGCGCTGCAACTGAATCTTTTACTACCTGTTGGGTAGTGACCGGCTGTGGTGGTGTGGTGGGTGCCTCCGGGGCAAAAAAAGTGAAGTAGGCAAACAGCACTACTGCAATCAATACAAAGCCTATGGCTGAATTTCTGTCCATGCTGTGGGAGTGTGTTTAATCAGGCCTGCGGTTTGGATTTCTTGGATGCCAGCGCGGCCTCAACAAATTTCACAAACAGCGGGTGAGGATTCAGTACGGTGCTTTTCAGTTCAGGGTGGTACTGCACACCCACAAACCAGGGATGATCTTTCAATTCAACGATTTCCACCAGCCCGGAATCAGGATTGATGCCTGTAGCCTTGAGTCCTTTCTCCTCCATTTGTTCCAGGTACTTGTTGTTGAACTCATAACGGTGACGATGGCGCTCCTGGATGGTGCTGTCACCGTATATGGCATGGGCCCTGGAACCTTTCTTGAGCTTGCAGGCATAAGCGCCCAAACGCATCGTTCCGCCCTTGGTGGTGATCTTCTTTTGCTCCTCCATCATGTCAATGACGGGATGCTTCGTCTTCGGATTGAGTTCAGTAGTGCTTGCCTCAGGGAGGTGAAGCACGTGACGGGCAAACTCAACCACTGCACATTGCATACCCAGGCAGATGCCGAGGAAGGGAATCTTGTTCTCGCGCACATAGCGGATCGCCTCGATTTTGCCTTCCAGGCCGCGTTCGCCAAAGCCGGGCGCCACAAGCACGGCATCCAGCCTGCCAAGCATGGATGCTACAGTCTCCTTATTGATGTCTTCAGAAGAGATCCACTGCAAAGTCACCTTGCAGTCATTCTGGGCGCCTGCATGGATAAAGGCTTCGGCGATGGATTTATAAGCGTCCGGCAGTGAAACGTATTTGCCAACGAGGCCGATATTAACTTCTTCAACAGGGTTCTTGAGCTTGCCCAGGAACTCTTTCCACTGCACGAGGTCAGGTTCCTGTTTGGAGGTCACCTTGAGTTTGGAGAGCACCCGCTCGTCGAGCTTTTCTTTCTTCATCAGCAGCGGCACATCATAGATAGTGTCCGCGTCCATGGCCTCGATGACCGAGTTGAGGTGTACGTTGCAGAACAGGGCGAGCTTCTTGCGGAGCTCGAGTGGCAAAGGCCATTCCGTTCGGCACACCAGAATGTCGGGCTGGATACCCGCCTGCAGCAGTTCCTTGACAGAGTGTTGCGTGGGTTTGGTCTTCAGTTCCTTGGCTGCCTTGAGGTAGGGGATCAGGGTGAGGTGGATAACCACCACATTGTTGGCACCCATGTCCCACCGTACCTGACGGACGGCTTCCACAAAGGGCAGAGATTCAATATCACCGACGGAGCCACCGATTTCAGTGATGATAAAGTCGTATTGGCCGCTCTCGCCGAGGAGGAGGATGTTTCGCTTGATCTCATCCGTGATATGGGGAATGACCTGGACTGTCTTGCCGAGGTACTCGCCCTTGCGCTCTTTCGTGATGACGTTGTTGTAGATGCGCCCGGTGGTCACGTTGTTGGCCTGCGAGGTGGGCACGTTGAGGAATCGCTCATAGTGACCCAGGTCAAGGTCCGTCTCGGCACCATCGTCGGTGACATAGCACTCGCCGTGTTCGTATGGGTTCAGCGTACCCGGATCGATGTTGATATACGGGTCGAACTTTTGGATGGTGACGGAAAAGCCCCGCGCCTGGAGGAGTTTACCAAGCGATGCGGCAATTATGCCTTTACCGAGGGACGACGTAACGCCACCGGTTACGAAGATGTACTTAGAATTGGATGACATCGGGCGACGAAAAATCGGGGGCAAAGGTAGCCAATTGGCGGAAGGAACCGCCGATGCTCTCAATATATTTCCTTTTTGCTGTTTTTGTGGCTAAGTTTGAAGATCGTGGACACTCTAGTGGACGGTTACCAATGGAGGTGAAGACGAATACAGCTATTGACCAGAACCAAGACCCCTTCATGAGAGCCTACCAGCTGTTGCGAATCCCTAGTTTGAACTTTAATCACGTGCGTCTTCTTTCAACCGCTGTATTGCTTCTTCTTTCGGTAGCTTCATTTGCAGCCGCACCGAGAGCGCATCACCTATATATATCAGGAACAACGGCCGGCGCCAACCCTGCCACTACCACCGCCATGAAGGTTGGCTTCACTTTGAAGGTGTGGTATACCTATGCAGACCCGGATGGCAACCCTGAATCAGGGACCACGTATCAGTGGTATACCAACGACGATGAACTAGGTACCAACAAAACCGCCATTGCTGGTGCCACGGCCCAGACTTTTACACTCGCCGCGGCTCAGGTAGGTAAGTACATTTCAGTAGAGGTTCGCCCGCGTGACAACACGGCAACCTTTGGAGCCATTGTTGAATTCAGACCGTGGCAGCTTGGATTGGCCAACGGCGTGCTGGCCAACGGTACCAGCTGTAACCAGGCCGGTGGTGGATCTGTCAGCCGCTCTAACAACATTGATGCTACAGCACCCTTGTGCTCCCCCCGACCCGTCAACTGGTACGTTTCCTCCACCGGTATCGATTATAGCTTCGCCATTGCGCCCCGGATCTTTATCAACTGGGGTGACGGTGGCGGTATCCTCTCATTTGTTCCTACCCTGAACAACCCGCTGTTGACGCGGGCTGACACGATCAATCTGACCTTCATGGCCAACCAGAAATGGGAGACCACTCAGTCGCACACCTATAGCTATACCACCACTGGTGGTACCAGTACTCCTTCCACCGTGGCCAACAACATTTGTACTTACACCGTGCAAGCCACCTACGGCGTGACCGGATTTCCTTGCGTGGCTGTGGGTATCCCCCAAACGCAGCCTTTCACTGTGTGGGACAAAGAAAATAACACCAGCCTTGGCACCATTGACATCAACCACACGGCAGGTACCGGTGGTGTAGAGGTAGGTGAGGTCACCCAGATTTGCGAA
Organism: Cyclobacteriaceae bacterium; assembly: GCA_019694905.1. Classification (GTDB taxonomy): domain Bacteria; phylum Bacteroidota; class Bacteroidia; order Cytophagales; family Cyclobacteriaceae; genus ELB16-189. Next base: position 6,917 of record JAIBBB010000076.1, read on the forward strand.
AAAGACCAGACCGCCATCCGCGTTCAGGATGCATCCGACTTCAACTGTACATCCGCTGGTGCCATCAAGGAAACAGCAAAGGAAAACGATGATGCACGCTGGGTACAATGGGTGTACGGAACAACCTCAACCATTACCACAGGCCCTGGCGCCACTGAAAAGATTGTGATCAATGGCGTCAGCTATACGTCCGCAGACCTCCCGATCTATGGCGCCGTTACCTATCAGGCATCACCCACCACAGCACCGCTTCCTTCTGTCACCGACAACATCATCATGCCGACCACCGCAGTGGCAGGGCAGACTTTTGAAATCACCATGCGGAGTTTCAACTTCTGTAACCGCCTGGACAGAAACGTCGCGGACGGCAACGGTTTCAATCCGCCGCAAGGCGTTCCATTCAACGTATTTGACATTACAAAAGGAGGCGGGGCAGGCACTAACCAACCGGCTTTGCTGACACAATTCGGAGTGGGCGCAGGACCCATTTATGCCAACAATGCCCCCGTCACCCGCACTTATAATATTACCATCATTACCAAGCCGCCGCTCCCGGTAGCCAACAACAAGGAATTCTGTTCAGGTACTGTACTCAACCCACCCAACGTTGCCTGCGGTGCGATCACAGCGGCCAACCAGATTCTCTCTTTTGAGTTAACTGCAGCCAGTGTAGCAGGTAGCACAGTCATTTCCTGGTACTTCGGAGATCCTCGGACGGGTGGCGCAGCTTTGACAAATACTTACGGTACCAACTGTCGATTCTTCCGAACCAATGGACTGGGCGCTGGGGGCGCACAGGGCACGATGCGCGGCCGGTTGCAGGCAGGTACAACAGGAGTCTATTCCATCTGGGCCACTTATACCACCGCCAACGGGTGTACGAGTGACCCGGTAGAAGTAAAGATGACGATCCGCCCGGCACTCACGGGACCAGCGGCACCAACAGGAACACTAAATATCTGTAATGGAAGCACCGCCACCTATACACTGGCTTCTGCTCCGACTGCCTCCACCATCGCGGCCAACAACATCACAAACACCGGGATCGTGTCCTTCACAACCGAATACCTGTGGAGCGCATCCAACCCTGACGTTACATTCAATACAAACCCCAACGCTACAGCTACTGTCAATGCCACTTTCAATATTGCAGCCCAACCCAATCCCTCTGCAGCACGCACGGTTGGCGCGGCACTGCAGTATGCCACAGCAGACGCGAACGGTAGCAAGTGTGCTTCGACACCCGTCAACACGCTCTCTGTCAATGTTTTTGGTACGACTGCAGGCGGAACCGTATCCAGCAACCAAACGATTTGCGATGGGTCTACCTTGGCCAACCTTACCCTCGCTGGTCACAGAGGAGGAGTAGTGAGATGGGAGCGAACTTTTAATGCGGGCGCTGGTGTTGCCATTGCCGGAACCGCAGGACTGACTACTTTCTCGGAAGTACCACCCAACGGTGCAGGAACCTATACCTACTACGCGGTGGTTCAAAATGCCGTTGGCGGACCTTGCGCAATTCAAAACAGCGTTGCAGCAACCATCACCGTCAACCCGGTACCTCCGCAGCCTACAATTTCACAGGGCGCCGGCAGCACCGGTCTCACTATCTGCGCAGATGGTGTGCAGCAAACTATCCTTCAGTCCTCTAACGTGGGTGGCCTTGCAGCCAGCTACCAATGGTACCGCAACGGCGTGGCAGTGGGTGGTGCCACCAGCAGCACGATTACGCTGACAACAACCGCACAATCTGGCAGCTATACCGTACAAGTAATTGGCGTGGCGCCCTCCAGCTGTTTGAGCCCGCTGTCCAATGCCACCGTTGTAACCATCAATCCCCTGCCGACAGCTGCCAACCCCACCGGTGGTGGTGCGGTCTGCTCGGGTAACCCGGCTCCTGACATCAACTGGACCCTTACCGGTACTGCCCCTTTCACCGTCACCTATACCATGACGCCTGGCGGACCTGTAACTGTTGCGGGTTGGCCCTCCACGACATTCACCATCTCGTCACCGTCACCAGGGGTGAATACCACCTATCAGATAACAACTCTCGTCGATGCCAATGGTTGCTCCGCCAATGCACTGGCCATGGGCGGCATGGCCTCCGTAACCATCGGTGGTACTGCCCCGGCATTCGATACAGCACCGTCGCTCGCTTCGGCATCCACCTGTGATGCGGGTGGTGCAACAACCGATCCCCAGCTGCTGTTCAGCCTCGACGGCCCTTCTTCAGTCGCCGGTAACTACACACTTACATATAAGATTGATGGTGGTTCCAACCTGACCAAGACCTTTGCGGTAAGCCTTGTCACAGGCGACCCCACCGCAGCCATCACTTTCAATGAAGCTGCACTCAACACCACCGGCACCCACACCATCCGTGTGGTTTCCATCCTCACGCCTGCCGGCTGTTTGAGCACCTTCAACACTGACCTTAGCTACACCGTCAACGTGGTGCCTGTCATGGCCAACCAGACGAAGACCATCTGCAGCGGCGCTGCCGTGAATTATGAAGTGCTGCTGACCCCTGCCAATACTCCCGCAGGAACCACTTTCAGCTGGCCGATTCCCTCGGTGTCAGCCGGACCCGCCCAGGGTACCGCAGGCGTAGCCGTCGCAGCTGATCCTGCCGGCAAACTGCACCTCACTGATGTCCTGACAAACACAACTGGTGCAAACATCACCGTAACGTACACCATCACCCCCACCAGTGCCGCCGGTTGCGCAGGCACCGCCCGCACCGTGACGATAACGGTGCAACCGGCGCCTGTGATTGTCGCAGGGCAAACCAAAACCATCTGCTCTGGCGATAATGTGAATTTTGAGATTCTCATGAGCCCGCTCAACCTGCCTGCAGGAACAACTTTCACCTGGGCAGATCCTGATGGCGCAGGCCCAGCTACAGCCAAGACCAACCTCGCCATGGGTGTGGCTGGCACGAAACACATCACGGACGTGCTTACCAATACCACCGGAGCACCCTTTAATGTTACCTATGTAGTGACACCAACCAGTGGCGCTGGTTGCGTGGGTGCCACACAGAACGTTGTCATCACGGTCAACCCTGCTCCGGTCATTACGGCAGGCCAAACCAAAACCATCTGCAGCGGGGCGGCGGTCAACCACGAAATCTTGCTGACCCCGGCAAACCTCCCTGCGGGTACCGTATTCAACTGGCCTGACCCGGATGGTGCAGGACCTGCTACTGCCGGAGTAAACGTAGCCATGGGCGCGGCGGGCACACTCCACATCACGGATGTGCTTACCAACGTCACCGGCGTACCCACTACCACTACTTATACCATCACGCCAACAAGCGGCGCTGGCTGCGTAGGTACTGCACGCACCGTAGTTGTGACCGTTAACCCGGCACCCGCTCTCGTGGTTGGTCAGACCAAATCAATTTGCAGTGGCACTTCCGCCAACTACGAAATTCTCCTCTCGCCGCTCAACTTGCCTGCCGGTACCACGTTCTCGTGGCCCGTGCCGGTCATGTCGGCCGGTGCACCGCAGGGATCAGCCGGTGTGAACGTACCCATGGGTGTTGCCGGCACGAAGCACATCAATGATGTGTTGGTAAATAACACCGCGGCACCGATCACAGCCACCTATACCATCACCCCCACCAGCGGCGCAGGTTGTGTGGGCGCTCCTCAAACAGTGGTTGTGACAATCAACCCGCTTCCTGTTGCTAACCCGATTGTGGGGCAGGGAGTCGTTTGCGCGAGCGCTTCCAACATCATCCTGTATCAGGTTGCCCTCAATGCAGGTTCCACATACACATGGACCATTCCGCCCCAATTCCAGGTTTTCGGTGGTGGCGGTACCAACTCCGCTAACTTCTTCGTGCTTCTCAAATTCCCTGTCACAGATCCGGGTTCACCGATTTCTGTGGTAGAAACAAATTCATATGGCTGTGCAGGCTCGGCCAACACACTCAATATCACCGTTGCCTCCGCACCCGGTGCCTTGTCAATCAACGGTCCCAACACGGTTTGTACCAATCAGACTGGCGTTGTCTACAGTTTGCCGGTCGGGTTTAACCCGACGTCAACCTTCACATGGACTGTTACTGGTGCCACCATCGTGGGCGCCGCGAGTGGTCCGGGCCTTGGCGCTGTCACCGTCGACTTCGGTTTGGTTACTCCTGTTACCGTGCAAGTGAGCGAAACCAGCTCATCGGGCTGTACCGGTACTCCGGCCACATTATCTGTGGGTCTGAGCAACCGCCCGACCATGACGTCCAGCGCAGTCACTTCAGCTTGTAGCGGTATCGCACCTACACTTGTCTTTACCTCGTCCATGGCGAGTACTTATGCCTGGACAGTTACCAGCATCACAGGTACACTCACCAATGTGGCTGTGGGCCAGTCCGGCTCAGGCGACTTGTCTACCACATTCACGGGCGTGAATGCCATCCGCAATACTTCCGGCGCAGTAGGCTCCGTCACTTTCAATGTCACGCCTACGGCTTCAGCCTCTCCTTTCTGCGTGGGCACCACTCAAAGTGTGGTATTGACGGTCAATCCGGAACCAGTTCTCGTCAACCCGCAAACCAAAACAATATGTAGTGGCAGCTCGGTGAATTATGAAATCATAACAACGCCGCTCAACCTCCCCGCCGGTACGTTCTTCAACTGGCCGGCACCTGTCATGTCGGACGGTTCGATTCAAGGTTCTCTCGGATCCAACGTGGCTGCAGGCGCTGCAGGCACCATTCATATCACGGACAACCTCGTGAACCTGACGGGTAGCCCTATCACCGCCACTTACACCATCACACCGACCAGCGGTTCTGGATGCGTGGGCGTTGCCAGAACTGTCGTTGTAACTGTCAACCCTGCACCTATAGTTGCCAATGGGCTTGATCGCACGGTTTGTAGTGACACCGGCATTGGCTTGACTTTGTCTGTGGCAGCAGGATCTGCAGCAGCAGCCACGTATAATATAGTATCCAAGTCGGTGCCCGGTGGCTTGACTGCTTCGGGTTCCAATGCGGCAGTGCCGGCGACCGGCGTTGCGTCCAATTACCTGGCGAGTGACTCTTACACCAACGTCACAGCGGCAGCCCTCATCGTTTCTTACACAGTGGCACCTGTGAGCGCCAGCGGTTGCGTGGGTGCCAACAAGATCATCTCAATTACCATCAACCCCGAGCCCTCTTTGTCCAACTCACTGGACCTGACGGTTTGCAGCGGCTTGCCTATCGGCCTTTCATTGAATACCAATGGTGTATCGGTGGGAGCTTCTGGTTATAATGTTGTTGGTGTGTCCATTGCTCCAGGCCTTGTGGCCGGTGGAAGCAATGCGATTGTACCTTCCAACAATGAACTGGCCAACTACCTGGCCAACGATACTTACACTAATACCACCAGTGGTAACCTGACAGTTGTCTATCAGGTGGTGCCTGTCAGTGCACTCGGATGTACCGGCGATCCGCCAAAGTCTGTCACCATTACGGTACAGCCTCAACCTGTAGTGTCGTCAAGTCTTGATGCTACAGTGTGCAGCGGAGCAGCCACCGGGCTGACCTTGAACACCAACGGTACATCCGTTGCGGCATCTACCTATAACATCACTGCACGCACCATTGATCCCGGGCTCACCGCAGGTGGTTCCAATGCAGTGGTGCCTGCAACAGGTGTGGCCGCCGGTTATCTGGCCGCTGATGTGTTTACCAACACCACGGGGTCTACGCTCAATGTTACATACACAGTGATTCCTAAGAGCGCTGCCAACTGCTTTGGCGCTTCGAAGACCATCACTATCACCATCAACCCGCAGCCGGTGATGTCTACCACACTGGACGCAACCAAATGCAGTGATTTGCCAATTGCACTCGTGCTGAACACCAATGGTACCTCAGTAGGAGCCGCCAGTTATAACATCACCGCCAGAAGTATTTCCGCGGGTCTCACGCCGTCAATTGCGAACGCAGCTGTGCCGGCCAACACCGTTGCCGCCAACTACCTGTCCAACGATGTATTCACGAATACGGGAGCTGTCTCAAGAACGGTGACTTATACTGTGGTGCCCGTAAGTTCCGGTGGATGTCTCGGTGCCGCCAGGATCATTACGATGACGATCGATCCGGAACCAGTAGTGTCTACTACACTGGATGCAACTGTCTGTAGCAACCTCCCGATCGGCCTCACGCTGAATACAAATGGTACGTCTGTCGCTGCATTGAATTACAATGTGACTGCGGTCAGTGCGGCTGCGGGCCTCACTGCCGGCGCAGGCAATGCGGCAGTACCCGCTAATTTAGTGGCTGCAAACTACCTCGCAGGAGATACCTACCGAAACGTCGGCGCTGTACCACTCACTGTTACCTACACCGTTGTGCCGATCAGCGCAGCAGGATGCGTGGGCGATTCCAAAGTCATCACGATGACGATCAGCCCTGAACCTGTGATGTCCAACACACTGGATGCAACGGTGTGCAGCCAGGTAGCCACAGGTCTCACACTGAATACCAATGGTACATCCATTGGTGCCGCCAGTTACTCTGTAACGGCGGTGACCATAGCACCCGGACTTACTCCAGGAGTGACCAACGCAGTCATCCCGGCTTCAAGCGTGGCTGCCAATTACCTTGCGACCGATAAATTCACCAATACAGGCGCTGCGGCGCTGACGGTGCAGTATACCGTTGAGGCTTTATCGGCATCCGGATGTCCCGGGCCTTCGAAGGTTATCACTATCACGATTAACCCCGAGCCGGTGGTATCTACGCTGCTCGATGCAACAGTGTGTTCCGATACGGGCATCGGTCTGACATTGGCAACCAATGGTATCTCAGTTGCTGCAGCAAGCTATAACGTAACGAGCCGTACCATTGCCGGCGGGCTTACTGCCAGTGCAGGCAATGCGCCTGTGCCTGCTTCGGGTGTGGCTGCCAATTACCTGGCCGCTGACTCTTATGTCAACCTGACCACGCTGCCGCTGAACGTCACCTACGCAGTGTCACCGGTGAGTGCCGCCGGTTGCGCTGGTTCTGCCCGCACCATCACCATCACGATTAATCCGGAGCCCGCCGTATCAACTACGCTTGATGCGACGGTGTGTAGCGATGCCGCCATCGGACTGACCCTCAGCACCGTCGCTACAGCAGTGGCTGCCTCCAACTACAATATCACTGCGAAAGTGGTTGCCGCTGGCCTCACCGGAGACCCGGGCAACGTCGCAGTGCCAGCAGTGGGTGTCGCTGCAGGCTATCTCGCCGGCGATAAATTTACCAACACGGGTGCTGTGCCGCTTACAGTCAAGTACACCGTGGTTCCTGTCAGCGCGGCAAACTGCCTGGGCGATCCCAAAGTGATTACGATAACCATTAATCCTGAGCCCGTTGTGTCCACTTTGCTGAACGCTACGGTGTGCAGCGATGTGGCTACTGGCCTCACATTAAATACGAACGGCGTATCGGTGGC
>JAIBBB010000077.1 GCA_019694905.1 Cyclobacteriaceae bacterium
AGAAAAATACGACGGTATTGTGCGCTCATGGGCAAGTCTGCAAAGATAGGGATTAGCCCCAAAAATGCCTAATAAGCCCAACGTCCCTGGTCCCACCTTTCGTATCTTTGACCCCGCATTCCTGCCATGGGTGTAAGACTAAAGCAGTTCAGCCTCGACCTCGGCGCCCAGATCTTTCTGGCCTGCTCCGACACCTCGCGGCTGCGCATCCTTAACCTGATCCTCCACAACGGCGAAATGTGCATCTCCGACCTGGAACGCATCCTCGACTTTACACAGGCCAAAACCTCCCGCCACCTGATCTACCTGCGCAATTCCGGCATCCTCACCGTCCGACGCCACAACCAATGGTCCTTTTATCAGATCAAGGACGAAGTGTCAGACATCGTCAAACAGATGGTGCAGTTCATCCGCAAGGACTCCACACTCCAGCACGACCAGCAGATCTATGAGACGCTGTTCACTAACCGCGAACTCGCGCTCAACAAACTAAAAATCCGGAGCCTCGGCTCCCTCTGACCCCATGAGCCGCTACCGAGCCCTCCTCTTCGACCTGGACCATACGCTCTGGGACTACGAAACCAATTCCGCCGAAACGCTCACCGAAATCTACCACCGCCACCAACTTCAGAACCTCGGCGCCGGCACCCTCAGGGAATTCCTCGAGACCTTCACACGCGTCAACAACGAACTGTGGAAACAATATGACAGCGGTGCCATCGGCCGCGAAGTCATCCGCTTCGAACGCTTCCACCACATCCTGAAGTCCATCGACATCGACAACTACGAATTGTCTCTGCAGCTCTCCAACGAATACGTCGCCGAGTCACCGCGCAAAAGCCACCTGCTGCCCGGAGCCCGCAAGGTGCTCGACTACCTCTATGACAAATACCCCATGGTGATCGTCACCAACGGCTTCGACGAAATTCAGGGAACGAAATTGCAATCGTCCGGCATCGAAAAGTACTTCAAATCAGTGGTGACATCCGAGCGCGCCGGATACAAAAAACCAGCACCCGAAATCTTCGCATTTGCCATGAATGCGGCCGGCGCCAGTCACGAGGAAACTGTCATGATCGGCGATAACCTCCTCACCGACATCGGCGGCGCACGGCAGGCGCGCATCGACACCATCTTCTTCAACCCCGGCCGCCAGCCCTATGAACATGAGGCCACACACGAAATCCATGCACTCGAACAACTGATGACCATGCTCTGACGGCTTTCGCCTTTTTACCTAATTTTGCCCCGCTAAACTTCACTGCCATGTCCAACGGATTTTTCAAAGTACCCGAGCCCAAAAACGAACCCGTCCTCTCCTATGCCCCCGGCTCTAAAGAGCGCGAAGCCCTGCAACGCGCACTGGCAGAAGCCCGCAGCAAAGTGCTCGACATCCCCATGTACATCGGCGGCGATGAAGTGCGCACCAGCAGCAAGAAATCTCTCCATCCGCCCCACGACCACAAGCACGTGCTCTGCTATTATCACGAAGGCGACAAACAACACGTGGAGCAGGCCATCGAAGCGGCCCTCGCCGCCAAAGAATCGTGGGCATCGCTGTCGTGGGAATACCGCGCCAGTATTTTCCTCAAAGCCGCCGACCTGCTGGCAGGACCATGGCGCTACACCATCAATGCCGCCACCATGCTCGGCCAGTCGAAGAACGCCTTCCAGGCTGAAATTGATTCCGCCTGTGAACTCATCGACTTCCTGCGCTTTAATGTGCACTACATGAGCGAGATCTACAGCGAACAGCCTGCCTCCTCACCCGGTGTGTGGAACCGACTGGAGTACCGGCCCCTGGAAGGTTTCACCTTCGCGCTCACGCCGTTTAACTTCACCGCCATCGCAGGCAACCTGCCCACCAGCATGGCCATGATGGGCAACACGGTTGTGTGGAAACCATCCAATACCCAGATTTACGCCGCCAACGTGATCATGCAGGTGCTCAAGGAAGCTGGCCTGCCCGACGGCGTCATCAACCTCATCTATGTCAGCGGACCCGACGCCGGTGAGGTGATCTTTAACCACAAGGATTTCGCAGGACTGCATTTCACCGGCAGTACCGGTGTGTTTCAGCACATGTGGAAAACGATTGGCAACAACATCCAGCGCTATCGCTCCTACCCGCGCATCGTGGGCGAAACCGGTGGCAAAGATTTCATCGTGGCCCACGAAAGTGCGAATCCCAAAGAGGTGGCCACAGCCATCGCACGCGGCGCCTTCGAATTCCAGGGACAAAAATGCTCAGCGGCTTCGCGCGCATATATTCCCACCAATCTCTGGAGCGCCGTCAAAGATCAACTGGTCGCCGACCTCAAGTCGATGAAGATGGGCCCCACAGAAGATTTTTCAAATTTCATCAACGCCGTCATCGACGAGAAAGCCTTCACCACCATCACGGGTTACATTGAAAAGGCGCGGCAAAATCCCGTCAACGAAATCATCGCCGGCGGAAAGTACGACAAGAGCAAAGGCTATTTCATCGAGCCCACGGTGATCCTTACCAAAGATCCTTCCTCATTGACGATGTGTGAAGAAATCTTCGGGCCTGTCATCACAATCTACGTGTATCAGCCTGAAAACTTCGAAGAGACATTGGACCTTGTGGACCGCACTTCACCCTATGCACTCACCGGTTCTATCCTCGCGAAAGACCGCTACGCCATTGAGGTGGCAACGAGGAAGCTAACCCACTCCGCTGGCAACTTCTACATCAACGACAAGCCCACAGGGGCGGTTGTCGGACAACAACCCTTCGGTGGCGCACGCGGTTCCGGTACCAATGACAAGGCGGGAGCAAAGGTGAATCTCCTGCGCTGGGTATCCATGCGCACCATCAAGGAGACTTTTGTTACCCCCACCGACTATCGCTATCCGTTCCTGGGCTAACCAAAAGCAAGTCATGACAACGATCAGTGGCAGTTGATAGCATTCTGGCACGAAATTGGGTTAATGGTCGACCGAGTGGTTCTTCCACTAAAACACGGTACATTTAGTATTAACACACAATCCCCAACCCAATGAAAAAGCTGTCATTCATCCTGCTGCTGCTTGTCGCCGGCACCGCCGTCGTCAAGGCACAGTCCAACGTGGTCAAGATCAACATCTTCAGCCCGATCGTGCGCACGTTCAACGTTTCCTATGAACACGTGGTAAAGAAAGACGCCAGCTTCCAGCTCGGCTTCTTCTACACAGGCTACTCGGCCAGTGGCGTGAGCTACACAGGTCTGGGCATCACGCCTGAATACCGATTCTATCTTTCAGACACCGAAGCACCTGCCGGTGTGTATGTGGCACCTTTCCTGCGCTATCAGAATTTCACGCTGAAAGACGACGTCAACAACAAAGGCACACTCTCCACTTTCGGTGGTGGTGTGGTTCTTGGCAAGCAGTGGATCTTCAAGAATAAATTCTCTTTGGACGGGTTTGTGGGCCCCGCGTATTCCTCAGGCACTGTGAAAGCAAGTTCCGGCTCCAGCACGATCTCCACCAGTGGTGGTCTGAATGGTTTCGGACTTCGACTTGGTCTGACCTTTGGCATCGCCTTCTGATCAGAAAAACCAACACCTTTTGAAAGGCTGCCTTCCGGTGGCCTTTCCTTTTTTGCGGCCGTCCTGCTTATCTTTAGCACGCAAACCATCGTACATGAAGAAACTCACTTTTGCCCTGCTGCTGATGACCGTATTCAGTTCAGCTGCCCTCGCTCAATCCAGCGTGATCAAGATCAATCTCTTCAGCCCCATCGTCCGCACCTTCAATGTGGCCTATGAAAAGGTGATCAAGAAAGACGCCAGCTTCCAAACCGGATTCTTTTACACGGGCTATCAGGACAGCGGCAACATTTCTTATCAGGGCTTTGGTATCACACCCGAATACCGGAAGTATGTTTCTGACTCCGACGCTCCTGTCGGCGTGTACTTCGCTCCCTTCGTGCGCTTTCAGAATTTCACACTTAAGAATGAGTTCGGAGACAAAGGCACGCTCACAACCCTTGGCGCAGGACTCGTCGTAGGCAAACAGTGGATCTTCAAACAGAAATTCTCCCTCGACGGATTCGTGGGCCCCTCCTTCTCTGGTGGTAAAGTAAAAACCACTTCCGGCAACTCCTTTGATGTGTCGGGTGGCCTCAACGGCTTTGGCGTTCGCCTCGGACTCACGCTGGGTCTCGCCTTCTGACGGATTCAGCGATGTGTGTATTGCCGCTTGAACTCCGAAGGATTCATGTGGACAAATTTTCGAAAAATCCGGTTGAAGTAGGACAGACTCGCAAATCCTGTTTCAAAACACGCGTCGGCAACGCTCCGGTCCTGCATTAACAATTTCTTGGCCTGGTTCACGCGGTATTGGTTGAGAAAATCCGTGAACGTGAGTTTCGTCATCTGGCGGAAGTACCGGCAGAAAGACGGCACCGTGAGGTGTGTAATGGCGGCGACTTCCTCCACTGAAATAGGGCGGTGGAAATTCTCGTCGATGAACCGGTTCACGGCGCGGATCCGCTGTTGCTCTTTCAGGTTGTAGTGGTTGTCGATGGGGCGTGCGTTGAGCAACAAATAATCTGTAGCACCCGCCAGCTGTTGAAAGACCCGCAGCATGCCGAGCAACTGGTCAAACCGGTCCATGCCCGTGAGCGCCCGCAGCTGCGCACCGACTGCACTTCTGGTGGCAGCACCAAAGCTGATACCATGGCGCGCGCGCTCAAACAGGTCTTTGATCTCCTCCAACTCCGGCACCTGCCCCATCACCTGGTCCATGAAACTTTCGCGCAGCTGAACCACAATCTTCTCGTATGGCCCCTGGATACCATAGTCGAAATTCAGGTGTGGCACGTTGGGACCGATCATGACGAGGTCACCGCCCTCAAACCGCGCCAGGTGATCGCCGACATGCCGGGTTCCATCGGCACCGTCAATGTATACGATCTCGTATTCCGGATGAAAATGCCAATAATAAAAGTCGTTCAGACGCGGTGTGAAGATCTTGAAAGACCGGTCCTGGGCAGGGTTGACGCGCTCAAAAGCAACTTTCATGGATTACCGTTTACCATTTATTGGGGTCAAACTCTAAGTCTATGTTAATATAGTTCAAATAATGGCAAATTGGAGGGCTAGCCAGCAGGAAACTGTCGGGCTACATTAGCAAACCAAACCGCAACACATGAAACCACAACAGCCTACCATGGCGCCCACCATGGCCCCCACCATGGCGCCGAATGTGCCTCAGAACGAGCACCTCGACATCCCCGGCAACCCATCCACTGCCACCAGCAGTCACCTGAAGCTGAGCGACCGCTCGAACGGTCAACCGCTGCGTGTGCTTTCTGAGGCCGACTGGCAATTCTGGGTTCACAATGGATACGTCGTTATCAAACAGGCAGTACCCCGCGCCCAGGCAGAGCGGCTGGCCCGGCACATCTGGGAGTTTGAAGAGAAAGACCCGAACGATATCACAACGTGGTACGTACCTCCGAGGGCAGAAATACAGATGAAAGAACTCACCAACAGCGGCATGGTGGAAATGTACAATCACCAGTACCTGTGGGACAACCGGCAGACGGAGCGTGTGTACAACGCCTTCGTAGACATCTGGGGTACCGAAAAACTGTGGGTGACGATCGACCGCTGCAACCTCAACTTCCCGCACCGCCCCGAGTTTCCCTTCAAAGGATTTATTCACTGGGACTACGACCCGGAAACCAAACCGCAGAATGTGCAGGGCGTGTTGGCGCTGGCCGATCAGACTGACGAAAACATGGGAGGGTTTCAGTGTATTCCCGAGCTCTTTCGCACCTATGACACCTGGAAACTCAACCAGCCTGCAGACCGCGATCACTTCAAGCCTGATGTAACAGGCTTCACACCGGTGAAAGTGAAAATGGAGACAGGTGATTTGCTTATCTTCAACAGCACACAGCCGCACGGCATCCGGCCCAATCTGACCAAAGACAAAGTGCGGATCGCACAATACATCTCCATGATGCCTGCGCAGGAGGACAACGATGCGTTGCGGGAATGGCGCATCCGCTCCTGGAAGGATAGAATAGCTCCGGATGGCTACGCCTTCCCCGGCGATCCCCGCAAGTGGGAACAAACACGCTACCAAACAGCAGAACTTAGTCCGCTGGGGCGTAAATTACTGGGACTGGATAAATGGTGATTGAATGCAAAAACAGATTTACTCCACGCTGAACAATGACGTGGAGATGCCGCTGCTTGGACTCGGCGTTTATGACATGTACAACGCCGAAGCAGAGCAGGCCGTCGGCGACGCACTGGAAATTGGATACAGGCTCATCGACACTGCGGCGATGTACAAAAACGAACGCGAAGTCGGTCGCGCCATTCAGGCGAGCCGTGTTCCGCGCAAGGACATCTTCCTGACCACCAAAGTTGCCAATACAGACCAGGGTTACGACGAGACGCTGCGTGCCTTTGATGCAAGCATGAAGAAGCTCGACTGCGGTTACATCGATCTGTATCTGGTGCACTGGCCCATCCGGCAAACACGGAAGGACACCTGGCGCGCACTCGAACGGTTGTACCGGCAGCAACTGGTGCGCTGCATTGGCGTTTCCAATTACCTGATACCCTTTCTCGACGAGCTTCAGTCATACGGCCAAATCGTACCGGTCGTCAACCAGGTGGAGTTCAGTCCCTATCTCTTTCTGCAAGATCTGCTCCGCTTGTGTGTGGAGCGTGGCATCCAGTTGCAGGCCTACTCGCCGCTGGCACGCGGGCAGCGCATGAGCGACCCCCGGCTGGTCGCGCTGGCAAGGCAACACCAAAAAACCCCCGCACAGATCATGCTCCGCTGGATCCTGCAGCACGGGGTCTCGGCGATACCCAAGTCGGTGAAGCGAGAACGTTTGCGCGAAAACTTTGACGTATTTGACTTCGAGTTGAGTGCGGCGGACATGCAGCTCATGGATGGCTTCCACGAAAACTTCCGCGTAGTCGACGACCCGATGTCGATGTGGTGATGAACTCCTTCCATTTGCATTACCCGGCAGAAGCTGCCGCGCTGGAAGCTGCACTGCGCACAGATCCGTTCTATGCTACCATGGAACGATCGGTACAAGGAACCCACCAGCAACAGCGAGAGGCAATGGTGCGGTACATGGACTACTCCATGCAGGAAGGTAACAGGTATGGTGCACTCACCCTTGTGCCAGGTATCGCAGGTGCTGCCGTCTGGTCACGGCCCATGTCACCCTCTATGGCCAAACAGTGCAAGCAGGAAAAACACGCTTTCCTGCAATCCTGGATGGGTGAGTCTTCCCTGCAGACGTACATGCGGATCGTTGACTTCATGAGCAGTCAGCTAACTGGCAACGTTGATGAGGGCGCCTGGTATCTCTCCATCCTGGGGCTCAGTCCTGAACAACAAGGCCGGCAACTGGGGCAACAACTGATACAACCCATACTCGCCGAGGCCGACGCGGAAGGCGTACACACATTTCTGGAAACATTCGTTGCGAGGAACAAGTCCTTCTACCAAAGACTCGGATTTGCAGAAAAAGCCATCCTCCACGAACCCGTCACCAACAGTCCGTATTGGTTAATGGTACGTTCGCCACAAGTGAAGCAATAACAATTCATTAATCCGCTTAACTTGGAGCAGTACACACCAAAGCGGTATTTGCGGCATGCTTAGAATCCTGTGTTTCGGTCTCGCGTGGTTCCTGTGTGTTCACTGCACCGCACAAAAGAAAGCGCTGCTCATCATTGTTGACGGCATTCCCGCTGATGTGATCGACAGACTTCAGCCTCCCCATCTGCAGCAAATCGCTCAAAAGGGTGGTTGGCACCACGCGTATACGGGTGGTCAAACGGGTACGGTCACGCAGTCCCCCACCGTGTCGGCAGTCGGGTATGACCATGTCATCACCGGAACCTGGTCATACAAACACAATGTGTGGAACAACGAGATCAAATCACCTAACTACAACTTTCCATCCGTCTTCAGGATTTTCAAACAAGCCCGGCCTGGCGGAACCACGGCCATCTTTTCTACATGGACCGACAACCGGACCAAACTGGCAGGTGAGGGTGCATCAGGTTTCCACTTTGATCTGGCCAGGGATGGCTATGAGTCAGACACCGCTCGGTTCTCACCAAAAGACCCGGGGCGCATGCAGCAAATTGATGATGTGGTGGTCGACGAAGCGGTGCGCGCGCTCCGTGGTGTGGCCCCTGACTTGTCGTGGGTGTATCTCGAATATCCGGACGACGTGGGGCACCGCAGCGGCGATGGAGCTGAATTTGATGCGGCTGTGCTGTACGCCGACCAGCAGATCGGCAAAATCTGGTCCGCGGTGAGTCTACGCGAAAAAGAATTGCACGAAGAATGGCTGGTGGTGGTGACCACAGATCACGGACGGGCCGCCTCCGACGGCAAGAACCACGGTGGGCAAAGCGACAGGGAGCGCGCTACGTGGATCGTCACCAATGTTCAACCGAATGCGCATTTTGAAGGCGACCTCGCCGCTGTAGACATCACGCCATCAGTCTGTCGCTTTCTGGAACTTGACGTTCCTCCTTCCACCCGCTATGAATGGGACGGATGCGCATTTGTTGGACCTGCTGTCGTTGACAACCTCAGAGCTACCTTGCAGGGAAAAGAAATTCAACTTACATGGCGGGCATTTCAACAGGGTACACCGCTTCGCGTCTTGCTGTCAACCACCAACAATACCGCTGCCGGTGGCCGGGATACCTATCAGGAACTTGGCTCAGTTGACGCGGGCGCTGGAAAATTTGTGCTGCGCAAAGTGAAGGGCGCTGCCATTCACAAGATTGTTCTGGAAGGCGATGGATTCAGCGCCTCGGTTCAGGTACGCTAGCAGGCAAAAAAGAAAAGGCCATCCTTGCGGACGGCCTTTCGTGTTGATTGATTCTGATGATTACTCATCCAGGCCAAGGGCCTTCAGTTTCTTCTTAATCTGGTTGGCTTTGTCATCCATTACCAGGTCGCTGTATAGCGTCAGCAAAGTGTAGAGTACTTTCTCTTCATTAGGCTGCAGCTTTTCGCATGCTTCCCAATAGGGCAGTGCTTCCTCTTCCTTTTTCTGCATGGACTTAAAGAGTTCGCTACGCTTTTTCACATCCGCATCTGAGATACCGAGTTTGTCGCGCTCCATACGGATCAGCTTGGCTTCGTTGTACACAGTCTCGGCGAGTGCGATGCGGGCATCGTAGTAGGTGCCATCGAGCTTCACAGCTTCACCAAACCACTTCTTTGCATTTTCAAAATCCTTCATCTCGCTGTGCACGAGTCCGAGGTAGTACTTCGTCTCCTTCACGCTGGGATCAGCGGTGATCTGCTTCTCAAGGGCAACTTTCGCTTCTTCCATTTTGCCGGTCTTGAAATAGATATCCAGCTCATACTTGGGGAAGTCGCTGTTGGCAGGGAATTTCACCTGCGCTTCTTTGGCTACCGCAAGGGCTTTGTCCATTTCTTTCTTGCGGTCGCGGTAGATGCTGTAGAGCATGACATAGGCATCAGAAGATTTTCCACCCTTCTTGTGGTATTCAGCAATCCAGTCAATAGCCTGGTCATACTCTTCGGCCTGCGGCGCGAAGAACACGCCACCCATGTTCAGGAATACTGTGTCGGGATAGACGGCGATGACGGATTTGGTATACTTGAAAGCGGTCTTGAAGTCTTTGTTGTCCTGATACTCTTTCACGGCGCGCTGATAGAAGCTGTTGGCCAGTCGAACGGCGACATCATTCTTCATCAGGGGCAAGCCAAGTTTATCATTCACCAGCGTCAGTGCCTTGGGATCAATCTCATTGGCCTTGGCCAGAGATTCAGTCACCTTGGGGAGGGGATCTGTGTCCAGTGCATTGAAGGCCTTGTTCTTGCTGGTATCGATAGCGGCATAGATGAGGCCGCGCAGATACCAGGCTTTCGCCGCATTGCGGGAAGGGTTACCCTTCTTGTCAACCATATATTCCTGGTTGCCCACGGTGGCGTCGATGATTGTCTTGGCCTGATCAACTTTGCCTTCCAGCAGGGCCTTCTCCGCCTTGGCTACGCTGGGTTTGATCTCCTTTTCCTGCGCCATGCCACTGACGGCCGAGAGCAACAGTATGGCGACAACTAACTTTTTCATGTTCAGATTGGTTTTGGGTTCAGTTTTTGTAATCTCAGTTTTGTATTCTCAGTTTTGCAAGTCTTCCGACCCCTGGATCTCTCCTGGGTTATCCGTTCCGGTATCCGGACTACCGCCTTCCGGCAGGTCATCCGAAGACGCAGCAGGGTCATCGTTTATTTTTTCAATCTTCTCAACCGAGGAGATCATGTCGTCGTCATTCAGTTTGATCAGTCGCACGCCCTGCGTGGCGCGGCCCATCACGCGCAATTCCTCCACGCGGATGCGGATACTGATGCCTGATTTGTTGATAATCATGAGTTCATCCTGGTCGCTGACTTCCTTGATTGCAACAAGCTTGCCAGTTTTTTCGGTGATATTGATCGTTTTGACGCCTTTTCCACCGCGGTGGGTAATCCGGTAGTCGTCCAGGTCGGAGCGTTTGCCATAGCCCTTCTCGGAAACCACGAGCAGGTTGGTGTCCGGCTTGGAGATACAAATCATACCCACCACGCGATCCTGGTCTGACTCCAGCGTGACGCCGCGTACGCCCGCCGCCGTGCGGCCCATCGGACGCACATCTTCTTCGTTGAAGTGTACGGCCTTGCCTTCGCTTTTGGCAATGATGATGAAGTTCTTTCCGTTGGTAATGGCCGCATTGATGAGCCGGTCGCCGTCATGAACGGTGATGGCTGCAATGCCGTTGGCCCTCGGACGAGAGTAGGCCTCCAGTGAAGTTTTCTTGATGACACCTTGTTCGGTGCAGAGAATTACAAAATTGTTGTTGAGGTACTCCTGATCTTCGAGGTCCTTCAACTTCAGTACCGCGCGCACCTTGTCGCCGGGCTGGATGTTCATCAGGTTCTGGATGGCGCGGCCCTTGGACGTCTTGTTGCCCTCCGGAATCTCATATACTTTCTTCCAGTACACCTGGCCGAGTTCTGTGAAAATCAGCAGGTAGTTGTGTGCCTGCGCAATGAAGAGGTGTTCGGTAAAGTCATCTTCCTTGGTGCTCACAGCCTTGGAGCCCACGCCACCACGGCCCTGTGTGCGGTATTCCGACAGGCTGGTGCGCTTGATATATCCCTGGTTGGAAATGGTGATCACCATGTCCTCGTTAGGGATCATGTCTTCCACCGTAATGTCATCTTCGTTGTGCACAACTACTGTGCGGCGTGCATCGCCGTAGCGCTCTTTCATCTCCAGCAGTTCACCTTTGATGATTTCCATCCGGAGCTTTTCATCGCCGAGCACCTGGCGCAGGTGGGCGATGAGGGCCATCACTTCCTGATATTCATTCTGGATTTTCTCGCGCTCGAGGCCGGTCAGGCGCTGAAGTCGCATTTCGAGAATGGCCTTGGCCTGAATTTCAGACAACCCGAACTGGGCCATAAGTCCTGCCTTCGCCACATCCGGATCACTGGAATTGCGGATGAGGGCGATTACCTCATCCAGGTGGTCGAGTGCAATGAGATATCCTTCGAGGATGTGTGCACGCTTCTCGGCTTCGTTGAGGTCGTATTGCGTTCTGCGCACCACCACTTCGTGGCGATGGTCCACATAATGCACAATCAGGTCCTTCAGGTTCAGCGTCTGCGGGCGGCCGTGAACCAGCGCCACGTTGTTGACACCAAAAGACGACTGCAGCTGGGTATGCTTGAAAAGGTTGTTGAGGACGATATTCGGAATTGCGTCCTTCTTGAGGTCGTACACCACGCGGAAACCCTCGCGGTCAGACTCGTCGCGCATGTCGGAGATGCCTTCAATCTTCTTCTCGTTGATGAGCACCGCCGTGCGTTCAATCATCTGGGCCTTGTTGACCTGATAGGGTATTTCTGTGGCGACAATCTGATCCCGGCCATTGGCCGTCGTCACAATTTCCGCTTTGGCGCGAATGATGATCTTTCCACGGCCCGTGAGGAAGGCTTCCTGAATGCCGGAATAACCATAGATGATACCCCCCGTCGGAAAATCCGGCGCGGTGATAATCTTCATCAGTTCCTGAATGGTGATTGCCCGGTTGTCGATGTAGGCAACAATGCCATCGACCACTTCGCTCAGGTTGTGCGGCGGCATGTTGGTGGCCATCCCCACAGCAATGCCTGAGGATCCGTTGATCAGCAGGTTGGGTACCTTGGACGGCAGCACGGTAGGTTCCGAGTTCTGGTCGTCGTAGGTAGGCTGAAAGTCAACCGTGTCTTTGTTGATGTCGGAAAGCAGTTCCTCCGCAATCCGCCGCAGGCGGGCTTCGGTATAACGCATGGCTGCGGGCGGATCACCGTCCACTGAGCCAAAGTTACCCTGGCCGTCTACCAGTGTGTAGCGCATGGACCAGTCCTGGGCCATCCGAACCATGGTATCGTAAATCGACGCATCGCCGTGCGGATGGTATTTACCCATCACATCCCCGACAATACGGGCCGACTTCTTGTAGGGCTTGTTGTAGTTCACGCCCAGTTCGAGCATGCCGTAGAGCACGCGCCGGTGCACCGGCTTCAGTCCGTCCCGCACATCGGGCAGGGCCCGCGAGATAATCACCGACATCGAATAGTCGATGTAAGCACCTCTCATTTCATCCTCTATATTGATCGGGATGACGTTATTTCCAGTTGATTGGCTGCCAGTTTCTTCCACGCAGGAGTCGGTAAAATTTGAGGGGCGAAAGATAGTTAAAAAGGATGAGAAGGACCCCAAATTTCGGGGCTCAAAATGGGTGATTTTTGGGCCGTCAGCGACCCTTCGTCAGCCTCCTAATTCGGGTTCAGCTTCCGCTTGTTTTTGCCCTTGTATTTGAGCAGTGTAGGATCGTTTTCCCCATAGCCCGGGTTCTGCTTTTTCCACAGCGGATGAACCCCGCTCCGGTACTCCCGCTCCCCATGGACATGGTTCATCTGCGCTCTGCAATCCTTGTTGTAGCAGCGCGGCAGTTCCGGGATCGAATACGTCAGGCCGATATTGAAATAGAAGGCATTGATGTAGTGGTAAATCGGCGGACCTCCAGGCACCGACAAGGTATAGTTCTTGATCTCAAAAGAAGGCCTGGCAAATACCCGCAGGTATTCGGACAATTCTCTTTCGACGGTGACGCCGGCATTCACATACACACCTTTCTGGATCTGCCCCATGCTGAAGTTGTTGCCCGGTTTGAATCCGCCCACCTGCGCGTCGCCCGTAAACAGGTATTTGTCCACCCGGTAAAAAGACACGCCGACACTGCCGAAGTATTTCTGCATGAAACCAAAGCCATCTGCAGGCGTGAAGTTGCCGATCTTGTCCTTGTATGTAATCGGGTGCATGCTTCCCAGCATCATGATTTCATAGGAGTAACCGCCGCCAATCCGGTAGCGATCCCATTCGAAGTGGATGGTTGCCTTGAGCGGAATGTTCAACGCATTGCCCTTGAATCCAATCCTGGTGGTGTCGCCCGAAACAAGAAAGCCCGACAGCGGCAGGTTGAATGGCTTCGACTCCGTATGATTGACCCAGTTGGTGAGCCCTGCTGCCAGCGGCGCCGTGCTGTTAAAAATCAGCGGCGAGCCCTTGGCGGGCTGGTAGATTCCGAAGCCGGTCAATCGATGACTGAAGAACGTGTTGCCTGCTCCGGTGCTGAGACTGAACTTGAACTGACTGAGCAACTTGCGCGAGGTCCACGGCTTCCGCTTGGCATAAAACTTCTCGAGCGGGAAGGTCGCAGCCTCTTCTTCATCCTGCGCCAGCACGGACAGGGGCATGAGCAGGAGAAGCAAACAAACAACGGTCTTCACGCAAGGCATTAAGAGGATAAAAATATGAAATAATCGGGATCAGTCCCCACCCCGGCAATAAACGATCAAGGGATGAAACTAGTATGATGGATAGTGACTCTCCAGGGAAGTGAATGTGTGAAACAGTGTCTTGCCCTTTTCAGCGGTGTAGTGAAATGTATTGACCTGCTCCTGGCCACCGGTTGTCACCCGTTTGAAGGTCACGTCATTGCTGCCGGTACTCAGCGGTACCCGGGCGTAGCTGATGGTGTGCGGGAGTGTCTGCCAGTTGCGGGTATCTGCTTTTTCGGTGATGGCGTTGAACACACCCAGCAGCGATCCCAATTGATCATTGTTCTTCCTCAACTCCGCCTCTTCCACTTTCTTCACAGCCACACGCACCAGCGCCTTGCTCAGTTCTACCAGCATTCGCTCTTCCAGACACTTGAACGCAACCTTGTTGACATCCTCCAGCAACTGCAGCGGGTAGGTACCCTGGCTGTT
>JAIBBB010000307.1 GCA_019694905.1 Cyclobacteriaceae bacterium
GACTTGCGTATTGCAGTTGTGTCACGCCGGTGGTGTCAGTCATGACAGTGTAGAAACCACTGGGCGCAAGCTCTACCAGGCTGTTCATTTGTCTCGTGAGATGCAGTTTTTCTTTCAGGTCGCGTTCAGCCGCCCTTTGCTCTGTCACATCCATGAGCACGCCATACCAGCGAACAGTGTGGTCTTCGCGGATGGGCTGGGAATAGCCTTCCACATTGACAACCCGTTGGTCCGCCAGTTGAATTCTGAAGTCCATATGCCACCGCTGCATAGACTGCAGAGCCTGCTTGAAACTTGTGGAGACTCCTTCCCTGTCTTCAGGATGGATAAATTGCTGTATTGAGATGCCTGGGTATTCAAGCTGCTGCTTGGCAACGCCGAATATTTCCTGAAGCCGCGGGCTGGCGTAGCGAACTTGCGTGGGATGGGTTCCGTCAGAGTCGGCAATGAAGAAACCCTGGTCGGACATTGAAAAGAAATGAGACAGCTGGTGGCTGCGCGCGATTTCTTCACGCAGCACCTTTTGTTCGATGTTTCGATGGGTTACATCAGTGAGAATTCCATACCAGGTGTAAGAGCCATCACCGTTGCTCACCGGGTGGGCGCGGATTTCTGCCACGATCTCGACGTGATTTGGCAAGATCAGATTGAAGTCTTCACACCACTCCATCATCTGATCAATGGCGCGCAGGGTGGCGTAGCGCATGCGTTCCAGGTCGCCTGGGCGGACCAGGTCGAGAATATTGAATCCTGGCTTTCGGACCTCCTCAGGAGTCAGATGAAGTATCTGGAGGAACTTGGGGCTCGTGTACGCGAGTTTGCTTGTACCATCCGGGTAGGTGATCAGCGTGTAGAGTCCACCTGGCATATGCACCGCGATGTTGGTGGTGTATCTCTCCAGCGCCTCCTTGTGTGCGATTGCTTCCGTGGCAGCAATTTGCCGGGTGATGTCGATCAGAATGCCGAACCAATGCACGTTGCCATGAGTGTCTCCCTGGCTGGGCTTGCAGGACAGCATCACGTGCACAGATTGCCCATCGGGTCTCTGGATTCTGAATTCTTCCTGGAATTCAGACTTATTGCTAAGGGCTTGCTGACTCGCGTCCGCAGTTGGCTTGCGGTCCATCGGATGCACAGCTTCAAAGGCCAATCGAGGGTTTACGGTAAGCTGCTCCCTTGTGATGCCGAGAATTTCCAGAAATTTCTCGCTGACGTGACTAAACTCGAAGCCACCATCAACAAAGGTGGTCATTGAAAAGATTCCACCTGGGGAGGTTGAGGACCAGACCTTTGAAAGATGACTCCAGTCTTCAGCTGACGCAGGGACAATGCTTGAAGTACTCATGAAAAAGTAAACCGTAGACAATTTCTTAATCCGCCGCATTTCTTTTGATGACCTGGGTCATTCGAAGAACATCTCATCATCACTTTGGCGACACTTTGTGATTTCGTGGCACGTTTGCGGTATCATCGCTGCCTTCCCCGCCATTGGAGGCGAAGATGGGCGTACAGTACTGTTCAGGCAGGTACTGGTGGATGCTGTTTTCATTGCACAAGGGCGCACCAATGCCTCATAGTTGCTATCTTTCTTACAGGAATGCAAAGAATGAAAGGCCATTGGGGAAGTTTGGTTTTTCTTGTCGGTGTTTGTTGTGCTGCCACAACAAACGCGCAGACCGACCGCGATGTGCCTGCTGACTTAGCCGGCAAGTGGTGTTACCTGAATCCCACCGTCAACTCACTTTCGGGAATCACGACTTCATGCATCATCCTGCGTACGGACGGATCCTATGAGATTTCACTGGACCTTGCTCTCGTGCCTCAGGCAAATCGCTTTCCGGGCACTCAACAAACAGATTATGGCACATGGTGGGTGCAAGGCGACCGGCTCAATTACGATTCACCGGCCCATGGACAAGGCTCCTTTGGCTTGCGCAGAGCCAATCATCCCACTATTGAAAACCTGCCGCTGATCATCCTTGATGGGGTTTCCTTTGGTTCTGACTCCGGTCACGATCCGTGGTAGATCACCGGCTGGAAGGCCGTATCGCCTGCAGCATCTCCCGGTAGTTGTCCAGCGACGGTTTGATAAGGCCTGCATTCGGATCATTCAGGTCGCGTATGGTGAGCACGGTGAGTCCCGTGATGATGAAGAAGATGACGGGCACAAGGAAGGAATGCTCAGCGTTGAAACCGTTGGTGAAGCCTACCAAAAACCCAACCAGCCAGGAGCCTACAATGAGCAATGCCATCAGCGTCAACGGTGTGCCTTCGCGGTTGCTGTAGGCGATGCGATAATTCAATGCGATCGCCTGCTGGGCTGCCTGAATGACGGGCCGCATCTTTGGCGACAGTGTGTCTTGCAGAGAGAAATGCTCCACGGTTGACCACATCTGGTCGTAGCCGGATGTGTTGGCGAGCAGTACCTCCCGGCGGTCATCATCTTCTTCCGCATCAGTTTCCAGTCTTGATTCCAGCAGGCGGATGACATGTTGCCGTAACGTATCGCGCGCAGGTGCCGGCAGCAGCCCCGCCTCGCGGTGGAGACTGGCAATGGCGTCGGCATGCTGATGAATCAGCGCATAGCGTTCCTTGTTGGCGTTGCCGGCCATGAGCAGAAGAAAGGAGAGTATCAACCCGTAAAATCCGATGATGGCGTTCTCGGTGCCCGACAACTTCCACGACCGACTCTTGCGCTGATAGCGATAGTGCGCAAAGATGTAGCCTGCCGAGACAAAGCCCGCAAGTGAAATGAGGTAGAGAATCGCGCTGACCATGGCAATACTTATTGAGCAAACCGCTTGAACCGGAGAAAGTCGATGGGCAGCGACGTCTTGCCATTCATGGCCAGGTCGGCCATGATTTCGCCCACTGCCGAGGCGAACTTGAAACCATGGCCGCTGAATCCCGCCGCGATGGCGACCCTGCCGCCGGTGTCGGGCAGCAGATCGAGTACAAAGTGCTCGTCCGGTGTGTTGGTGTACAGACAGGATTTCTGCACGTGAATCTCATCGCACGCATCGGGCATGAAAGTGCGGAGCATTTCCGTCAGCAGCTTTTCCTCATTGAAGTCGCGGTCGCGGTTGACGGCGTCCGGATCGGATATAATGCCGGGCACGTGATAGCCGAGTTTGAGTCCCAGTGGTCCGCCGAACTGTTCGACAGGTACTATCGGGAATCCGTAGTAGAGTCCGGGTTTTCCCTCAGGCGCATACGCCCAGCAGGGGAACTTCCCAAGTTCAAAGGCCGTCCATTTCCTCGGTTTGGTCCAGACGACAACCTGTTTAGTCACAGTGAGTTTAGGTCGCAGTGAAGCGGAGATTTGACCCGCCCAGGGGCCTGCGGTGATGACGAGCTTTTGGGCGGAGTACGTTCCCCGGTTGGTTGTTACCTGCACGCCGGTGCCGTCCTGCTTCCATTGCAGTACTTTCTCTTTCGTCTGGATGCGGGCGCCGGCGCGCATGGCTTGCCGCACGTAGAGTAAAATCGCGCGTTCGGGTGTAAGAAATCCCGCGTCGGGTTCCATCAGGACGTCGGCACCGGCGGGCGGCACGAACTGTGGGTAGGTGGATGCCAGCTTTTGGGCAGACCATGTCTCAACAGGAACTTTGAATTGATCCGATGACAGGCGCACGCCCGTCATCAGCGCATTTTTAGGATGGCCTACGTACACTAATCCGGTGGGGAAATACACTTGTGCGCCGGTTTCCTTTTCGAGCGATCGCCAGTTCTGGTAGCTGCGTTCGAGCAGCGGCACGTAGTCGGGGTGCTCGAAGTAGGCTTTGCGGATGAGTCGGCTCTGGCCTGCGTGCGATCCCTGGTCGTGGGTGATGTCAAATTGCTCGAGGCCGAGCACGCGATGGCCGCGGCTGGCGAGGAAGTGGCAGGTGGCGGCGCCCATGCTGCCGACGCCGATGACGATAACGTCGTAGTGACTTTCTTCAGAAGACACAGGTGCCTCGCGGACTGCGGCCTGCCACAGAAACAGGGCCGAGACGGGCGCCTGCTTGCGGCGCAGTTTCATCAGGTAGAACGCGATCAGGAGCGGAAGAAGCGAAGGGGAAACGGAGATCTCATCGATCTTGACCGTGTCCGCCGGGGGGGGGAAGCTCAACGCGACGTCCTTGAGGGTGTAAGAGACGCCGAAGAGGATCGAGAAGTTCGTCCGGCCGGAAGTGATCCCGATGCCCTGCGATGCGAGGGTCGAGGCCAGGGTGCCGCCGAACAGGACGTCGTCGGTCTTGCCGCCCACCTTGTAGTCGTGGGCCGGGCCGAGGTTGTGGGCCGCCTCGTGCAGCACCGTGGTCATGAGCGCGATCGCCG
>JAIBBB010000308.1 GCA_019694905.1 Cyclobacteriaceae bacterium
AAGAAAGCGTCCCTCGGGTTGCACGTCAACAGTCAGGTGGACCTCAACAAGATTTCTTCAGTGGTGGGCACCGCAGCCCACGCGGCAGTGCTGCGTGAAGTGGCCGACCGCTCAGTGACGGCGCTGCGCAACAACGGCGGCCTGCAGCAACCGCTGGAGCCGGCCACCACCGTGCACCTCATCATTCAAAAAGATGACAACCAGCCCAACGCCGTTCAATTGGTGAAGGAGATGACCGCCGCTTTTCCAGGGATGCAACATCTAGTTTTGCGCCCCAGGCTGTCGGCGGCGTATCGCGACGAAGTGCGGAAGTCAGCCCTTGGTGCCCGGCGTGTGGTGGTGTCGCTGCTCGTGCAGCGCGACCGCCACGGTGACCCGGCACCCCTGCGCGCAGAAGATGTATCGCTGCTGAACGAGTTGATCCGCGCGAAGAAAGAAAATCTGGTGGCGATGTCGTTCGGCAACCCGCACCTGCTGCGGCGCATACCCGAAATCAATGCGCTGCTGGTGGGCTACGGCGAAGGCGGCTTCTATGGCAACCAGCCGGTTTATTTCAATAGCTGGATCCGGATCCTCAAAGGTGAACTGACGCCAAACGGAGTCCTACCTATCCGACTGCAGTAAACTCTAATCCGCTAGGAGGACGCCACCGTCGCAGCATTGTAGCGGATAGTGGAGCTGGCGATGCCGAAGTATTCGGGAATCGTCACGTAGGGAGCCAACTCACGCAGCGCAATCTTCATGAGCGCCATGTGGTGCACAGCGTGCTCGATGTTGTAGGCCAGCTCACGTTGATAGTTGGTCTGCAAAGTGGAAGTTGCCCCGCCTTCATAGGCATAGCACAGTTCCAACTTCAGCGGCCGGTCGGTCCGGTCTGCAGCAACAAACGCCCGGATGCGGTCGATGGTGGCGAGTGCCACTGAGCGGTGGCTTTCCAGTTGATGATCGTGCGCGCGCTTGTCGTAGTTGACGACGCCTGCAGGAAGACCCTTTTCAAGGCAAATGAAAAACTCCAGTGTGTGGCGCAGGTGCTGGCCAAAGGTTGTTCCGCCGAGTGCGACCGACGGACGGGCAAAATCCTCCTGGGTCACCTCGGAGACTACCTGGTTCAACTGGGATAAGATCTGCAGACAAGCTGTTTGTACCTGACTCATGAAATGAATTTTTTGCGGAAAGCCACGAGCTGATGGAAATGCATGAACAGCAACACCAGTCCGGCGAAGAAAACAATCAATGCATAAATAAAGAGCTGACCGCCGTCGCCCATCACCTCGATACCGAGCACCGTAAGATGAGTGGCCAACGCGCCGAGCATGATGCCCACGGCCATCAAGGCCCCTACCACGATGGTGGCGGGAATGAGCAACAACACCGAGGCAATGAGTTCGGCCACGCCGGTGCCGATGCGGCCCCAGGGTTCGATGCCGACTTGTGTGAAAATGTAGACGGACTCAGGTGCGGCCGTGAATTTGAAATACAGCGTCTGCAGCATGATGAGTGCCGCCACCAGGCGCAGTACGAGTGAGACAATGGAAGTTACTTTCATGGGGTTATGGGTTGAGTTTTTTCCAGTTCTTGTCAGCCTTCAGCTTCAGTTCCGCCTCCTCCTTGTTCCACTTGGGCAGTGTGTTGTTGAACAGGCTGTTGTAGAACAGGTATAACTTCCCATCTACAATTTTAAAGGTCTCCGGGTTAATTTCCACCTTTTCTCCTGTGGCGCCCATGGCATAGGCGCACCAGCCGCCGTATTGAGGCTCATAATGCTGAGAATTTTTGATGAAAAGCTCCTTGTTGGCGGCGGAAGCGAAATAGTATGTTACACCATTTTGTGTGTGGGCGAATTCCTTCTTCCCCTCCACAGCTTGATTCTTCACAAAATAGGCCACCGGGTCATAGCCCTGGATGGCGAGGCCGTTGTCCAGGTTATAGAGATTCCGGGGCGTCTGCGCGGTGACAATACCTGCGGTCAGCATCAGTACAATAATGATGGCGTGTGATTTCATGGTATTGAATTAAGGCTTGTCGATCAGGGAAGGCCAATACTGTTCGGCTTTGGCAATGCGCGACTTGACATCGCCAAGCCACAGTGTTTTCACTTTCAGGTTGTAATTCAGGTAGAGTTTGCCATCCATGATGGTGAAGGCAGCAGGATCTGTCGGGGACTTGTGGTTCTCGCTCACACCATAGGCACAATAGCCACCAAACTGGGGCGCATACTTTTCGGGGTTGGCAATAAAAAGGTCTCTGTTCTCGCGCGTGCTGAATTGCCATGTTGCGCCGGACCACTGGTGGGTGAAATCAGCAGATCCCTTGACGGCAGACTGGCTGGAAAAGTAAGCAACAGCATCATAGCCATTGATGGCGACGCCCTGGGTCTGGTAGTACGGGACCGGTTGCGCGATGGCGCCAACGGCCAGCAGGCAAAGGACACTTACAATAAACGCTTTCATATTCTTCATTTTGAATCAATAGTCGGACGGAGTGTGTATTCCTTACAGTGCCCGAAACAATTTTGAAGAAAAATTATTCAGCCGCTGGTGCGGATCCGTCCAGTTGCTGCTGTATGCGTTGTCTGGCGGCTGACGGGAGCGCAAACGGCGGCTTCGCGTGCAGGGAGTGGCTGGCATCACTCAGCGCCTTGTCGATCTGTGCCGATTGGCGAATGAACTGGCGGCAAGGGTCGCAATACAGGAGGTGGTAAGCGAGTTGGGCGCGTTCGAGCAGCGTGATGTTTCCTTCCGCCTTCTTGATGGAGAGCAGGGTAGCGCGTTTGCAATTGAAGACGAGGCTGCGAAAGAGATACATCACGCGGGTTGGTCAGTGTGAAACCAGTTCTTGTCGAGGCATGCACGGAGGAGGACCTTGGATCGGTGCAAGATCACCCAATAGTTAGACGGCGACAGGTTGTAAACCTTACAGATTGTGTCAGAATCTTCTTCGTCGATGAATTTGGCGATGAAAACAGGGACGATACGGGCCGGCAGCTTCTGAATACACTGATGCAGCACTTGTTCAAATTCCTGTTGGTGTAGGTGATCGTCCGCCGGGGGAGTCCATGGCAGCGGCCGGGATGGGCGTTGCCAGTGGCCGCTGGGTGATTCAAAGAAGGGGCTGTCGAATTCCGATTGGGTGTCGGCGAGGTAGGTGGCGGTGTCCTTGAGTGCGTCGCGTTTGCGATAGTGGTCGATGATCTTGTTGCGCAGGATGGCCACGAGCCAGGTTTTCTCAGAACTCTGCCCTTGAAAAGATTCCACCGAGCGAAAGGCGGCGAGCAGCGTCTCCTGCACGAGGTCTTCGGCGGCGGCGGTGTTGCCGACCTTCAGGCGCGCGTAGGAATAGAGGTAGTCGCCGAAGCGCGGCAGCCACGTGTCGGGCCGGGCGGTATGGGGTTGAGCGTCGGGCACGTGGCAAGTTAGGGTTTATGAGTGGAAAGTGTGGAGGTTGAGGTGTAGATGGTAAAGGAGTGAATTGGTGAAAGAGTGGAAGGTGTGGAGGTAGAAAGTAAGTGAGTAGATGGTGGATAGTGGATGGTAGATGGAGAGCTGAGTGCCTTTGCGACCTTGGCGCACTCCCTTTGCGGTCTTTGCGTGGAATGCATTTAAATCCAGTTCCACGCAAAGGTCGCAGAGGAAAACCGCAAAGGGCGCGGAGGTGGAGGGTGTGGAGGTGGAAGGCGAAAGAGTGAATTGGTGAAAGAGTGGAAGGTGTGGGAGTGGAAGGTATGGAGGTGGAAGGTAAGTGAGTAGGTGGTAGATGGTGGATGGTAGATGGATGTCTATTCCCCGCATCGTCACCCGTCTCGGGGACGTTGCGGTTTTGTGTGAGTGGATCGCGTTTTTGTTGGTTGCCTGACCAACAACCACGGAAGTATAGAGATGAGGGTGTGGGGGTGGACGGCGAAAGAGTGGATTGTGGATGGTAGATGGAGGGCTGAGTGTCTTTGCGACCTTGGCGCACTCCTTGGCGGTCTTTGCGTGGAATGAATTAAAAGTAGATTAGCTCGCTCTGTTCGTGTTGTTGTTGGTCGCCTGACCAACGACCACGTATC
Source organism: Cyclobacteriaceae bacterium (assembly GCA_019694905.1). Classification (GTDB taxonomy): domain Bacteria; phylum Bacteroidota; class Bacteroidia; order Cytophagales; family Cyclobacteriaceae; genus ELB16-189. The sequence continues at coordinate 4,049 of JAIBBB010000308.1, forward strand.
GTTTTGGCGTGAGTAGATTAGCTCGCTCCGCTCGCTGATCTACGTGTGGGGAGTCTAAACAAATGAAGACCCCGCCCTCGCTCCGGTGGTGACATTCCCCGCATCGTCACCCGTCTCGGGGACGTTGCGGTTTTGTAAGAGTAGATTAGCTCGCTCCGCTCGCTGATCTAAGTGTGGGGGAGTCTAAACAAATGAAGACCCCGCCCTCGCTCCGGTGGTGACATTCCCCGCATCGTCACCCGTCTCGGGGACGTTGCG
>JAIBBB010000078.1 GCA_019694905.1 Cyclobacteriaceae bacterium
CTCGGAGACCTGATCAATGAAGGTAACCTGGGTCTGATCAAGGCAGCCCAGCGCTTTGATGAAACGCGTGGAGTTAAATTTATCTCCTACGCCGTGCGGTGGATTCGCCAGTCGATCCTCCAGGCACTGGCGGAGCAGTCCCGTATTGTCCGTCTGCCTTTGAACCGTGTGGGATCCCTGAACAAGATTTCCAAGACCTTCTCTGAGCTGGAGCAAAAGTATGAGCGTGAGCCATCACCTGAAGAATTGGCAGAAGTGCTGGAAGTGACGACAGCGGAAGTTGTGGACACGATGAAGATCTCCGGCCGCCATGTTTCGATGGATGCCCCGTTTGTGCAAGGTGAAGAGAACAGCCTCCTGGACGTTTTGGAGAACGACAGTGAAGAGACTCCTGACCAGGGGTTGATGACTGATTCGCTCCGCAAGGAGGTGCAGCGCGCATTGTCGACGCTGACGCAGCGTGAGTCGGATGTCATCACGTTGTACTTCGGCCTGAATGGCGAACACGCGATGACACTTGAAGAAATCGGTGAGAAATTCAGCCTGACGCGGGAACGCGTTCGTCAAATCAAGGAAAAGGCCATTCGCCGGCTTCGTCACACCTCACGCAGCAAGGCGCTCAAGCCTTACCTCGGCTAGTTATTTCGCAGGAATGCATGTAAAAGGGTCTCCTGCAAGAGACCCTTTTTTATACATTTACCAGTCATTGAGTTTCGATATATGAGTGAAGAAAAAGAAAAAGTCCTGATCATCGGTTCCGGCCCCGCCGGTTACACCGCAGCCATTTACGCAGCGCGGGCCGGCTTGAAACCGGTGCTCTATACCGGTGGACAACCAGGTGGACAATTGACTACCACGGGTGATGTGGAGAATTTCCCGGGCTATCCAAAGGGAATTTCAGGCCCGGAAATGATGATGGAACTCCAGCAACAGGCTGAGCGCTTTGGAACCAGGATCAATTACGGACTGGTGACGAAGGTGGACTTCGGCGGCTGGCCACACAAAGTCACTGTTGACGAGACCAAAGTGATTGAGGCCGAAGCGGTCATCATCGCCACGGGTGCCAGCGCCAAATACCTGGGACTTCCCTCGGAGCAACGATTGATGAGCCGGGGTGTTTCAGCTTGTGCGGTGTGCGATGGCTTCTTCTATCGCGGCACGGATGTGGCTGTGGTAGGTGCTGGTGATTCCGCTGCTGAAGAAGCTACTTACCTCGCCAACCTGTGCACCAAGGTCTATTTGATTGTGAGACGGGGTGAAATGCGTGCTTCCAAGATCATGCAGCAGCGCGTTCTCAGCAATCCCAGGATAGAGGTACTGTGGAACACCGAGACGGAAGAAGTGTTGGGTGACGAGGAGGTAAGGGGAATCCGTGTCATTAATAATCAGACAAAGGAGAAGCGGGAGATTGCCGTGAAAGGATTCTTCGTGGCGATCGGCCACCAGCCCAACACCGGAATCTTCAAGGGTCTACTCACCATGGACGAAAGCGGATACATCATTTGTAAACCGGGATCGACACATACCAACGTCGAGGGAGTTTTTGCCGTTGGCGATGCGGCCGACAAAATCTACAGGCAGGCCGTGACGGCCGCTGGCACCGGATGCATGGGCGCACTGGATGCTGAGCGTTTTCTGGCAGCAAAAGAGGCAGTATTGTCCTGATCATCTGAAATGGCTACCAAACTAGATATCCTGGTGCTCGCCGCTCATCCCGATGACGCGGAGCTGGGTTGTGGCGGCGTCATCGCATCCCATATTGCCATGGGGAAGCGGGTGGGCATCGTCGACTTTACGCGTGGAGAACTGGGCACGAGAGGCAGCGTAGCCATACGTGATCAGGAAGCAGCAGAGGCTGCCCGGGTGCTAGGAATTTCTGTCAGAGAGAACCTGAATCTGCCTGACGGCTTTTTTCAAAACACCAGGGATTATCAGCTGGAGGTGGTGAAGGCCATTCGCGCCTACCAGCCGGATATTGTTCTTGCCAATGCCAGATATGACCGGCACCCCGATCACGGCAGATCCTCTGAAGTTGCCTATGAGGCGTGCTTTCTCGCCGGCCTCAGCAAGGTGGAGACTGTCAGAGACGGAAAGCCACAACCGGCATGGCGCCCCCGCAACTTGTATCACTACATTCAAAGCCAGTACCTGCAGCCGGATTTTATCGTTGATATTTCCGCTTATTGGGACAAGAAAATGGAATCCATCAGGGCCTATCGTTCCCAATTTTACGATCCTGCCAGCAAGGAGCCGGAAACTTATATCTCCAATCCTGCCTTTATGAAACTGCTGGAAGCGCGCGCAGTCGAATTGGGCCACGCAATTGGTGTGCGCTACGGCGAAGGCTTTACGGTTCGGCGTACAGCGGGCGTGAAATCCCTGTACGACATCTTCTGATTATTTGCTGAAAGCAGCGCGGATGCGATCCGCCGTGGAGGCGAGTTCTTCCCTGGTGGGACTGAGTTTGGGCCGGCCGAAATTGATGTCATCTGCCGTGCGCAACGGAACGAGGTGTACGTGGGTATGAGGTACTTCGAGTCCGATGACTGCCACACCCACACGAAGGCAATCAACTGAGGACCGGATAGCATCGGCGACTTTTTTTGAGAATACCATGAGGTCCGCGAGTTCCTGATCGGTAAGGTCAAAGATGTAGTCATTCTCACGTTTGGGAACCACCAGCGTGTGCCCGTGGGCGAGGGGCATGATGTCGAGGAATGCGATGAATCGATCATTCTCGGCCACGATCTGCGCCGGGATTTCGCGATTGATGATCCTGGTAAATACCGTCGCCATCAGGCTCCGATGTTAATGATCTCGAATTCCAGTTCGCCGGCAGGCGTCTTGATCATGGCTGAGTCACCTTTCTTCTTGCCAAGCAGCCCTTTGCCGATCGGGGATTGGGTGCTGATCTTTCCACTCTTGAGGTCTGCTTCCTCCTCCGATACAAGCGTGTAGGTGAAGCTCGCCCCGTTCTTCTTGTTCTTGATGGTTACTTTGGACAGGATGGAAACTTTGCTTGTATCTACATTGGTTTCGTCGAGCAGGCGTGCATTGCTCATGAGGTCTTCCAGTTGTGCGATCTTGGCTTCCAGGTGACCTTGTGCATCTTTCGCAGCATCGTATTCGGCATTCTCGCTCAGATCTCCTTTGTCGCGGGCTTCAGCAATTTGTCTGGCAATATCCGCCCGGCCTTTCGTTTTCAACTCCGCGAGTTCGCCTTTCAGGCGATCAAGACCTTCCTTGGTGTAATATGATATCTTCTTGCTCATACGAATAAACATTCTGCCGGGACGGCATAAAAAGAAACAACGGCTTCTGCTCGAGAAACCGTTGTCCCATCTGTAGACAAATGTAGGAGAAAATTTCAGTTATGCAAAGTGGACCGGGCCTTCAGGCGCCGACCAGTTCGGGTACTTGCAGCTTGATCTGCTCCAGCAGTTCATCATCAAATTGAGCCAGGTACAAAGTCTTTGCACCCGTCAGTTGTTCAATGGTGAGGCCTTTGGCTCCTCTGAGATCGGCCTTGTACAGGCTTGCATTTTCAAAGTCAGCACCCATCAGATAACTGCCGCGCAGATTGGCTTCCATCAGAAAGGCATTGCGAAAATTTGCCTTGATAAGGAAAGCATTTTCAAACTGAGATTTGATCAGGAATCCGTCCTTGAAATTGGCACCGCTGGCATAGGCGCCCTTAAGGTTCGCCTGGTTGAGATTGGAGTTTTCCAGGTTAGTCTGATTGAGTCGGGTGTTTTCGAGATTCGTCTCAATCAGAGAGGAGTTAGAAAGATTGGCCGAATTCAGATTCGATCCCTGCAAATTGACATAGTTGAGATTGGTCTTGGCCAGAAAGCAGTTGACCAGATTGATTTCATAAATGCGATGCCGGTTCAGGCGCTTGATGTTACCCACCGTTCGAAAAGCAGCTTCTTCCGATTCCCACAATCGGAAGTCATCAATTTCGTCCTTGTAGGTGCGGATTCGTTGCCTGATTTCACCATTTTGGTTGAGCCATACGAGCAGTATACCGATGACCGCGATGTCAAAGATCATGCCGTGCGCCTCAGCGAGAATCTGCGCTGCAAACTGATCGAAGTCCCGGAGGTAATAGGGCAGACTCAGGCTCAGGACAATCACAGTTACAACCAGCAATACGATGGAAGAAGTCAGCAGCGGCTTTTCTACTATCGTATTGTACCGGTCAACCAGTTTGTTATATAGCCGCGAAGTCCATTTCATCGTGCGGGGGTGTTCCGTCCGTTCTCAAAACTAACTGAAGTCTGTGTAATTATCATGCAAATTGACGGGCAATCTTACATGCAACAGATCACAGGAGCGCCTGGATGGTCAGGAAGTAAATGGTGAGTCCCAGCAGATCGTTGATGGTGGTGATGAACGGACCCGAGGCAAGCGCCGGATTGAACCCAAAGCGATTCAGAATCAGGGGAGTCAGGGTGCCGATGAATGAAGCAAAGAGAACGACACTGAAGAGCGCAAGCGATACGATGAAAGAGAGCGGTTGTGTGCCGTAGATGAGCAGGTTGACACCCAACACAATGGCAGAGAGGAAAAGACCATTCAGCAACGCAACACTGAGCACTTTCGCGAGTCGCCTCCATAGTCCATCTTCAACGAATCCGGGATTGGCCAGACTCTGCACCACTACCGAGGAGGATTGAATGCCTACATTACCGCCGGTTGCCTGTATGAGTGGAACAAAGAATGCGATGGCCGTAATGCGGGCCAGTTCATCTTCAAATAATCCCATGAATTTGGCACTCATCATGCCTCCGACGATACCTACCAACAGCCATGGCAGGCGGGCACGTGTGTTCTTCCACACGCTGTCGTCCTCCTCCACATCTTCGGTAATACCTGACATGAGTTGCCGCTCTTCTTCGGCCTGTTCACTGATCACATCGACCACGTCGTCGATGGTGATCCGACCAACCAACTGACCCTGCACGTTGACGACGGGCACTGATTCGAGGTCGTACTTTTTCATGACCTCCGCGACTTCCCTGTCGGACATATACGTTTCAACCGACACAACATCATCTTCGTCGAGAATGTCTTTTACCAGTGTGCGTGGATCTGTGAGAATAAGCTTTTGCAGTGCCACCCGGCCCAGCAGCCGGTCGCTGGCGTCCACCACCCAGACGGCATAGAACTTGGGGACATTCTCCGCCTGCTTCCGGATTTCATCCACGCACTGCACGACCGTCCAAGTGTCCAGCGCCTTAATGAGTTCCTTCGCCATCAGACCACCGGCTACGTTTTCATCGTAGCGCAACAGATCGATGACCTGACTTCTGACTTCAGGGTCCAGCAGACCGATAACCTCTTCGCTGGTTTTGATCGGCAGCTCGTTCAGCAAGTCGGCAGCGTCATCGGAGTCGAGCAGGTTGATTAACTCGGTCAACTCTGCCGGTTCGTATACTTTCAGGAATGCCTTGCGCGTGTCCGAGTCGAGGTTGCGGATGATCTCCGCCCGGGTCTCCCGCGGAAGCAGGTCGAGCACATATTTGGATTCGGCAGAGGAGAACTCGTACAGCAGTGTGGTGATGTCGGCGGCATTGACGTCTTCCAGCGATCTGAGAATGGCGGCATTGTCGTGCTCATTCAACGCCTGTTGAAAGTGATCCCTGAATTCGGAACTCAGTTCAAATGGTACGATTTCTTTCACCGTTCGAGCAGTCTGGTTAGCCGGATAAAATCTTCTACTGAAAGTTGTTCAGCCCGGAGTGAGCCCAACGGATCTTCCAATGAAAAATCGGGCAAATTTAGATTTTTCAGTGCGTTGCGCAATGTTTTGCGCCGGGTTTGAAAGGCCTGTTTGACGACCTTCTGAAAGAACACCTCATCGCATTCCAACGTCTGTCTGTCATTGCGAGTAAGACGGATCACACCTGACATTACTTTTGGCGGCGGATGGAAAACACCAGGAGGAACATTGAACAAGTATTCAATCCGGTACCATGTCTGCAGCAACACGCTCAGGATACCGTATACCTTGCTTCCTGGTGGTGAGGCAATCCGTTGTGCCACTTCTTTCTGGAGCATGCAGACAACGGTCTTCACTTCCTGCCTGTGTTCCAGTATCCTGAAGAACAATTGCGAAGAAATGTTGTACGGGAAGTTACCGATGATATCACACTCCGCACCTGCCAGAGGTCCGAGTCCGTCTTCAAGAAAGTCGCCTTCCCGAAGCTGGTCGTTGAGTTGGGGATAGGCTGCGCGGAGAAAGGCGACCGACTCACGGTCGATTTCAATCAGGTGCAGCGGTGCAGGACGTGTCACCAGCAAACTGGTCAGCACACCGGTTCCGGGTCCAATTTCGAGCACCGGCCGGTCGGCCAGGGGAAGCGCATCCACAATCTTTCGCGCGATCCCCCGGTCGGTTAGAAAATGCTGGCCCAGGGCCTTTTTGGGGCGGACTTTTCCGGTCATTGCCGCAAGGTGCAACTAAAATTCAATACGGAAAACTGCCGTAAGAGCGGATTGTGGATGCTTTTGTTGACAACCTGTGGATGAAATGCCAGTGCTTGAACAGCCATTTGGCTTTCTTTAGAATACCAAAACAATCACACCATGGAACAGCATCAAATTTCCAAGAAGGCCATCCGCGTACTGCTGAACGATTCGATCCGTCAGTCCATCTCTGGCCTGGAATTGCCGAAGCCCAACAAGCACATCCGGAAGGTCATTGAGAAGAGTTCGCGCCGGATGGCGGGTGAGTTTGCCCACCTTTTGAAAAAGGAACTGAAGAAATCCCGCAAAAGCAGAAAGACCAAAGTGGAAGATGACATTAAGGTTAACTGATATTCTCCTCAATGGCCTTGAGGGCCTCCGCCTTGCTCCCTGAAATCCACTGCATCTCGCCGTATTTGCGAAACCAGGTCATCTGCCGCTTGGCATACTGACGGGTATTGATCTTGATTTTTTCAATCGCCTCCTCTTTGCTCCACTGTCCATCGAAGTAGCCAAAAGGCTCCTCATACCCCACGGTTTGAAGTGCCTGATGTGACCGCCACTGCATGACCTGGCGGGCCTCTTCAAACAGCCCCGCGGCCACCATATGTTCAGTCCGATGATCAATCCGTTCTGCGAGTACTTCGCGGCCCGGGTTAAGTCCAAGAGACACCACCCTGAAGGGCAATTGTCTGGCCTTCTGCTGGCGCAGGTCAGCCATGGCTTTTCCGGAGACTTCCAGCAGTTCCAGTGCGCGCAGCAGCCTGCGGGGGTTTTGGACTTCCGCCCTGGCAAAGAATGCCGGATCCCGGCGTTCCACTTCTGCCTGCAACCATGAAAGGCCCTTTTCAGAGAAGTCGTCGCTCAACCGCTCCCGCAAGGTGGCCGGCACTTCAGGGAGGTCATCAAAACCCTTCAGCAGCGCCTGGATGTACAAGCCGGAGCCACCACACAATATCATGACCGGGTGGACCTGGAAGCGGTCCAGGAGCACCTGGAATGCATCGGTGCCGTATTGCCCCGCGCTGTAACGCTCCTGGATGGAGTGCGTATTGATGAAGTGGTGTTTGATTTCCTGCAACTCTGCACTCGTTGGCTTGGCCGTACCGATGTTCAATTCCCGGTAGCATTGGCGTGAATCCGCAGACAGAATCTCGGACCTGAAATGCCGGGCCAGGTCAAGCGCCAGTGAAGTTTTTCCAGACGCGGTAGGGCCGCCAACAACAATAAGGAGCGGGGTACTCACAGCGCAAAATTAGGACACCGGCGCACAGGACCAAGCATCGGCTGTTTCAGGCTTTTTGAGTATTTTTGTGCAGATTTTTACAAGCCCGCATGATCAAGTATACCAATGCCTTTTTGACCAAGCTGGAGGATATGATTGCTGAGTCTGACTATACCTTGCGGTATGAAAAGGGCAATTTCAAATCCGGCTATTGCCTGCTCAGGGAGCAAAAGATCATGATCATTAACAAATTCTACACGATGGAGGGCAAGATCAATGCCCTCCTCGATATTCTGAAGACAGTTGCGTTGGATACCACCCGTTTTACTGAGAAGAGCGCTAAACTGTACGAAGAGATAACCAAAGCAGAAGTGCCGCAATAGATGAGCGAGCCCACCCTTCAGGTTACCTTTCTTGGAACAGGTACTTCACAGGGTGTACCCGTCATTGCCTGTGATTGTGAAGTTTGTCGTTCGCTGGATTTTCACGACAAGCGCCTGCGCACCTCCATACTGATCCGGGCCGCCGGCCAAACACTCGTAGTTGATACCGGACCTGATTTCCGGCAGCAGATGTTGCGGGAGTCGGTTACGCAACTCGATGCCGTGCTTTTTACGCATGCCCACAAGGATCACACCGCTGGCCTCGATGATGTTCGTGCCTTCAACTTCAGGCAAGGAGCCGACATGCCCATTTATGGCACCCGGAATACACACGACCAACTCCGGGCAGAATTTCACTATGCGTTTGAGCCAAACGCCTACCCGGGTATCCCCCGACTGCAGTTGAAGGAGATTGATCAAAAGCCGTTTCAGGTGGGGCCACTCAAGGTCACTCCCTTGCCCGTCATGCACCTCAACCTGCCGGTGCTCGGTTTTCGCATCGGTTCCTTCAGCTACATCACCGACGCGAATTACATCTCTGAGGAAACAATCGCGCTCGTGAAGGGGTCAACGGTGCTCGTGTTGAATGCACTGCAGCGAGAGAAGCATGTGTCCCACTTCAATCTGGAGGAGGCCATTGCCATCTCACGCCGCATGGGTGTTCCGCTGACCTATTTTACTCACATGAGTCACAAGATGGGCCTTCACGGAACGGTTGAAACAGAAATGCCGGAGGGCATCCGTCTTGCCTTCGACGGGTTGACTATCTCTGTATAAGGTGCAGAACAACTATTTCTTTTTCAGGCATCTGGTGCCCCAATTGTCGGCCCGCCTGCGGGGTATGATGTTGGTTTCCTGTTTCACGCAAACCAGGGATGAACTCGTGATGGAGTTCAGGAATACAACGGACAAGCTATTCATCAGGGTTTCTCTCGGCCAGGCATTTTCCTGCCTCTCATTTCCTGAGGAATTTGCCAGGGCGAGAAAGAATACAATTGATATCTTCAACGATGCGCTGATGCAAAGTGTGCAAGGTGTCGTGCTGACAACCAATGACCGTTCCTTTGCCATCCAATTTGACAATGAGTGGGCCATCCTTTTCAAAATGCATGGCAATCTCGGGAACGCCTTGCTTTTGCGTGAAAGTAGGGTGACGGAAATCTTCAAGAAGGCCATCGAACAGGACTGGTCTGTTGATCCGGATCAACTGGTCCGGCAGATAGATTGGTCATGGGAGTACTTTTCGATTCACCGCCAACTGGGCAGAAAGTTGTATCCCACTTTTGGACCGCGCGTGTGGGAGTACCTCGATGCGGCGGGCTATCAGCTGGCTTCTGTGGAAGGTCAATGGCAGATGGTTCAGTCGGCATTGAGCGCAATGGAGAAGCCGCGCTTCTTTATACTGGAACGATCTGGACTTCCTGTTTTTTCACTGCTGCCGGGCGACCAGGCAATAGAAGAGTTTTCAGATCCGATGGCGTCAGTGACGCGGTTCTTTCACTTATATCATACCACGGCAGGCTGGGTGCGAGAGCAGGCAAGTGTGCTGTCTCAACTGGCTGACCGGATTACTCATGTGGAGCGCTACATTGCTGAAACAGAAAGGCAACAGCGAAAGGCGGCAGAGTCTTTCCCGTATGGACAATGGGCTGATTTGCTCACCGGTGGCATGTACGCACTGGGGCTTGTGCCTGGCAATCCGGCCGACGAGGCTGTCTGGGCGTCGCAGATCCGGAATATTCCCCTGGACCCCGCACTCACAATGCATCAGAATGCAGAGCGTTTTTATGTGCTGGCGAGAAAGACCAGGGCAGAAGCAGATCGCATCACATCGTTGCTCGCATCAAGAAGGGAAGAACTGGACAAACTACGGGCTGCCCGTCAGGAAGTGGAAGGGAGCAGCGACCTCTCAGTGATTCGCAAATGGGCCGGCGAGGTAGCCGCCGATGAGCCCGCTGAAACACTTCCGTTTCATCAATTCGAGTTCAAAGGATTCCGGATTCTGATCGGGAAGAATGCAAAGGCTAATGACACCATGATGCAGCAGTACACATACAAGGAAGACTTGTGGCTGCATGCGAGAGATGTGCCGGGATCGCATGTGCTCATCAAACATCAGTCAGGAAAGCCCTTTCCCCGTGATGTGATTGAGCGGGCCGCATCAATTGCAGCCTGGTATTCAAAGCGCAGGAACGAATCATTGTGCCCGGTGATGGTGACACCTCGCAAATATGTGAGAAAAAAGAAGGATACACCTGCAGGCATGGTATTCGTTGACAAGGAAGAGACAGTGATGGTAGAACCTAAAGATTTCAAAGTATGAAGCGCAGAAAATTCTTACAGGCAGGGTCGGCTGTGGCCACGCTGCCCTTTTGGTTTCCGGCGGCGTCGCACGCGGCGGGTGGATGGCAGGGCCCCCTGGCGGTAGTGTTGAGGGGCGGCCGATCGTACCTGGAGGGTCGATGGCAAACGCCTGATGTGGGCATCACTGGGGAAGGCAAAATTCACCTGGGTGCCCCCGGTTCCATGACAGGTGCAGAAATTGTGGATGTTTCAGGAAAGGTGGTTGCACCGGGATTCATCGATGTGCTGGCGGATAATGCCGCCAATCCGGAACGCACCTACAGGATATTTGAGAAATACAAAGTTTCTGACGGTGTGACCACCGCTTTGCAGATGCATGGAGGAACCCCTGATTGTGCAGCGTACTACCTGAAGTTTGGTAATATGCCACACTATATCAATTTCGGTTTGTCAACTTTTGTGATGCGGATTCGCCTGCGGACGAGCAGCCTGACAGAACGCCAGCGGCAGGTTGAGAAGACGCTGGAAGAAGGGATACTCGGAGTCTCCCACAGCCTGGAGTACCAGCCCAATACTTCCTACGAGGAGGTATTGTCATATGCCCGGCTGGCAAAGAAATACCAACGTCCTTTTTTCCTTCATCTTCGATATTCCTCCGAGCAGGATGAGTTGAAGGGAGTGGATGAAGCGATTCGCATTGCCCGTGAGAGTGGTGCGCATGTGCACATCGACCACCTTCATTCTACTGGCGGAACTTACCACATGGCAGAGGCATTGAACCGTATCCGGACGGCCAACGCGTCCGGTCTGTCGATGACCTGTTGTGTGTATCCGTATTCTTATTGGGCCACCTATCTGAGTTCGGCACGGTACGGCGAAGGATGGCAACAACGTTACAACCTCACTTACAGTGACCTCCGGCTGGTGGGCACGGGCGAGCGACTGACCAAAGAGAGTTTTGCCCGGTACAAGGGGATGAGCAAACTTGCGGCGGTACCAGAGGGCACACTGCCCCTCGACAAAACAGTGGATCTCGCACTTCGGGAAGAATTCTGCATGATTGGTTCTGACGGCGGTATTGAATATGAACCGAACGCGAATTCACATCCTCGTGGTGCGGGGTGTTTTTCCACTGCCATCCGCCACATGCTCGATATAGGAATGCCCTTGGAAAAAGCGTTGGAAAAGGTTACGCTTTTGCCGCGCAACCTGGTGATGCCTGCGATGAAAGACCGCGGTATTCTTGCCGAAGGTCAGGTGGCAGACATCGTAGTGTTGGATCCAGTGGTCATTAAGGGGAAGGCTTCTGTGGAAAACCCCAATCAGTTTTCAGATGGAATTTCTCGTGTGTATGTCAACGGCAAGCTGGCCTATACACCTGGCAAGTTGGGTTCTGCTGCAGGGGTTGGTATCCGGTACCGGTAAGGCAAGGATTTGGTTAGATTTGTTATTGATAAGCGATCCATTGGAGAAAGTACTGATCATTACCTATTATTGGCCTCCTTCAGGTGGCAGCGGCGTACAGCGCTGGCTGAAGTTTGTGAAGTACCTTCCTTCATTTGGATGGGAACCGGTGGTTTTTACACCGGAGAATCCTTCATTTGACATCCGCGATGAATCCTTGTTGAAGGATGTTTCTCCGGCGCTTGATGTCATTCACTTTCCGATTTGGGAACCGTACCAGGCGTTTCAGTGGCTCACCAAGTTGACCGGCAAAAAAGCGCGGCCAGCGGATTTTATCAGCACCGGTAAGCGATCACTCTTTCAAAAGGCCGCCACTTGGATTCGGGGAAATGTATTTATTCCGGATGCCCGCGTCAGTTGGGTGAGACCATCAGTCACTTTTCTTGAGGACTATATCAGGAGAAATGGCATTCGCACCATCATTACGACAGGCCCTCCACACAGCGTGCATCTGATCGGGTTGCGATTGCGGCAACGACTGGACAATCTGAGGTGGGTTGCTGATTTCAGGGATCCCTGGAGTGAGTGGGACTTGCTGGATACATTGATGCTTACCCGGTGGGCCAGAGGAAGACATCGGTCTCTCGAGCGGCAAGTCTTGACCCAGGCCGACGCGGTAACATCGATTGCACCTTTTCATGTCAGAAGGCTTGAAGCGTTGTCAGGCAGGCGGGTTGAATTGCTTACGAACGGGTTTGATGAAACCGATTTCCAGGGTATCACGCATACACGCACCCAACGCTTTACCATCAGGCATATGGGCGTGGTAGATGAGCTTCGCGATCCCCGCCCGTTCATGAATGCCGTCAGGAAGGCGATGCAGGAGAACGCCGGGCTCAGGAATCATTTGGCGATTGAGTTTATCGGTCAGGTGAATGCCGCTTTCGTCGCCTGGGTAACTGCCGACGACGAACTAAATGCAGTCACGAAGTTTGTTGGTCAGTTGTCGCATCAGGAACTGCTTGCCTGGTATGGGAAGACTGACGTTATGTTGCTGGTGCTCGCTTACACGTCCATTGCACCCGGGAACCTGCCCGGCAAGTTCTTTGAATACATGGCTTCCGGAAATCCAATCTTCTGCATGGGCCCCCGCAACGGCGATGCTGCATCGATTATTGATCAGCATCACCTGGGAATTGTGCATGAGCGCGAAGATGAGGAGGGGATGAAGAGATCCCTGCTCACTATGTTTTCAGACTGGAGGGTGGGAATACACCAATCAGGTCAGCCGGCAGCCCAATTTTCGCGCCGGGCGTTGACGCAGAACCTGACGGAAGTGTTGAAAAAACTTCATGCCTCATGATTTCGCGGGGCTTCATAAAGAACTCTGTATTATACACGGTGGCAGGGGCAATGCCAATGGCGAGTGCCATTATCCTCCTGCCTTTTTATGTCAAATCTCTTTCTGCAGCAGACTTTGGTGCACTTTCAGTGCTGCTGACATTTACCATCCTGATTCAGATTGTTGTCACCTACAGCTTTGATGCATCCATCTACCTTTATTTTCATGAGTTCAGGAAGGACAAGGAGAAACTTGCAAGATTTATCAGTACTGCATTTCTGTTTGTTTTGCTGGTTGGCGTTGTTGTGTCGGTCATTCTCGCCTGGATTGGCGATATACTTTTTGGAGGATTTGCAGGGAATCAGCAGTTGAATTTCTTTCCGTTTGGAATGATGTCGGCCACTACGGCCGTATTTCAATCGGTTTTCAAGATGCACAATAGCCTCATGCAGACGCAGGAACGCCCCCTGCAATACCTGACTTCGAATCTCGTTGCTTTTGTGCTTATCGCCGGTCTGACCATAGGTGGACTGTCATGGTTCCCCTCGTCGCTGATGGGGCCGGTGGGAGGAAGAATGGTGGCGATGGGTGTTGTGTCAATTTGGTCACTCTTCAGGATATTTTCGGAGTTTGGCGTTCACTTTGACTGGAGGCTGCTGAAGTCAACATTCAGCTATGGTCATTCATCCTATGCCTACCAGTTGCAGCAATGGATCATCAACTATTTCGACCGCCCGATCATGGCCTGGATGGGTGTCATGGCAGACCTCGGTGTTTATGATTTTGCACTGAAGTGCCTTGTGGTGATCGATCTGGTCATCGCAGGCCTTTACAACACGTTGTTTCCAAGAATATTATCCCGGCATGGGGATCAGGCCGTCAGCGGATCAACAGTGGAAATCAATCGGTACTACAATGGACTTACGGCGGCCATTATGCTCCTGGTAGCAAGTTCTATTTTGGTTCTCCCATACCTGATTGACTGGTTTGTGACCAACACATCTTTCAGGGCTGTTGTGCCATTTATTCCGTTTGC
>JAIBBB010000309.1 GCA_019694905.1 Cyclobacteriaceae bacterium
AGGCCACGTTTCCTTTCGCGTGGGTATCTGGAAAGCCATCGATGCCGGCTATTCTTCCATCGATCACCTCGACGGCTTCATAGAAGGCATGGTGCCCGGCATCGACAGCCTCGATGAACAAAAGACCGGCCTCTTCGGAATATTCGTAGCGGACCGCGCAGACACAACACAAACAAGAAAACTGATGACCGCCCTTCGCACCCACAACGTGTGGGTTGTGCCTACGCAGGCGCTGGCAGAACGATGGCTTGCACCACTGCCCTCTGAAGTGTTCGAGCGCGGTCAGGAAATGAAGTACATGAAGCAGGAAGATCTGACTGCCTGGGTGGCCTCCAAAAAATCAATGATGGCCAACGCGGCCTATGAACCGGCCAAGGCAGCCGCCTATGTGAAGCTGCGCAGGAGACTGATCTTCGAATGCCAGCGCCAGGGTGTGGGGCTGCTGCTCGGCTCCGACGCTCCACAGGTTTTCAACGTGCCAGGTTTCTCCATCCACCACGAACTGAACTACCTGGTCAACTCAGGGCTCACGCCCTACGAGGCACTGCGCACAGGCACTGTGAACGTTGCCAAATACCTGGGCAAATCGGCCAACACCGGCGCAGTGAAAGCAGGGTACGTGTCCGACCTCGTGCTGCTCAGCGGCAACCCGCTCGACGACATCTGGCAGACACGCAACATCGAAGGCGTCATGCTGGGCACAGAGTGGCTGCCCAAGTCATGGATTCAGGGTGAATTGAAGAAATACGCAAAAAGATAGTTCCGCGATCAGTACGCGCGGTCCACAGCCCCTGAGCCGTACACCTTCTTGGTCAGGTTCTTGGTGTTGCCTTTGTGCTTCACAGAACCGCTGCCGACCACGATAGCATCCAGGTTATTGGTGACCGTGATCTCGGCACCACCGCTCCCGCTTACTTTGATCTTCGCTGTCTCAAGTTCACAGGCATAGGCGTTCAGATTGCCCGTGCCACTCAATTGAATCTCATTGTTGGACGCGTAACCCTTGAGCCCAATCGTGCCTGAACCGCTTACCTCGGTCTTTACCTGGTTACCCTTGATGTCAAGGTCGATCGATCCGCTGCCGGATACAGACAACTGCAGGTTGTCAGAGGCAATAGAATTTTCCGAAATGATCTTTCCACCGCCATTGACCGCCAGTTCACTGACAGTCTTCATACTCACATACACCTTCATCAGTGGATTGAGCTTGATATCGTCAATCTTCGCCCAGATGGACTTGTTAGGATTGTCGGGCTTCCGCTCCACGTTGATCAGCAACACCCCGTTCTCCACTTTGATTTCCGTCAACTGATAGATATCGCTCACCGCCTCCACCTTTACTTCCTGCTTGTTAGTCTGCTTGACGTAGACTACATAGTTGGAGTTGTTGTAGATGCTCTTGAACTCGGCCAATTCAAGTGTCTTGGAGGTGTTCTGTGCCTGCACCAGCAGGGAGCATCCAAAAAGGAACACAAACAGAAATGACTTTTTCATATCGAAGGGTTTTTTTCAGGGTTCAAAATACAGCCTTTCAACCGCAGCCGCCTGCTATCCGTCGACTACTTCTTCACTTTAAAGATTGTTTTGAAGATCACAATGCAAACAATCGTCCCTACAAACAGGGTAATCATCATCCCCGGCGTCATCAGGTTTAAGGCATGCATGGAACAAAGATAGTACTTCCCCGCCAGCCTGCGCCAGGGCTCGCATAATTCACCGGAATGGCTATCTTAGCAATACCATGAAAAAACTGGCAGTTTGGTTCTTCGTGCTTTTCCTTCTCCCCCTCGTTGGTGCAACACAGGGTTGCAGCGATGCAGGCTTCTGCACGATGGGGGCCATGAAACCCGATCAGCCATACAACAAACGCATCAATCTGCGTCTGCGGTCCATGGACGTCAGCTTCTACCGCGGAACGACAACGCTGACTCCCATTGTCAAAAGCGTCACCGCCGACTTCTCCTTTTCACTCAACGACCGCAACTCATTTCAGGTCAAACTGCCTTACCAATGGGTCGACGGCCGCCTCGCGCACACCGGCGGCCTTGGCGATATTTCACTTTGCTTCACAAGAAACGTATATGCCTCCGATCGCTTTGACATCAACTTCTCTCTCGGCAGCAAGATCCCTACCAACCAGTCAGACTTGCGCGACGCCGACGGAAGACATCTGCCGATGTACTATCAGACCAGCCTCGGCACCTATGACCTCATTTCCGGTATTTCGCTGATCAACCGAAAATGGCTCTTCGCCACTGGTATCCAGGTGCCCCTCAACCAGAACCGCAACCAGTTCGACTGGCACAATGCCGAATGGCAACTGACTGACCTCAATGAACGCGCCTACGTGCAGCAGTATGCCAACGCCACCAGCCTGCGACGCGGCGTCGATGTGATGCTCCGCGCAGAGCGCAACTTCCGGCTCGCAAGGTTCAACTGCTCCTTCGGCCTACTACCCATTTATCGGATTGTCGCAGATGAATACACGAACTTCAAAGGCATTCGCAGCAACGCCAACGCTGCCGGAGACATAGGTAAAGGTCTGGCACTGTCATGGATTGCAACCGCGGGCTACAATTTCAACGTCAAGTCAGGCATCAAACTTCTCGTTGGTCACAAAATCACACAACGCAACTTCAGCCCCGACGGGCTCACCCGCGAATTGGTTATGTCATTCACCTACTCGTACCGGTTCTGATGCGTACGCTGCTGATCACCTGCTGCCTTGCCCTCTGTACAGGTTTCACCACCGCACAGTCGGTGTTTACACGCATTGACTCACTTATCGCAGAAGCACGCTACGAAGAAGCTACCGAACTCATCACCGCAGAAATGGATCGCACCCAGGATCCAAAAGCTCAACTTCGGCTCGCCCGCGTGAAAGCCCTCATCGGCGACTTCAACCTCGCAGAGACACTGCTCAAACAGTTCGAAGGACTCCCCAACGCACCCCTCGCTGCCGAAGCCCGAAGCGAGCTTGGGCTGCTATACCTGCGAAAAGGCCGCAACGACCTCGCACGCGAAAACCTCCTCGCCGCATGGCAACAATTTCAGGACGCCGGAAGCGCACGCAGTGAAGCGGCTGCCAACTGCCTGTCATACCTCGGCCTCGTGTATTGGAACAGCGGGAAAATCAAACAAGCAGAAGACTACCACCTCATCGCCCTGCAAATGCGACAGGAATTGTTCGGCACAACACACGAAGCAGTTGCCGCATCCTACAATGACCTCGGATTGGTCTATGCCCAGGCAGACGATGAGAAGGCACTGAACTTCTACGAGAAGGCATTCGGCACCTACCAGCAACTCCACCCCGCCGTGCACCCCAAAATCGCATACGCGTCTACCAACATGGGCGTGGCCTACCGCAAACTGAAACTGTACGGCGATGCGGTGAATAATTTTGAAACCGCACTCGAGATCTGGAAGAAAATCTATCCGGCTGGTCACCCTAACCAGGCTCTCGTACTCTCCCAATTGGGCCAAACTTATGAGAGCATGGGCAACCGAACCGCCGCCATCGGTTACTACCAACAGGCCCTGCAGATGTACCGTAACGCCTATGGCAACCGGCACCCGGATGTGGCCGCGGTGCTCAATCAGATCGGCATCTACTATCTCGGCGACCGGCAGTACGACAAAGCCCTCAGTAATTTTCAGGAGGCTCTCATGGCGAATCATGCCAGCTTCAGCAATACCAGCCTGTCCGGCAATCCGGATTCCGATGAAAGCTATAACGGAAACATCCTGTTGTACTCGCTGATGCTCAAGGCGCAGGCCCTCGAAGGACGCCATTTCGGTAAGAGCCTTCGCCTCGCCGACCTGTCGCTGTCAATGACATGCCTGCAGGAAGCAGACACACTGATTGACAACCTGCGCCATCAGGCACAGGATGAGAGCGACAAACTCACACTCGGCAGCCTGGCGAATGAAGTATATGAGGATGGCGTACGGCTGGCGATCGCGATCAGCGAAATGACTACGCGACCCGGACGCTATCAGGAACTTGCATTCTATTTCGCTGAAAAAAGTAAATCGGCTGTTCTACAGGAATCCATTGCCGAATCAGAAGCAAAGTCCTTCGCCGGGATTCCTCAGGACTTGCTGGAAGAAGAAAAAAATCTCAAGTCTGCCATTGCCTACCTCGCGCAGAAACTTGCCCAGAAGCCCGGCGAAGAAGAAGAAAAGTCCCTCCGCTCCAACCTGTTCGACGTGAATGGTCAGTACGAGAAATTTGTCAAAGACCTGGAACAGGCGTACCCCGGTT
>JAIBBB010000079.1 GCA_019694905.1 Cyclobacteriaceae bacterium
CTAGTAATTATGAAATTACACGGTATCCATAAATGTTCTCTCAACACGATTGAAAATCATGGTTGCAATTATCAGCATAGCAATAGCAAACAAGTAAAAATCTTGTGGGCCAAAATGCATACCAAAGATGATAAAATTCCTTTCTATAATATTAAACAAGAAAAATGGTTCGCCATTTACTTTGATAAATGGTAATCCAAACAAGATTACAAAATAAAGATATGACAACCATATTCTGTAGTTTGTAAATTTTCCGCTTGGTTTTTTGGGGTAGAGCCAGACACGCTTTCCTTTGGCGTCAACCGTGGTCAGCGTGTCTCTGAATTCATCATCGTACGCGTAAATCTTGTCCGCTGTACTTCTTTTATCAACTTCCTCAACCATATCACAACTCTTAAAAGCTCTTTTCGAAACGTCTGACAAAATTTACTACTTGACTTACAGGGATGCCTGGGTTTTTACAGTATCGGCAGGAGTTGTAGTCCCTTGCGGGGTATACAGATCGCCTTCCGGTGCTTTGGCCTTGGCGGGAGTGGTTCCCTGGAGCGTCAGCACGTAGCTAACTACGTTGCGGATTTTCTCCGGGCTGAGGGAACTGCCCCAGGCCACCATGTTGGTACCCTGCACGCCGTTCTTCACCACTTTGAACAAATCTGTAGCCGAACCACCATGTTTCCAGTATTGGTCGGTAAGGTTGGGACCGATGTCACCACCACCATCAGCAAGGTGGCATGAAGCACAGATGCTGGTAAAAGTGGTCTTGCCATCAGCGAGCGCCGCTACGTCGGTTGTAACCGTCACATTGGCTTCATCAATGGCAGGTGCCGGATTGGCAGCCTTCAGTTTCTGGATCTGCGCATTGGCATAGGCCACTTCCTGATCGTACTCTGAAGCGGGGAGGGGCAGACTGTCACTGATGTGATAGGCCACGAGATAGACGCCGCTGAAAATGATGGTGACATAGAACAACCACTTCCACCACGGGGGCAAATGGTTGTCCAGTTCCTGAATGCCATCATAATTGTGGTCCATCAGGATAGTAGTTTCCTTTTCAACAGGGACGAAATCGTTCAGCCAGTTGTTGATCTTGTCAAAGAAGCCGGGCTCAGGTTGGTAAGCAGTGCCCTGGCGGGCAGCCCTTTCCTGTTCCACTTTCTTAGCAAGCACGTTGATTACCTGCAGGAGGTAAACAGCGACAAACAGAACGAGGATAGCCACCACGAACATAAAGCCCGTGGTGATATAGAACAACAGGTTGATGTCGGTCGACGCGGCGCCCGAGGCATCCTGGGCTGCAACGGGAAGGGCTGCAGCCATTGTGAGCAGAATTATCAGTATGCGTTTCATTTCAGATTCGGATTAGCAGTTTGAGGATGTGTTCCGTCATGCAGTGGCTTGTCTTCCATTTCGTCGAGATAGGATTTATCGACAGAAAAGATCCACCACAGCATCAGCAGGAAGAATAGAAAGAAGATGACGAAGGACAACACCGGCCAGATGGCGATGTTGTCAATGTTTCGGAGTATTTCCTTGTACATGGCAGTTGCTGTTGAGGATTTAGTTGGAAGCTGTCTTGTCTGCCTTAATGTCTCTTCCGAGGCGCTGCAGGTAGGCAATCAGGGCAACAATCTCAGCATCATCTGCTGTTTCATAGCCTTCTTTCTTCAGTCCTGCTGCAATGCCAGCTGCCTGTTTCTCGAGATCAGCGACCGCTTGTGATTCGTATCCTTCTTCATAAGGCACGCCCACAATGCGAAGTGCTTTGATCTTTGCTGCGGTTGACGACTTGTCGATGGTCTGTTCAAACAGCCAGGGATAGGCGGGCATGATGGATCCATTGGATACTTCGCTCGGCGCAAGCATGTGACGATAGTGCCAGCTGTCGGCGTACTTGCCACCAATCCGGTGCAGATCGGGTCCGGTGCGTTTCGATCCCCAGGTGAACGGGTGATCATAAACATATTCTCCTGCCTTCGAGTACTCACCATCTTTCGGATCATAGCGTTGCACTTCGCTGCGGAACGGGCGTACAAGCTGAGAGTGACAACCCAGGCATCCTTCGCGGATGTAGATGTCGCGGCCCTGAACTTCGAGCGGAGTGTAGGGTTTCACGCTGGAGATCGTAGGGATGTTGGACTTGATGATAAAGGTCGGAACCAGCTCAATGATACCACCAATGAGAATCGCAACCAGTGCAAGCACGGTGAACAGGATGGGCTTGCTTTCCAGTACCTGGTGCCAGTAACCTTGCTTGTGAGAAGCTTTCACCAGCGGTGCTACTTCAGCAGCTTCGTTGGCGATGAACGCACCGGAGGCGGCGGTTTTGATCAGGTTGTAGGCCATGATGAACACACCGATGAGGTACAATCCACCACCCACTGCACGCAGTTTGTACATGGGCAGAATCTTGGTAGTGGTTTCCAGGAAGTTCTGGTAGGTCAGGAAGCCATCAGCAGTAAATTCTTTCCACATCAGGCTCTGGGTGAGGCCGGAGACGTACATGGGCAGTGCATAGAAGATGATACCCAGTGTGCCAATCCAGAAGTGGATGTTGGCGAGACGGGTAGAATACAGTTTGGTGCCCCACATGCGGGGGATTACCCAGTACAGCACACCGAAGATCAGGAAGCCGTTCCAGCCCAGACCACCGATGTGTACGTGGGCGATGATCCAGTCGGTAAAGTGCGTAATGGCGTTCACGTTTTTCAGTGAGAGCAGCGGGCCTTCGAGGGTGGCCATACCATATGCGGTAACTGCCACTACCATGAATTTCAGAACCGGATCTTCACGAACCTTGTCCCACGCACCGCGAAGGGTGAACAGACCATTGAGCATACCACCCCACGACGGAGCGATCAGCATGATGCTGAAAACAGTGCCAAGTGACTGCGCCCAGTCGGGCAATGCACTGTAAAGCAAGTGGTGTGGACCTGCCCATATATAGATAAAGATGAGGGACCAGAAGTGAATAACAGAGAGTCTGTAGGAGTACACTGGCCGGTTGGCAGCCTTGGGCAGAAAGTAGTACATGATGCCAAGGAAGGGAGTGGTGAGGAAGAAGGCCACCGCATTGTGACCATACCACCATTGCACCAGTGCATCCTGTACACCTGCATACCAGCTGTAGCTCTTCAGGAGACTCACCGGCATTTCGAAAGAGTTCACAATATGCAGCACCGCTACCGTCACGAGTGTGGCGATATAAAACCAAATCGCCACGTACATGTGATGTTCGCGGCGCTTGATGATCGTTCCGATCATGTTGATGCCAAATACTACCCAGATGAGCGTAATGGCGATGTCAATCGGCCATTCCAGTTCTGCATATTCTTTGGCGGTGGTGATGCCCAGCGGCAGGGTAATTGCAGCTGACAGAATGATCAGTTGCCAGCCCCAGAAGTGAATCCAGCTGAGGGTGTCATTGAACATCCTTGCTTTCAGCAGACGCTGCATCGAGTAGTACACGCCCGCAAACATGGCGTTACCCACAAACGCAAAGATGACTGCGTTGGTGTGGAGCGGGCGTATCCGACCGAAGGTCGTATACTGAAAATCAAAATTGAACACGGGGTAGAATAGCTGGATGGCCACCAGCAACCCCACGGTCATCCCCACAATCCCGAACAGGACTGAGGCGATGAGGAAGGCCTTGACAATCTTGTTGTCATAGTGAATCTTTTCGAGTTCCATAGTGTATTGAAGGCTTAGTTATGGCCATAAAAATATGGGGATGGCTTAGCGGCCTTCATGACGGTTATTACAGACCCAACTGATATTGATCAGCCAGAATTGAGGGCAGTCCCTCCAGGCTACCGATGATCCCTGTTCGACACCGGATTCTGACGGAGGACCGAGGCTACAGTGTGGAAGTCGGACCTAACGAGTGTTATCAGCTTTGTTTTCGGCCTTGTTCTCCTCAACCGGTTTGTCATCAAAGAGCATCCGCAGGGGTGGGGCATAGGTGTCGTCGTACTGGCCGGAGCGCATGCTCCAGATGAAGATGCCCAGAAAGACGAGGGCAATCGTCAGGCTAACGCCAATCAGGAATCCTACGATGATCATTTGCGGGGTCTCTGAAAGTTACGGGAAACAAACCAGACGGCCGCGGAAGTAAAACTTACCACGGTGATGCTGCTGGCGGGCATCAGGATCGCGGCTACCAGGGGTGTCAGGTGACCGCTGATTGCAAAGCTGAGTCCCACCACATTGTAGAGGAAGGAAATGATAAAGCACAATTTCACGATCGTAGAAGCCTGCCTGGCCAGTTGCAGGAATTCACTCAGTGCGGGTAACTGCGACCCTTGCAGGATGGCATCGCAGGACGGGGTAAAGAAGCCTGTGTCGTCCGTTACGGCCACGCCTACATGGCTCTGCTTCAGGGCTCCAGAATCATTAAGGCCGTCGCCGATCATCATTACATGGCGGCCGTTGTCCTGCTGCTGACGGATGTAGTCCAGTTTTTCCTGCGGACCCTGGTTAAAGCGGAGTTCTGTTTCTTGCGGGAAAATCGCTGACATCCGTTCGCGGTCGCCGGTATTGTCGCCGCTGAGAAGGGCCAGACTTTTCTTGCCCAGTTTTTGAAGCAATTCGGACAGGCCGGGACGCTGTCGGGAGCCAATGGCAAAATAACCTTTGGGTATCCCGTCGATGGAGGCATAAACCCGCGTCGACTGCACATCGGTGGTGATCTCTTCCATGCCCAACCAGGCGCCTGATCCGATGCGGACGTGGTGCCCATTGACCATGCCTTCCACGCCCGCGCCAGGCACTTCGTTGAAGCCATTCAAGGTAACAGCACCCTGCGGTACGCCTTCGAGATGCCGGTGAATCAGGGTGCTCAAAGGGTGCGCCGATCCTGCGGTCAATGCACGGATCAATTCCTGCTCACCGTCATTCAGTTGCCCCTTGAAACTAACTGTCGCAGCACTCCCGTTGGTGATGGTGCCTGTCTTGTCGAAAACAATACCGTCTACCTGAGCCATCCGCTCAATCACGTCGGCATTCTTGAGATAGAAGTGATGGTTGCCAAATACCCGCAGCATGTTGCCGTAGGTGAATGGGGCAGAAAGTGCCAGTGCACAGGGGCACGCAACAATCAAGATGGAGGACACCACGAGCCACACCTGCGAGGCGTCGTTGAGGTACCAGAATATGGCGGAGCCAACAGCGAGTGATAGAATCACCCAGGTGAATCGCGTGGCGGTCCGGTCAATCATGCGTTTGTACCGGCTTTCATCCGACTTTCTGAACACCTCATTGTTCCAGAGCGAGGTGAGGTGACCCTGGGAAACTCTCCGTGTGACCATAAGGCGTGCGGGTTTGCCCACAATCCGGCCACCGGCATAGACGTGTTCCCCCCTCCGGCGCAGCACAGGTCTTGCTTCACCGGTAACAAAGCTGTAATCAACCAGTGCTTCCTCGTCGAGCAGGTCGCTGTCTGCCGGAACAATTTCCTGGTTGCGGACGAGCATCACATGATCTTTCTGAAGGTTGACGACCAGCGATGTAGAGATCCCCTGGTCGCTTTCAACTGAGACAGCCAATGGAAAAAAGGCTTTGTAATCGCGGTCGAACGCCAGGTTCTCGTAGGTGAGGTTCTGAAACCAGCGGCCTGTGAGGAGAAAGAACAGGAGTCCGGCCAGCGAATCCAGGTACCCCGGGCCGGTGCCCATGTAGATATCATACAGACTGCGAAGGAACAAGGCTGCGATACCAATGGCCAGCGGCACGTCCAGGTTGATCTGCCGGATTCTGAAACTCTTCCAGGCAGAGGTGAAGTAGTCCCATGCACTGTAAAATACAACCGGAAGGGACAGAGCAATGTTCAACAGTGAAAAGATCCACTTGAATTGTTGCTCAGTTTCGGCCAGGCCAAGGTATTCCGGAAAGCTGAGCAGCATGATGTTGCCGAAAGCAAAGGCAGCCACGCCCAGTTTGAGAAGTAGTTTCTTGTTGTATGACGGGCGCTGTTGTTCCTCCTGCGCGTTGAGCGTGATGTGGGGTGGATAGCCGATCTTGTCCAGCAACTGCACCACTCCTTTCAGGTCAATACCTTTTGGATTGAAGAACAACGTGACCCGTTTGCGCGGAAAGTTGACTTCTGTGCGGAAAATATTCCGGTTGATCCGGTAAAGATTTTCCAGCAGCCAGAGGCATGAGGCGCAGTGGATGGCGGGCACGGTGAGTGTCACCTTGGCGTACCCCTCTGATTCAAATTCGATCAGTTTCTGACGGACTTCTTCATTGTCCAGGAATTCGAAGTTGGTGGAAGGGCGCAGTTGCTGCTGGCCCGGAGCCGATTGCAGCTTGTAGTAGTCACCAAGATTGTTTTCGGACAAAATCTCGAAAACGGTCTTGCATCCGAGGCAGCAGAAGGATTTGTCGTCCACCTTCAGTACTTCGTCTTCACAGGGTTGCCCACAGTGATAACAGGCCAGCTTGTTCGTTACAGGCGCCAGGTTGGTCGTTGTTACTGATTCCAAAAGTTGAATGTTGTTATTTGTCTACACAAGTCCAAATGGGGCAATCGACGTGGTTCACAATGTCTTCCGCCAGGCTGCCGTTCATCAGGTGGCTGATGCCCCGTCGACCGTGGGTGGCCATCGCGATCAAATCGGCACCCACTTCATGGGCAAAATTCCGGATACCCGATTCTTCGTCGTAGTCGTTGTAGGCGTTTATGGTATAGTTCTTGAACTGATTCCGTTTGGCAAAATCGGTCAACTCCTGCTTCACTTCCGCATCCCGACGGAAGCCAGACGGAGTGTTGATGAATACAATGTGCAGGGTGGCCCCGAAAAAGTTCTGTAACGCCCGAACCTTTGTGCAGATGTCGTCTTCTTCAATGGTCAGCACACTCGGGAAAACGATGTGGCGGATGGATGCGGATTTGGCAGACTTCTTCACGGCGATCACAGGAACCGCTGAGGAACGTACAATTTTCTCCGTGTTCGAACCCACCAGAAACTCCTTCAGTCCACTGGCGCCCGCGGTGCCCATAATCACCAGGTCAATTTTGTGTTCCTTGATGAATCGGGCGATGGTAGGGGTGACTGCACCAAACTCAACGTGGCCCTTCACTTTCTGGTCATCTTTGGCCCATTTACTGATCATCTTCTCAAAACTCTTCTCGGCGTTCTCCCGGGAGTCCTTGAGGTAGGCTTCCTCAAAATACAACGTAGGCATCAGCACGGAATCGTGCAGCACGGGAAGTTCAACGATGTTAAGCAAGCGTACCTCACCCTTGCTTTCACGGGCAATCTCACAAGCGAACCGGAAGGCCTGCACGGCCTGGTCGGAGAAATCACAGGGCACCAGTATCTTTTTCATAACATTTTGGTTTAGTATTCGCGTTCATTTTGTTTCAGGTTCCGGTATTCGGTCCCTTATAACATTAAACGGTATTTTCTACTTCCAGTCGATGGCAAAATAGAGCGGCCGGACACCTGGCCGTGTGACGCCGGCTATGAAACTCTATGATCATTGTCAGTGGCAGGCCTTCAGCGGAACTGGAAATTTGGGTACTTTTCGGATGTTATATATGATCCGGAAAGAGATACGCTTGTCAAAGAATCACCTGGTAGAGGCGCTGTTCAATCACGCCAGTGTTGGCATTTTGCTTGTCGACAAGGAAGGAGTCATCCGGATGATCAATCCGTTTGCCATCCGCCAGTTCGGTTATCAGGTAGAGGAAGAACTGCTCGGGCAGAATATTGATAACCTCGTGCCGCAGCGGGTCCGGCGCAAGCATGTCAATCTCCGGGATTCGTACGCCCAGTCGCCCTCCAACCGGCCCATGGGCATAGGCCGCGACCTGAGTGGAGTAAAGAAGGACGGCACCGAGTTTCCTGTGGAAGTCTCCCTGGGGCATTTTGTGCAGGAGGAAGAGATCTTTGTCATAGCATTTATCAACGACATAACCCGGCGGAAGCAGGCTGAGAATCAACTGCGGGAGTTGAATGAGGAACTGGAACGCAAAGTCGATGAACGTTCCCTTCAATTGAGGGAGATCATTCTCGAACTGAAGGACAAAATCAAGGCGACCGAGGCAGCGGAGTTTGCGCTCCTGAAGTTCCAGAAGATGTTCAATGAGATGGTAGACAACTACCCGGAAGGATCCATCAACATTATTGACAAAGACTACAATTACGTCTTTACCGGAGGCCAGTTCCACAAGTTGTCCAAAACCAATCCGCAGGGATTGATCGGGAAGCGCATTTTCCCATGGTTGTCTGATGAAAGCTGGGCCGAGGTGCGCAACCAGCTGGCACGCGTGTTTCAGGGTGAGCGTTTCAGCGACTTCGAACTCTTTGGGCCGTTGGATGGCCATTTGTATGCACTGGATGCTTTCCCGATCCGGAACCTGGACGGCACCATCGACCGCATCGGTTTGCTTACCAAGAACATCTCTGCGCTCAAGAAGGCAGAGGAGGAGCTGCGGGTAGCCCTGCGGAAGGAGCAGGAGCTGGGTGAACTGAAGTCCAGGTTTGTGTCCATCGCCTCGCATGAATTCCGGACCCCACTCAGCACGGTGCTTTCTTCGACCTATTTGCTGTCAAAGTACACCACTACCGAAGACCAGCCCAAGCGGGAGAAGCACATTGCCAGGATTATAAGTTCGGTCAACCTGCTCAACGACATTCTGAATGACTTCCTGTCGGTGGGCAAGATTGAAGAAGGCAAAATACAGGTCAAGCTTACGGAGTTCAACCTGCGTGAATACCTGGGCGAGCTTGCAAAAGACCTCAAGGAAGGGCTGGGCCGACAGAATACCATTGATTACGAACATACTGGTAATGAGATTATTACACTAGACAGCAATCTGCTGCGACACATTGCCATGAACCTGATATCAAACGCCTCCAAGTTTTCACCGGAACGAGGCACGATCCTCATGCGGACCGTGAATTCTGGTGAGAGCCTGCGGCTCAGCGTACGCGACCAGGGTATTGGCATCTCGAAGGAAGACCAGGAACACCTATTTGAACGCTTCTTCCGGGCGAAGAACGCAACAGAGATTCAGGGTACAGGTCTGGGCCTGCACATCGTGTCCAAGTATGTAGAGTTATTGGACGGAATCATTGAGTTTAACAGTGAATTGGGCAAGGGTACCGAATTCATTATTACCTTTAATTTAAAATAGCCATGAAAAAGATACTCCTGATTGAAGATAATGAAGACATCCGCGAGAATACCGCTGAGATTCTGGAACTCGCCCACTATGAAGTCTTGACTGCACCGGATGGGAAGAAGGGTGTGGAGCTGGCGCTGGAGAAGAAACCGGACCTTATCGTATGTGATATCATGATGCCGGTGCTCGACGGGTACGGCGTACTACTCGCTGTGCAGAAGAACCCGGAGACGCAACATATCCCTTTTATCTTCCTCACGGCCAAAACCGAGCGGTCAGACTTGCGCAAGGGTATGGATCTGGGGGCGGATGACTACATCACCAAGCCCTTCAACGGGACGGAATTGCTCAACGCCATTGAAGGTCGCCTGAAGAAAGTGGAGTTGCTGCGTCAGGATCTTTCCGCCGACATCAATGGCCTGAATGAACTGATGTCTGCGTCAGGGATGAAGTCACTGACCGATGGCCGGACAGTCAACAAGTACAAGAAAAAGCAGATCATTTACATGGAGGGCAACCTCCCGTCCCGGCTCTACTATGTTCAGAAGGGCATGGTCCGCGCCTACAAGACCAATGAGTTGGGCAAGGAGTTGGTAGTTGGCCTTTACAAGGAAGGTGATTTTCTCGGCTATGTGCCGTTGCTCGAGGGGGGCAAATACAATGAAACGGCAGAGGCCATGGATGACTGCGAACTGGCACTCATCCCCAGGGAGGACTTTGATCGCCTGATGAACGGCAGCCGTGAAGTGTCCCTGAAATTTGTCCGCCTGCTGGCCAACAATGTCATTGAAAAGGAAAAAGAACTGCTCAATCTCGCTTACAATTCACTCCGCAAGAAGGTTGCCAATGCGCTGATGACGCTTCAGAAAAAGTACAGCGAATCAACGCTCGGTATCAGCCGTGAGAATCTCGCCGCCATTTGTGGTACTGCGACCGAGTCAGTGATTCGAACGCTCAGCGATTTCAAGGATGAAAAGCTCATTGAAATCAAGGGTACACACATCACCATTCTGAATCCAACCAAACTGGAACATCTGGTCAACTGATTCAGACCATTGATTTCAGGAATATGGAAGTACCGATGCTGAAAGGGCAGCGGGTCAGGAGCATGGATCTTTTGATCAGGACCTACTGGGCGGTTCTCAGGTATTCCTGAAACTTCAATTTCAGTTCCTGAAAGTGCTGCTGATTGGATTCAATCTTGTCTTTCAGTTTGCCGCGGATAGCAGCAAATTTTGAGATCTCTGATTCTTTGGCGCTGCTGAGAAGTCCGAGCATCTGATTGAGTTCTTCCTTCAGTTTTTTCACGGTTTCATCTTCCCGAATGAAGATGTTCTGGAAGTATTCTGCGGTTTCCAGCACCACCGACGAGATATCATCTTTGAGGACCTCAGACAATTGGTTCTTGAGGTGCACATTCTCATGCTGAAGAGCATCCAGTCGTTTCTTCCAACCGGTGATTTCGTCTTTCATTTGAATAATAGCCGCCTCCTGCATCATAATGCTTCCTACGGCATAAATAGCAAAGTGATACAGGTGATAACATGATATTGATCAGTTGAACGCTTGAGTTTCAGTGAATTGTGAGCCGGACAAGTCCTGATGAAACCGCCGTTTTCAATTCTAAATTATTGATTGACAGTTTATTGAGGAGTCATTTCTGCTCCTTTCCAAAGGGAATCCTCAGGAGGGCAATCTGGCCGTTACTGACGACCATCAGGACATCCTGAAGGACTCTGATATCTTCGAGCGGGTTGCCAGGCAACAGGATCATGTCGGCTTCCAGCCCCGACTGAATCCTGCCGGTAGTAGTTGCAACCATCAAGAGGTCTGCAGCAACCGTGGTGGCTGACTGGATGGCCTGGAAGGGAGTCATACCCATGCGAACATAGTGCTCGCACTCCAGCGCGATACGGGAGGTGCTGTGTGGAGCGTAATCATTGTCTGCCCCCGTGGCAATTTTCACGCCCAGTGAAAGTGCCTTGCGAAAGACCTTTTCGCCAATGGGCATCATGTAACGACCCCGAAGTTCAAGTGTCGGATTGCTGTAATCGCCGCCGGGTTTGGTGAGGTCTTCCAGTGTAATGTATGTGAGCACCAGAAAGGTTCCGCGTTCTTTCATGAGTTGAAGCGTCTCGTCACTCAAAAAGGTTCCGTGTTCAATGCTTCGCGCTCCGGCAAGCACCGCTGCGCGGGCACCCTCGTCCCCATGTGCGTGCACCATCACGGGGATACCCTTCAGGGCAGCTTCTTCAACAATTACCCGAAGCTGGTGCTCGGTGTATACCTGTTTGCGTGGATCGGTTTCGGGGAGGCCAGCCCGTTCTGTGCCCCTTGTCTTGATCACTTTGGCACCTCGCTCAATGTTGATCCGGACGATCTTGCGCAGCTCTTCATCGGTTTGAACTCCACCGATTAATTCGCTGTAGCGCAAGTCTCCAAGAATGGTCTCGCCGAGTTGGGGCGTAACGAATGTACCCGCAGCTATTACATCAGGCCCGGCAATTTTTCCCGTGCGACTGAGTTCACCCAGCGCAACATCCTGAAACGCGCTCACGCCTGCCGTCCGGTAGGTGGTCACACCGGAATGCAATGCGCGCTGTGCCGCGGCCAGGTTGTCGATGTGGGTATGGCAATCGATCAAACCCGGCATGAGGTAGTAACCCTGTCCGTCAATAACGGTAGCCCCGGATGGGATGGGGTCACCGGTTTTTCCAATCTGTTGAATGATTCTGCCCTGTACAACTACCTGGGCATCGCGGATCACCCTGTTTTCACTTCCTGTGATGAGGTGAATATTCCTGATGACGGTGGTTTGGCTATTCGCCCATGAGGCAGCGCACAGCAGCAGTAAGGTTGGTACTATCCGGATCACGTACTTCATTTGAGTAGCAAGGCAGGTTAACGAGACGCTGGTTCCAGAGGGATTTTAACAGTGAACCTGGATCCCTGATTTAGCTGACTTTCAACATGAATGGAGCCGCCCAGAATTTCAGCGGCCCTTGCGGCGATTGATAAACCCAGTCCGGTACCCTGAATATGGGCTGCATTTTCTGCCCTGATAAAAGGCTGAAAGATTCGTGGGAGGTCTTCAGTTGGAATTCCTATTCCGTGGTCGCTTACTTCGATCGTCAGTGAGGTTGGAGCGCCGGCCAATCGCACGGTAATAACATCGCCGGGGTGTGAGAATTTCACGGCATTGGTCAGCAGGTTTTGCAACATATTGCGCAACAACTTGTCATCCGTATGAATGAAAGGGGGGACTTGCTCGAGTTGCAGCTGGATCGGGTTACTGTCGTTGGTAAGGTATCCGATTTCTTCGGCTATCTCTGAAACAAAATCTACCACCGATACATTGCCCAGGGTCAGGTTCCATTTCCCGGCTTCAATTTTTCCGACGGTGAGTACATCATCCAACAGGTGGGCCATGTGTCGGACCTGTTTTTCGATAAGGTCAAATTTGCGATCCACTTCGGCGGGGGAGAGCTTGCCCCAGTGTCGTCTCAGTACTCCTGAAGACAGATTGATGGTAGAAAGCGGTGTCCGGAATTCGTGTGAGGCGATCGTGATGAACTGACTTTGCATTGCCAGCAACTCTTTCTGCTTATGGAGCGATTCCTGCAATTCAGCAGTGCGCTGATCGACCAGTTTCTCGAGGTCCTGCCTGTAGGCTGACAGCTCCGAAATGTCCAGGCCCATACCCAGGAGGCAGCGTTGACCATTGTGGCGAACGCTGAAGCCATTGAACAGGTACGGCAATAGTTGATTGTTCTTGGTACGGAAGGTTGCTTCGACCATCACGCTTCCATCAGCAAAGGCCTGGTAAATCGCTGCCCCGATCTTCGGCTGGTTGTCTACATCAAAAAAATCGAGAGGATGCATGCCGGCAATCTCTTCGGCGGAGTATCCGCTTACCATTTCCAATCCCAGGTTCCAGCGCAGAAAGTGACCGTGTTCATCGAACATGTAGAAAATTCCGGGGAGGCTGTTGATGATGAACTCAGCGAAGCTTCTCTCGTCTCTGATTTCCCTCAATCCCTCAGGCATGTGACCAGCCAGCAGAACATTCAATTCCTTCAATTGCGCTTCGAGTGCCTTGCGCACGGATACATCCTGCAGTTGAATCACGTAGCAGTAAATCTGCTTTGCTTTCAACAGGGCAGATACTGAGGCGGACGTGTGTATCAATTTGCCATCGGGTTGACGGAAGATGATCTCCTGATGCCATACGCCATCCGAATGAACCGCCGTGAGTATTTGTTGGCGAAGATTCTGTGATCCCGCTTCAAACAAAACCTCATCGATCGATCGCCCTACTGCATTTGGTGCTTCAATACCAAACGTCATGGCTGCCCCCTGATTCCAGGTGAGGATCATGCCGTCGGGGCTCATTGAAATAATGGAATCACGGTTTTGCTCCACGATGGAGGCCAGGTGTTCCAGTGAGCGGGTGGTGAACTGCTGCACAGAATGACTCAGCCTCAGATCGAGCATGGTCACAATCTGTTTGGAAAGTACCTTGAGCGCTGCTGCCTGTTCCGCGTTCAACGGCGGCCTTGGTTTCCGGTCAATCACACAAAGAGTTCCCAGTCGGTGACCTTCGCGTGTAATGAGAGGCATACCCGCATAGAAGCGGATCTGGGGCTCGCCGGTCACCAGTGGATTGTCCTTGAATCGGGCATCCAGGCAAGCATCCTCAACGGTCATCAGCTGGTCCTGCAGAATGGCATGAGCGCAAAATGACACATCCCTTGAAGTCTCAGCGATATCCAATCCCCTGCTGGCCTTGAACCACTGCCTTGAGTCGTCAACGAAGGTGATGAGTGAAATAGGCGCAGCACAAATTCTGCCAGCGAGATCCACAATCTCATCAAACTCTGGCTCGGTAGCAGTATCCAGAACCTCATAGGACTTCAGTGAGAGCAATCGCTCTTCCTCATCTGAGGTT
>JAIBBB010000310.1 GCA_019694905.1 Cyclobacteriaceae bacterium
TCCATCATCCTGCTGATCCTGGCCGGATCGGTCACCCATTGCAGTCAACCGGCGCGTCAATCCATCGGATCCATCGAAAGGCTTGATCCTGCGCTGGATGCGTTGCTCGACACCACCTCAAAGATCGAAGTACTTGCCGATGGCTTTGTGTGGAGTGAGGGCCCGGTGTGGTCAGACACACTGCAGGCTTTGCTTTTCTCGGATGTGCCTGAAAATAAAATCTATCAATGGTCTGAAAAAGGGGGCCTGCAAATCTATCTCACTCCTTCCGGCTATACCGGCTCAGTGCCGCGGGGTGGAGAACCTGGCTCGAATGGACTGCTCATCAGAAATCACCAACTGTATCTGGCGCAGCACGGTGACCGGCGCATCGCACGGATGGAGGCCGATCTGTTTCATCCGCAGTCCGCATTCACTGCGATAGCTGACAAGTTTGAAGGCAAGCGGCTGAATAGTCCGAACGACCTGGTCATGGACCGTCAGGGAAATGTCTTTTTTACCGATCCGCCCTACGGCCTGCTGAAGAACGACCAGGATTCATCGAAAGAAACTGCATGGCAGGGTGTGTACCGGGTAAGTGCAGAGGGCAAAGTCCGGTTGTTGACCGACAGCCTCACGCGCCCCAATGGCATTGCCTTGTCACCGGACGAGGGCACGCTATTCGTTGCCAACTCAGATCCAGAAAAGCCGAGGTGGTACGCCTATGAACTAAAGGCAGACAGCGTGGCAGGCGGCCGGATCTTCTACGATGCTTCACGGGAAGCGGCGGCTGCACCCGGATCGCCGGATGGCATGAAGATGCATCCCGCCGGCTACCTCATCGCCAGTGGTCCCGGAGGCATCATGATCTTCACGCTCGAAGGCAAAGTGATTGGTCGCATCCGGTTACCGGCTTCCACGGCCAATTGCGGGCTCGACACCGCAATGGACTATCTCTACATCACGGCCGACAACTACCTCTTGCGGGTGAGACTCAAGGACTAGTTGTTGCCGTCGAACCAATGTTTGAAGTCGGCGACTTTTTCACGGCTCACAATGATCTCCTGATCCCATTTCACTGTGGGTGTGATCCTGAGCCGGCTGTTTGAGTAGACCATGACGTCCTGCACATGGTGTATGCTGACCATATAGGATCGATTGACACGAAAGAACTGGGCAGGATCGAGAACTTCCTCCAGGGCCTCCAGCGTGTAGTCTACGATAAATTTCCTGTTGTCGCCGGTTATCAGATACACTTCTCTCCCATCGGCGTACAACAGTCCGATCTGGTCTGACGTGACGGAACGGATGTGTTCGCCCAGTTTCACCATGAAGCGCTTCTTGTATACCGGCACTCCCGATGACAGCGACTGCTGCATAGCCATGATCTTCCCTGCGTTGGAAGCGAATTGATCCCGCAGCCGGTCGTACTTGTCGAGGCTCGCAGTCAGGTCCGGGTAAGTGATTGGTTTGAGCAGGTAGTCGATGCCGTTCGCTTTAAAGGCTTCCAGGGCGTATTCGTTGAAGGCAGTGACAAAGATCACTGGTCGTTCCACGCGTACCTGTTCGAAGATTCTGAAACTGAGTCCATCGAGGAGTTGAATATCCATGAAGATCAGGTCCACTTCCTGCTGATGGGTGCGCAGCCACTCCACAGAGTCTGACACGGCTGCAAGCCGGGCTACCACCTTCAGGGAAGGCTGGTAGCGAAGCAGGTAACGTTCCAGCTTTTCCGCGGCGGGACCTTCATCTTCCACTATCAATATGCGCAGGTTCTCTTTCATTCGTGGATTGTGGTGTGTGGCTCGTCCGCGGGCTCAATCACCGGAAACTTGACAAAATTATCGACTCCTGCGCGAACCTGCACAAAAGGCTGGTCACTGAAGAATGAATAAGCGCGTTGCAGCCGGCCAAAAGTCTTCAGGCTTTCCTCATGAATCACCAACCGGTCGTTGATGCGGTGATGCATGACAAAGTACTCGTCATCTTCCTGATACAAATCAATGGATAGAGGCGCGTCAGCGGTAAAAAGAGTATTGCGCACCATGGCATCCATCGCTGCCAACACGGCACCGGGCACCACATAGGATTTTCGGTTCAGGTCATTCGAACACGCCAGTTCAATCCGGGCGGTATCGGTACCGAGCAACTGGCGCAGCAACTCGGCCGCCGCGAGTTCTTCTTCCAGCGTCACCAGTTCACGGTTGCGGTTCATCAGTTGATACCGGTAGATGCCAGCCAGCAGATCTACCTGCTCTTCAGCACGGTCGGGATGTCGGTGAAGCAGCAACAGCAATTTTTCGAGGCTGCCATACAACAGACCCGGGTTGATATCGTGCCTGAAACCAATGAAGTCTGCCTCTACCTTTTCCCTGAGTCGTTCTTCCGTTTGAAGCTGTCGGGTGTTTTCACGGATGAGCAGTTCGTTGCTGATCAGCAGCACCTGATAAAGCAGGGTTGTGAATCCGTATACGAGCATGAACATCTGCAACTCCGACCAGGTGACACTGAAATGCTCCACCCAGCGATAGTAGCCGGCAATGCCGGCATAGACCACCGTCAGCACAAGCAGGAGGCTGATGAGCACCTGTGCAATCACAACGGTACGGCCCATCCACTTTCGGGTGCCGATGGCTCCCATCCGCATGGTTTCGAGGCAGAGGGTACTGAGTGCAATACAAACATAGACCTCCTGGTTACTGAAACTTTCCGCAATTTCCTGAATCCTGTTGTTGACAAGCAAGATCAGAAAGTACACGAGCACACCGTGCACGAGAGGTGAAATGATGCGGAAGTACGGATTATGTATGAACGCCCTTTTCATGCAGCGCTTCCATTGGGGCGGTTAAGTACAGGCAATTCCACCATGAATCGCTCGTCATTGCGAACCACAACTGCGGCGGAGGTAAAGAAGGCGTACCGCTTGCGGATGTTGTCAAGTCCGACCCTGAAGCCGTCCTGATTGCTGAGCGGCGTGGTTTTGGAGTTGGTGATTCTCAAATGTGTATTGTCCCTGGCGGTGATATAAACGAGCAGTGGTTGTTCGGCGCTGATGACGTTGTGCTTCACCGCATTTTCAATGAGCATTTGCAAAGTCAGCGGCGGTATGGCCGAGTCCATAAGGCTCTTGGGGAGATTGATTTCCAGTTTGAGGTTATTTTCAAATCGCACCTGCAGGAGGTAGTAATACGCCTTGACAAATTCGATCTCTTCCTGGAGTGAAACAAAAGTCCGGCGCTGATGCGACAACACATACTGGAAAGTATCAGCCATCCTTCGAATGAACTCTTCGGCAAGTCGTGTGTCCTTGTAGATGAGAGAGGAAATGGTATTGAGGCAATTGAACAGGAAATGGGGGCTGATCTGGCTTTTCAGTGACTCAAATTGCAGTTCCATCTGCCACCGTTCCGAGCGGATCCATTCGACCTGGTGGTGGGCGTAGTAGCGATAGGAATAGAACCAGCCATAGAAGATCTCATAGATCAGCACACCCAGGACAGCGAGGATGATAAGTTTGATCGCGTCGTTGATATCGAGATCCAGCGCCAGATCGGCAATGCCCAGGCCGATGAGTATGGCGATAAGTACATTGAGCACTGTGCCGGAGAGCAGGCGCGCCAGAAAGCGCTCTTTCCATGAGAGGCGGCGGTCCAGCCATGCATCGGCCTGCCAGATGACGATGCCGCAGAGATTCATTACCACCATGCTTATGAGGTAATGGGCCGTCATCTGAAACAACCCTGGCAAAGTGCCGGAACGGCTGAAGTGGAGATACAACAGCACCAGCACACCGAGGGGTGTGCAGATGGCTGCGATGGTGGCCGCTGTGCGCCACGACAATGGAGCGAGTACCTGACGGGACAGCATGCCTAAAGCTACGTAATTAGCTGTGCAGTGGAGAGATCTTACTCGACTGCGCGGAGCGCCCTTGCATAGTACACTTCAGAATCGATCGATTTGGCAGCCGTGCGGTACGCCTCCTTGAGGGCTGCACTGCCATTTCTGACACGTCCGGCTGCTCTGGTGAGTACTTCGGCAAGGTAGTGGTCGGAGTTCAAGTGCGGTGCCGCGGTGAGGACGCTCATCACTTTGGCTTCAGACAGTCCGGGTGTTTCCAGCGCATGTACCAGCACGATCGACGCGTAGTGGTCGCTCTCTCCTTCCGCGGCCTGTGAGATCAATTGGCTGAATGCCAGGTCCGACAATTCCTGCCTGTCCAGCATCGTGGTGAGCACAATGGAGCGATAGTGATCCGAGTCGAGGTTGGAGGCGATTCCA
>JAIBBB010000311.1 GCA_019694905.1 Cyclobacteriaceae bacterium
AACGGGGGCAAGCCTCTGCATTCTCCACGATCACCGGAATCGGACGTGTAACTTTCTGCACCTTGAACGAATCAACAGGCGGCAACCGGAGCGGCCGGTCTTTCGCGGCACGGATATCGCGGGCTACGCCCACATGCGACGCGGCGTCAACCCGATTGGGAGTAAGTCCGATTTCAAAAACGTGGTCTGACTGCACATTGAAGTACTGCGCTGCAGGTGTACCATTGGCCAGATGGGTATTCAATACCATGATACCCTGATGGCCTTCTCCCAAACCCACCTCATCTTCCGCGCAGATCATGCCTTCAGATTGTTCACCTCTGATTTTTGCGAGTTTGATGGTGAATGGTTCGCCCTTGGTCGGGTAAATGGTTGTGCCGGGCACGGCTACCACCACACGCTGTCCGGCCGCCACATTCGGCGCACCACACACAATCGGCAGCGGCCTGTCGCCACCTACATCTACTGTGGTGAGCGAAAGCTTGTCGGCATTAGGGTGCTTCTGGCAAGTAAGCACCTCGCCGATTACAAGGCCCTTCAGTCCGCCTTTGACGGTTTCAAAAGGTGTAATACTCTCCACTTCAAGACCCGTGGAGGTGAGCACCTGCCCCAGTTCTTCAGGTGTTTCTGTGATGTCGATGTACTCCTTGAGCCAGTTGTAGGAAATCTTCATGTAATCAGCAGGATCGAAGGGGGCAAAAGTACAGAATTTGAACTGACCTGACAACGTAGAATCAGGTCAAATCGGAAGGTTGTCAGTCCTCCTTCAAAGCACTGCGCATATAACGGCTGCAGATGGGACATTCTCGCCACTGATGTCCGCGTGCGGGGCAAAACGTGCGGCCAAACCAGATGATCTGGAGGTGAACCTTGTTCCATGCCACTGCCGGCACCAGCCGCTTGAGGTCTGCCTCTGTTTGCTCCACACTTTTTCCGTTGGACAAACCCCAGCGGTATGCGAGGCGGTGAATGTGCGTATCCACCGGAAATGCCGGCACACCAAACCACTGCGTCATCACGACCGACGCAGTTTTGTGCCCCACACCCGGCAGTGATTCCAGCGCTTCAAAAGTGCCCGGCACCTTGCCGTCATATTTTTCGACGAGGATCCGGGACAAACCTGCAATGGCCTTCGATTTGGCCGGCGACAGCCCGCAAGGCTTGATGATCTCCCGGATCTCATCTACCGGCAACTTCATCATGTCATGTGGGTTGTCCGCCAAACGGAACAGATGCGGGGTTGTCTGATTGACGCGTACATCCGTGCACTGCGCCGACAACAACACCGACACAAGCAAGGTGAATGCATCCTTGTGGTGCAGGGGCACTTCCGGATCGGGGAAGTGGTGATCGAGGATCCGCAGGATGTCTGCCGCTTTTTCTGCCTTGGTCATCCAGACTCAGGGATACAAAAGGTATTGGCTCCGCATAACCTTGTACTGATCGAGGTCGGCCTTCCACGTGGCGCGAATCTCCTGCTCGGTGAGGCCCTTCTCGATTTGCTCGCGCAGTGTGCGGTTGCCCACCAGGGTATTGAAGTAGTTGTTAAAGAAATGCGCCTTATCGGGAAAAGCACGGTATGCATCCAGCAGGTACCGGAGTGTAAACTCGCGCGACGGACGGGTGTCAGAAAGGTCGACGCCCTTGCAGAGATTGTTTTCCTGCGGCGGCTTGGTGGCAACGCCCGGAATACTGTGTGGCGTAAAGGTGTAAGGGCCGCTCAGATCTGGATGACCATAGATCTGAAACGGCTTGTCGGTGCCACGCCCCAGACTTACCACCGTACCTTCAAAAAGGCAGGTGGACGGATACAGCAGGATGGACAAATCGTTGGGCAAATTCGGTGATGGACGGATCGGAATGCTCACTGGAGTATTGTGTGTCCAGTTCCTTACTGGCACTACCTGCAGGTCCGCCTTCAGACCTCCCGCCAACCATCCTTGTCCATTGATCATCCGGGCCAACTCGCCCACGGTGAGCCCGTGCACTATCGGTATGGGATGCATGCCTACGAATGACTTGTGTTCCATCTTCAATACCGGCCCATCGACATAACTTCCATTGGGATTGGGCCGATCCAGGATGACCACGGACTTGCCGTTTTCAGCACAGGCCTCCAACAGGTAATGCAACGAACTGATGTATGTGAAGAACCGGACACCCACATCCTGGATGTCAAATACAACCACATCTACTCCTTCGAGCTGTGCGGGCGTCGGTTTCATGTTTTTGCCGTAGAGGGAAATGACTGGTAGCTTCGAGCGCTCATCGATTTCATCGTGGATATCGCCGCCCGCTTCAGTCTTGCCCCTGAAGCCATGTTCCGGTGCGTAAATCTTCTTCACCTGTACACCCAGTGCAAGCAGGGTATCGACTACGTGCACCTTGCCGACCATGGCTGTGTGGTTGACGAGCAACCCTACCCGCTTGCCCTTCAGAAGCGCAACAACGTGTTCCAGTTGCTCGTCACCACATTGGATGGCAGGCCGCTGGGCGCAGGACGAAAAGGCGATAAGGAGTGCTAAAATGTGGAGTGTTAGTCTCATGGTCGTTGTCAATTCAGATGATTGCCGTATTTTCGAACGCGTTATCCGTGAAGTAACAAATTTAGAACCGGAATTTGAATCTCTCTTATTTCATATCCAGCAGGACCCGGGTTCAACAGGGTAGTTTTTCGTCAGCCATCCACAAGATTGCCGTTGCCAGCATCGCCATTGGGCTTGCCGCTGCCATTGTTTCCTTTCTTGTTTTCAATGGATTTGAAAAGACTGTCAAGGAAAAGGTTTTCAGTTTCAGTGCCCACCTGCAAGTCAACCAGATGTCGCTGAGCAACTCGACCGAGGAGCCTTGGTTCAGTACCAACATCGATCTGTACAATCACCCCGAGACTTTTGACAATGTGGCGCATGTGCAGGAATATGCCCACAAGGCCGGCCTCATCAAAGGCAAGCAGGAAGTTTTGGGAGTCGTGCTGAAGGGTGTAGGCCGCAGCTTTGACCAGCGTCGCTTTCAGGAGAGTATGGTCGAGGGCTCGTTCATCAACTTTTCTGACTCCGGGTACTCCCGGGAAGTCGTCATCAGCCGGCAGATCGCCAACAAGATGAACCTCGCTGTCGGCGACCGCATGATCATTCATTTCTTTCAGAATCCGCCGCGCTTCCGCAACCTGAAGGTGTCGGGCATCTACGAAACCAATCTGTCGGACTACTACGACAGCAAGATCATCCTGGGTGACATCGGCCTCATTCGCAGGCTTAACGACTGGCCGGACAGTCTGGCGGGTGGCCTGCAGGTGTATGTGAAAGACGATACACGCATCGATGAGACAGTGGAGACGATTGGTGAGCGGATGGATTTTGATCTGCTCATCGAAAAGACCAGCGACAAGTTCTACCAGGTATTCGAATGGCTGCAACTGATCTCCCGACAGGTGAAAATCCTGCTCGCTATTATTCTCATTGTGGTATGTGTGAACATGATATCCGTGGTGCTTATCATGGTGATGGAGCGGACACCGATGATTGGGACGCTGAAGGCGCTGGGGGCTCCCAACCGGCTCGTGAGGTCGGTGTTTATCTATCAGGGCATTCACCTCATCGTGCGCGGTCTGGTGCTGGGAAATGTAATCGGACTCGGACTGTGCTTTCTGCAATACCAGTTTAAGATCATCAAACTCAATCCGCACAACTATTACATGAGTTACGTCCCCATCGGCTGGGACTGGTTAGCTGTGGGTCTACTCAACTTACTCGTGTTTGGAACGGTGGCGCTGGTGCTGATGCTCCCGAGTGGATTTGTTTCCCGTATCAATCCCATCAAAGCCATCCGCTTTGACTAGCTGATTTGGCTCACGACTTTGTTGCGGGAATAAATTTTCTGAACCAGCTCTGAATGGTGAGCTGGATAACGCCAAAGAAAGCCTCTTTAAAGATACCTGGCGACATTTTGCTTTCGCCGCGCGTGCGGTCAGTGAAGATGATCGGGACTTCTTTGATTTTGAATCCGAATTTCCAGACGAGGAACTTCATCTCAATCTGAAAGGCATAGCCTACGAAAGTGATTTCATGCAGCGGCAGTTGCTGAAGTACCTCACGCCGATAGCAGACAAAACCCGCAGTGGTGTCGCGGATAGGCATGCCGGTGATCAGACGCACATAGGAGCTGGCAAAATAAGACAAGAGCACCCGCCCCATGGGCCAATTGACAACGTTCACGCCCGTTGCATAGCGCGATCCGATAGAGAGGTC
>JAIBBB010000080.1 GCA_019694905.1 Cyclobacteriaceae bacterium
TTATGGGCGCCAACTTGAACTTTGGATTGAACCGGGGAAATTCATTGTCAGCGAGGCAGGCAAATTGCTAACGACAGTGACGGTGGTAAAGGAGTCGCCGGCACTGACGTTTGCTGGTGTTGATTCAGGAATCAATCACCTGATCAGGCCCATGATGTACGATGCCTACCTCGAGATCACGAATGTCTCCAATGTGAATGGCCCCGTTAGAAAATACAATGTGGTTGGCAACATGTGCGAGACGGATACCTTTGGTGCGGACCGGATGCTTCAGGAAGTGAGCGAAGGTGATATTCTGATGATTCACAATGCAGGAGCTTATGGCTTCAGCATGTCGTCACAATACAATTCGAGGTTTCGACCAGCAGAGGTCCTGATACGGAACGGCCAGGCACATCTCATCCGGCAGCGGGAGAGCTTTGACGACCTGCTCAGGGGGCAGATCGTTTTGGCGAACTGATGTCAGAAACGATA
Source organism: Cyclobacteriaceae bacterium (assembly GCA_019694905.1). GTDB lineage: Bacteria > Bacteroidota > Bacteroidia > Cytophagales > Cyclobacteriaceae > ELB16-189. Next base: position 475 of record JAIBBB010000080.1, read on the forward strand.
GCAGAAGTAGAGACCGGGTCCCTGATTCCAGGTAGGTAGAAGGGTAGTTTGGCCGGCCGGCCGTTTGCCCCACCGGTACTGATGTGTGGCATACACCAGATTGGCGGAGAGAATTCCTATTCCGGCACCCGTCAGCACATCAGAAATCCAATGCTTGTTATTGAGCACACGCATGGCCCCAACGGCGCTGGCGGCCGTGTACGCTCCGACTGAATACCAGACGCTCCTGTGCCTTAGTTCTTTGTGCATGAAGGTGGCGGCCACAAAAGCCTGGGCAGTATGGCCTGACGGAAACGAGTGAAAGTTGCTTCCATCGGGCCGCTCGATATGGGTGGCATATTTTAATGAAGTTGAAATCGTAGTCATGAGGAGCTCTGACTTAGCAAGTAGCAGGAGTTTGTTGGGCCAATCGTTCCGGGTGCCTTTTGGAGTGAGACCCACGGCCAGCGCGGCCAAAGCAGGTGCATACTGGAGGTAATCATCTACGTGGGTTTTGAATGAACCATAATGATCATTTCGCCATGACCGGACATCATAGCGACTGAGTAAGTGGCCACTGCCTTCTGTATACAAGCCTGCCGCCACCAGCAAAACCGGTACCGCCGCAATCTGTACGATGGGCCTCACCGGTTGCCCTTTACGGGTGGAATCGCTCGCACCGGCGAGTGCCTGAATAGTTACGAGCATCGACAGTAGTATCAGCTTGCAATTCATTGCCGGCAAAGATACATGTTCTGTTTTCTCGCTACTTTTGGGCTTCATTCAGTTGTTTATGTGGCAGCGCTTTCAAACAGTTCTTTTGGCCCTTGTGGCATTGTGTATGGTCGTGGGCATTTTTCTTCCCATCTGGCAGGGAGTGGAAGAAAGCGGAGCAACCGTCAAGCTCTTTGCACTCCATTTATCGAGGACTGACAATGGCGTGTCGAGCCCCAACTATTTTCCGTATGCCGCCACTGGTATTCTCATGATTGCAGCAGCCACCCTGGCAATATTCGAGATCCGCAGGTACGAGAACAGGGTACTTCAGATCAAAATCGGCATGCTAAATACGCTGATATTGACGGCGGCCATTGCTACGGCCTATTTCTTTGTCAATGAGCAGATCAGCCATTTTGAAGGGAGCAGCCAGCAGGTTGGTCTTACCGTGTACATTATTTTTGGTGGAGTGTTCTGCAACTGGCTCTCTATCCGACTGATCAGACGAGACGAGAAGCTCGTTCGTGACTCAGACCGCATCCGCTGACACAATTATCAATCTAATTCCTATTTATATGGCACAGACAAAACTTGGCGAAGCAGTGGTGAATACAAACGGAACACTTCCGGCAGCGGGTACTGTTGCACAGGACTTTGTACTCACAGGAACCGACATGAAGGACATTCGTCTGAAGGATTTTGCGGGCAAGAATGTTGTATTGAACATCTTTCCAAGCATTGACACAGGAGTATGCTCCACTTCTGTACGTGAATTCAACAAGCGTGCTGCGGGCCTGCCCGACACAGTTGTTCTTTGCGTTTCAAAAGATCTCCCTTTTGCCCTTAAGCGCTTTTGTGGTGCTGAGGGTATCGACAAGGTTGTCACAGGCACTGACTTCAGGGGTCGCGGTTTTTCTGCTGCCTATGGCGTTGAACTGGTTGACGGCAATTTTGCGGGCCTCTTTGCACGAGCCATCGTAGTGATAGGCAAGGATGGGAAAGTGAAATACAATCAACTGGTTCCGCAGATCGGGCAGGAGCCTGATTACGACAGTGCTGTCAGGGCCCTTTAGCATGAGTAAACTTCATACTATTCTCGGTGCCAACGGAACGATTGCCGTACCGTTGTCCAAAGAACTGCTTCCCTACACGAACAGGATCAGGCAGGTCAGTAGAAATCCGCGCAAGGTCAACGAGCAGGACGAATTGGTTGCTGCCAACCTATTGAATGCAGCAGAAACAGACAAGGCTGTTGCAGGAAGCGACGTGGTATACCTGCTTGCCGGACTGACGTACAAGACATCAGTGTGGCAGGAACAATGGCCGGTGCTCATGAGAAATGTGCTGGACGCATGCATGCGGCATCGTTCACGACTCGTGTTCTTTGATAATGTTTATGCCTACGGAAAGGTGGATGGTATCATGACAGAGTCCACGCCATTTAACCCGTCCAGCAAGAAGGGCGAAGTGCGGGCAAAGATCGCCGCCATGTTGCTCGAAGAAACCAAAAAAGGTAATCTGGATGCATTGATAGTTCGTGCAGCGGACTTTTATGGACCGGGTGCCGTGTTGAGTATGACCTATGCAACGGTCACTGAGCGTATCAAAGCCGGCAAGACCTGCCAGTGGATGGGTGATCCAGGCAAAGTGCACACGTTTACCTATACACCTGATGCTGCGCGGTCGGTTGCCCTTCTGGGGAACACAGATGCTGCTTACAATCAAACCTGGCATGCACTGACAACCAAACAGCTCTATTCAGGTAACGATTATATCCGTATTGCCTGTGAACTGGCGGGTCGCCCCTTTAAAGTCCAGGCTCTGCCGACTTTTGGTGTCAGGGCACTGGGCTTGTTCGTGCCAATACTCAGGGAGATGGTTGAGATGATGTACCAGTATACATCGGATTATCAATTCGACAGCTCGAAGTTTGAGAAACAGTTTCAGCTTACGGCAACCTCCTATGAAGAAGGCATTGCCGCAACGCTGAAGTAGGATACTATTTCTTTCTTAGATACACGTTACCGTATTTGGAAACGGCTTTGTACCGGGATCCTGAAGGCCGGTGTGCTACCATGCGCATGTGAAAATCTTCTTCCTGAATAGTGGCAGTGCCCGGGTCAATAGCCAGGTTGCTATAGATGGTTCCGTAGTTTGTTTCTGCCACAAGATCTCCCCAATTGTTTGAATCAACACTCAGGTCAACGCCCCCGTACGTGGAGGACGCTGAAAAGGGGGCAAGGCCGGGTATGGCTTCGAGCAATCCATATTTCATATCTGCATCGATGGACATGCTGGCCGGTACCTTGATTTCCAATGCGATATCAATATCGACACCCTCGCTTTTTGAATCAAAAATTTTGCCATTCAGGGCGGCAAAAGCAGCAAACTCCTTCTGTGATTTAAATTGCATTGACTTGCCAGCAGTTACCACTTTAATGCGATGAGGCAGACTTTTGAGATTGTGAATTTCATCCTCCAATGTGATGACACTTCCGTCTTTCCTGAACCGCAGTTCAAAGGCATCGTCATTTTCACCACCGTTGATGCTGACAGAACCTGTGACAAGAATCTTCGGTTCATTCCAGGTGGTAATGCGCACTTTGGGATAGTCGAAGCGAAGTTTCAGGCTTTCGTCTGCCTGAACGGCTATTTCTTTCTGAATCTCTGTTTGTGCTGTTGCCAGGCAAGGCAACAGGATTGCGAGCACGAGCAGTCTTTTCATTTTTTTCTCAGATAGATGTTGCTGTGGGTAGAGGAAAGTTTGATTTCAGTGCTTCCGCTGTTGAGTTGACCTTCGATAAGGTCGTTATAACGCGTCATATTGTCTTTTTGAGCCAGGTCAATTTTGAAGGCAGGATCCACCAGGATTTCGCCAAATTCAGTGCTGAGCGTGAGCCGGGCCGAAGTATTCACAGGAAGGGCCACATCTACCGCGCCGTGTTCGCTGCTGGTAAAGCATGGGCTGGTTGGTGGGCTATTGTAAGTGATGGTAACATCACTGTGAATGGCTTTCACAGTTATTGGTCCAGTCACGTTGTCGAGTTTCACGTCGTTATGGACGATGGAAACATCTACGGCTCCACTAAACTGAGAAATGGTCAGGTCGTCACCATAGGGTGAGTTGTGTTCGTAGCGGATGCTCACGCCTGCCGGGATGAGAATGGTGATATCCGGGCCGTCCATTTTCTTGAGTTGCCGTACTTCGACCGTGCTGCCTTTTTCCACCACTGAAATACCGAGACCGGTATTGTCCTCAAGACCGCTCGCGCTGATGGCCCGCAGGCCCTTTGCGCGACTGTCTTCTTCAGCGGACCCTCGGCTGCTCCTGAAGATGATCTCATTGCCTGAATGCCCAGAGATGGTGACGTGGTTGACTTCGCGGATCACAAGCGATCCGGTGGAGCGATTCAATTTGAATTCCTGCGCGAGGGCAGAGCCATACGTGAGGCCCAGAAGCAGGGCCGTATGGATGAAGGTGGCTAGTGTTTTCATTTTTTTCTGAGGTATATTTTTCCATAGCTGCTCGTAAGGTCAAGAAGGAGCCCGCCTCCATTCAGTTTCCCGCCGATTTTTTCGCCGAATTCCTGGTCATGACTGCTATCGGAGTCAACATCGATCTTAAAGGCAGGGGCCACATAGATTTCTCCATATGAGGTCGAGAGCCTCAGGTCTGCCTTGATCGTGAGCGGCAGCGTCATGTCGCAATGGCCATAAACTGATACGATAGAAATCGGCCCTTTCGGGCTTGCACTTAGACTCCCTTCCACACTGCCGTAGACGGACTTCACGGTCATCGGACCAGTGACGTTATTGAGCACAACGCTATTGTAGACAGCGGACACTTCAATTTCGCTTTCAAAATTGATGAATGTCACCGTGTTGCCATATTGGGATTCATATCGATAGGAAACCATCATTCCATTTGGCACCATAATGTGGTACTCAGGTGTGTTGATCTTCTTGATCTGTTTGAGTGTGATGACATTCGCAGATTCGGTAAGACTGATGCCCAGGCCGGTATTGTCATCGAGTCCCTGACTGTTGATTGGCTTCAAGCCAACGGCGCGTTGGTCTATGTCAGTGCCCTTTTCTGACGAGGATGTGAGCACGATTTCCTTGCCGGCATAGCCCTCAATTGTGACGTGACCCATCTGGACTACCAACTTGCCTGTGTTGCGGGCCAATTTGAATTCCTGGCTCCAGCCCGGATGGAAGCAGAGGAAGAGCAATAGCGAGAAATAGATCTTTTTCATGTTTTGATGATTAGAGATTATGATAGTTTCAAGAGGCCCGAGTAAGCTTCATCTTTCACAGGCCGTATGGTTTCCTGGCTCCTGATGATTTCTTCCAGCGCTGGCTTTACTTCTTTTTCTTTCCATTGTACCAGGAGTCTGATCAGTGCAATCTGAACGACCGGGTCTTTTTGAAGGGGCAGGCTTTTCACCAGTTCTTCGGCGATCCCCTGGTTCTGGTGGAGTTTACCGAGCGCCTCCAAAGCAGCGAGTCTGACGTTGCTGTTGGGATCTTCATTCAGTGTCTGCAACAGCACTTGCTTGAGTTCAAGGTCTGAGGGGTCCTGTTTCATGGCAACCTGCACGCCCTGCATTCGTTGACTCGGGCTTTGCTGGTCTCCTATCATTGACAGGATGATCGCCCGGGTCTTTTCCATTTCACTTCTGATCTGTGCCAGTTCCTGTTCGTGCACTTGATGTTGCCTGAACCAAAGTGTGCCTACGGAGAGCGCAGCGAGGAGCAGGAGGACAGCTGCGGTGCGCCATGCGATGATCGACCTGCCTGTTGACAGACCAGGTGACTCGCGCATTTCATTTTCCAGCATCTGGTTGAACCCATCGGCCAGCCCACTGGGAACCGAAGGCTCCTGACTGCTGGCCATCACTTTGTAAAGCTGACGAAACTGTTCGAGTCGATTTTGCAGCACTGGATCTTGCCTGATTTCCTCAAGCAAGGCAGCCTCCTGGTTCGGCGGCAGCTGACCTTCCAGATACTCCAGTATTCTGGTATCAATGTCGTTGTATGGCAGCTCATTCATATACGCTCTGTTTCAAAATAAAGGACGCGTAGCCGGTTGATTGCCCTATGCACTTTCACTTTTACATTGGCAACACTGAGACCCAGCAAATCGGCTACCTCTTCATATTTCATTTGCTGGAATCGCGTAAGAACAATCAATTCCCGTTGCTCTGCGTCGAGACGCTCAAGTGAACGGTGCAAAACGTTCTCGCGTTCCTGTCGTTGGATTTCTTCCTGCGGATCGGCCAGCTTATCGTGAACAGTTTCTACATCGGTGTGCATCACTGAAAAGGATTTTGTCTGCTGGTAGTGATCAGTAAAAACATTTCTCGCGATTTGGAATATCCACGTTTGAAAACTATGACCGGTCCGATAGGTGTGGCGATACCTGATCATTCTCAGGAAGACATTTTGGGTCAGATCCTGAGCAACATCCTGGTCTGCGCACATGCGCCATAGGAAACCATAAAGTCGCTTGTGATACCGCTCAAACAGCCATGTGGCCTGTTTCAGGTCGCCGATTTTGACGGCCTCCATTAGCTTTTCGTCGGTCATTGCAAAGTGTTTCCCGGCTTCTGCTTTGTTTACCGGATGATGCAGGCAAGGTTACAAAGCTGTATGAAATATTTTCAGGGTCGAGCAGGCAATGAGAAGCCGAAAGTGCTTCCGCCTCCGCCACTGCGAGGAGTATACCAGATTGTTCCGTGGTTTTTCTCAATAAACTCTCTGCATAGGACGAGTCCCAGTCCGGTTCCTCGTTCCTGCATGGTGCCGGGGGTGGACACTGCACCAGGCGTAAAAAGAACAAGCTGGTTTTCAGGAGGAATACCTATGCCACTGTCCGTTATGGAAAGTGAGACTTTAGATGGGCCGTTCTCGGCTTCAAAAGTGATGGTACCATTTTCAACAGAAAACTTGATGGCATTTGAGAAGATATTTCGGATCACCGCCTTGACCATGTTGCTGTCGGCATAACACATCAGGGGATGGCGAACATGGTTCTGAATTCTGATATTTTTCCGGATCCACTCATCGTGCATGAGTACGATAATCTCACTGACCAGGTCTTGCAGATTGATAACCCCGGGTTTCATCACCTCCCCATCCAGTTGATTTCTGGTCCATTGCAAAAGATTTTCAATGAAAGAGTTGGTGCCGTCCAGTTGCTGCTCGAGTTTCATGGCGATGGACTTGAATTCTTCTTCGGTAATTGCGCCCATTTGCAGTGTCCTTAGCGATCCCCTCAATGAATTGAGAGGGGCTTTTACATCGTGAGAGAGGATTGAAAACAATTTGTTCTTAAACTGATCGGACTCATGAAGCTGTTGGTTCTTCATTACAATTTCGTTGGTGCGCAGCCGGACCTCTGCCTCCAATCTATTCTTGGCATTCTGTTCAATTCTGAACTCCCTTTCTTTGGCAATTTCATTTTCCCGGATGAGCAGATTTACACGGTCGCCAAGGGCGAGCGCCATTAGCATTGTCTGCACAATTCCGCCCACATAAAGAGAGCCATTGGTAACAATATTGGCAGGGATGAATCCAAGGTTCTTCAGCGAGAACAAGGCGCCCGCGAAAAGCAGCGTTACCCATGCAATCAGGAAGTAACGTGCAGGCCGATAGTTCTTTCTCCAGCAATAGAATGCACTCAACAGGACAATTGTGCAGTGCAGGAATGTGGAAATGTGCAGCCACGACATTCGAATGCGTGGGTAAAGGAGCACTGTGCTGATGGCTATGACGAGTACCAGGGAAGTGTTGAAGATGAGTGCCTTGTCGAGCCAGATATTCAATTGTCTCAAATTCAAAAATGAACGGGTCAATAGCGTGGAGAAAAGGATGAACAAGGGCCCGCTCAGACTCGAGAAGAAGATGTTCAGCGAGGGTATTTCTGGATACAAATAAAGGAAGCCGTACCCTTGAAAAAAGGCCACGACATTCATGCCGCTGACCAGCGTGAAGGTATAGAGAAGTGCATTGCTGTCCTTGATGGAAAAATATAGAAAGAGCTGATAGAGGGCCATAATGATCATGATGCCGTAGAATATTCCATTCGCAAACTGGGCAACGGAATCATTGTCATAGAAGTGAACATTGTCCCATATGGTAATGGGTACCTGTATGGAGGATGTGGACTCGATGCGTATATAAATATCCTGAGCAGTACCGGCCGGAACGGGCACAAGAAATATCGGATTCCGGTACTTAATGGGTCTGGCGGAGATTGGAAGCTGATCACCAGACCGCAGTACTTTCCAGGTGTGGTCGTGGTTGTCCTGATAGTACACCTCAATAAGATCCAGCGGCGCGTATCCTATCTCGAGAATCCAGTTCTTTTTGACTGTCTCATTTCGCAAGGTGCCCTTAAACCACCAGGCAGAGTGACTAAACCCCATGGTGGGCACCATCGATGGATTGGAAGATACGAATGAGCGATCCTGTATATCTGATACAGTCAGCAACCTGGACGCATCTTCAAGGTGCGGCCATTTACCCAACACTTCATATTGCCCCTTGCCATCACTTAGCACAATAGGGGTGCTATAGCCGGAGTACGACAACAGCAGGAGCGCGGGCCATATGATCCACAGAGAATGCTTCATACAAGTTGTGCCTGAAAGTTACGCCCTTTGGTGCTAAATTGACCCAAATAAACCATCTGCAATGAAGCGAGCAAAATGGAGACCTGATTTTATTGTAGCCGCACTGGCAGTGATGATTGGTCTGTTGACCATGATTGTCTACATCTATCAGGCCCGTGTAATGTCTCGACAATTGCATGCGTCAGTATGGCCGTATTTGGAAGTAGTTTTTTCACAGGGTGAAGCTGGACTGGCTATCTATGTAATTAACAAAGGAGTGGGGCCGGCAATGGTGAGGCAAAATGAAATTCTTGTGGACGGAGTCCGATGGACGGAAGACACGATCGACAGTCTTTTGGTCAGCATGGTCGGACGGCCGATCAACCGAACATTTACCACGGTTCAGGGTTCAGTGGTGATGGCAGGTGAGAAGATCCCGTTTCTGCTCGTCCCTACACCTGCTGATGCCGTGGCGCTGGATTCTGCTTTCCGGCATCATCGGTTGGAGATGCGACTTTGTTACTGTTCAATCTATGACGATTGCTGGCGAACCGACCATGGCCGTGTGCAACCTTGTGATGATTGTCAATAGACAATGGGTTTGGTACCAGGAAAGTCCACAGGTCAATCTCGTCTGACGGGCCAATAGCTACTTTAGTTTTTGCTCAAGTTTGCCATTCTTGCGGGCAGCCAGCAGATTTCTGAGGTGTTTCGACATTTTGACACCATTTGATTCAATTTCGCAATAGTTGAGCAAGTGATTTACAGCACCCAGCTTCAACTTGAAAGGATCCGCAGCCGCGTCGGGATGCTGAAGTGAATAGAGGGCCATGGCGGCCATGTAGAGGCCTATGAGTTCTGTGTCACGCTTCGCAAACTTTGCGACAGTTTCATCAATGGAATAGGTGTAATCCTTTGTATCAGACATCCAGTGAATAATGAAGCGAAGTGCATCATCACGCCTCACGTCCTGAATGTGAGGGCTATTGAAAAGATACTGGGCAGCTTCTATGACAAATTTCTCTGCTGCCTTGAGTTCCTCAGTGTTGCCCAGCGGAACTGAATTGTAATTGGTCTGGCTGAGGCTGCTGTTCTCCACCATCAGGAGAATGAGGAGGGCGCATAAGCACCCTCTACCTATTGCGCTCCTGAAAAACACTATCGGATTACAAAAATGGACTTGAGATAGTCTGTGTGCCTGGCATCGCTGGCGCCTACCGGGGTAGTTACCCCATTCCTGTAATAGTCACGCCCGCAGAGTATGTGGACATCATTGCCGTCTACGGCTATCGCCTGTGCGAACTGCTCACTACCAATAGAAAAAAAGGTGTCATTCTTCCAATAGCAGGCAGTTTGATCAAGTGTTGGACCGTACATATAGTATCCTGAAAAGTAAACGTCGGCGCCGTTGATGGCAATTGCTAACACCTGCCGGCCGCCGAGCTGTTTCTTGACTCCATTTTTCCAGTAGGTACCGCTGGGAGTGGGTGATCCAGACTGGCCGCCAACATATACATCGGTTGCCGTGGCTGCTATACTTGTGACTTGTGCGCCTGCCTCGGTTATTTTATTCAGAGTGCCGTTTTTCCACCAGGCCGCAGTGGATCCGGAGCTTCCTGCCAGATAGACGTCCGAGCCTGCTACCGCGATAGCGAGAATTTGAGATGTGGGTGTCTGTCCGCCTTCAATGGGAACCTCTATTCCATTTTTCCAATACCGTGCAAATCCGTTTGCGTCGTATCCACCCACGTGCACGTTCCCGGACTCGACGAATATGCAGGAGGCGGTTGAAGCAACTGATGTGGTGTCAAGCATTACCAAAGTGCCGTCTTTCCAATAGGCAGCACCGGGTCCTTTTGAGGTGTAGTTTGCGCCTGCCGCATAGATAGTTGTACCATCTAATGCCGCGGAATAGACCACCTTTCTGTTGAGGGTATCTGAAATAGTGGAAGGAACTCCGTTTTTCCAGACCCGAACCCCACTGGCAGGAGCTGCGCCCTGAATGAGGCGATAGCCTACCATGAGTATCTGGCTTGACGGAGTTGCATCATTTTTGGAACAGGCATGAAGCAGTGCCAGTAAGAGTAGGCAGAGCAGCGTGTTCCGGAAATTGCGGAGCATAGGAGGAATATTAATGTCTGAATTTAGCAATTTAGGCAGGGACTATCTCAGACAACCTTCCTGCGGATAAGCTTTGCATAGGTTCTGGAGACAGGGAAACTCTTTCCGCTCTGCATTTTTACCATCATGCCACCGTTGAAATGCCTCTCGATTTCTTTCAAATAGTTCAGGTTGATAATAGTGGACCTGTGGACGCGAATGAATGTGTCGGGGTTCATCAGTTCTTCCAGTCGCCCGATGCCTGAAGAACTGACAAATTGATCATTCTTGGTAGTAATGATCGTGTAGTCACCGCTGGCCTCCAGATACACGATATCATCGATGGGCAGGTTGTATAGTTTTTCAGATTTCTGGACGAACAAATGCGACTCATAGCTTCCCTTTCGTTCGGGGCGCAAACTCAGGAGCAAATCATCAAGGTGGTTTTGTTCGAGTGTCTTCTTTTTTAGAGCCCTGTTTACGGCCAGAGAGAATCTTTCACGATCCAGTGGCTTCAACAGGTAATCGACAGCGTTTTTTTCAAATGCTTTGATAGCATACTGATCATAAGCGGTCGTAAAAATCACGTAGGGTTCATGATCAATTTCCTCCAGGACCTCGAAACCATTCATGCCGGGCATCTGCACATCCAGAAAGATCAAATCGGGCTTGATCAGGTTGATTTGCTCCACGGCTTCTGATCCCTTGGAGCATTCGCCTGAAATGGTGATGTCAGGAAAGGACTCCAGGAACTCCCGCAGCAGTTCACGGGCAAGTTTTTCGTCGTCAATAATCATGCAACTGGTGCTCATGAGATTCTGGGTTTAATTGGTGTATGGGGTGTTGAACGGGTGATTTCAGTGAAGACGCATCTGGGTCAATGATGGAAAACGTGACTTTGTAGCCCTCATGGGTTGCCTGGACGGCAAGGCCGGCACCAGGCCCGTAGTAACTTCGGAGTCGTTTGTCCGTGTTGGCCATCCCGATACCGCTGCTGCTTCCATCCATGACTTTCTTTGCCAGGGTACCAAGCCCGTCATCCTGAACTTCGAACAGGACCCTGTTTTCATTTCTCCTGACAGTCAGTGAAATAGTTCCACCGTCTTCTTTGGGAGCGATGCCATATTTGACGGAGTTTTCTACCAGCGGCTGCAGAATCATGGGAGGCACCTTAAGTGACAGACAATCCGGATCGATGGTTTTCACGAATTTTAGCCGGTCACCGAAACGCACTTGCTGGATCCGAATGTAGTTTTCAATGAAGTCGATTTCGTGTGTGAGTTTAACAACTTCGCCTCGTTGTGAATCGAGTGCGTAACGGAAGATGTCAGACAGCTGGGTGATTACCTTACGGGCTTGCTCCTTGCTACTGTGCATGAGCGTACTGATAGAGTTGAGCGTATTGAAAAGAAAGTGGGGATTTATCTGCGACTTCAGCAGGGAAATCTGCATTTCTCTGTTCTGGATTTCAAGCTCACTCTTCTCTTTCTCCTGAATCTGAAGGCCCTGGAAATACCGGATCACATAGTAGACGCCGACCGTGATGATATATTGGTCATGAAAGCGCAATGCGTGCCAGCTGAGCAATCCGGTCAAATGCTCTTTCCAGTTCTCGAAATAAATATAGCCGTCGAGGTAGTCTGTGAAATAGTAGGAGAGTGTGCCCATGATAAAGAAGAAAGTGACAATACCAGTAAAGTGGCCAATGAACTGCACCACCGAACTGAACCTGAAGAGGAAATGGGCATAGAGAAAAATGAGAAGGATAAGGACGCACAGGGCCTCAAAAAGAAAGAGTCCGTTCCAAAGCACGTAGGGAAAGGGCCGGAATAGCCGCCATTCAAAAAATGTACTGATTGCAAAATTGACAAAATACCATGCGCAGATAAGCAGGTAAGCCCGTTTCCAAATGGGTGGTATGCGATCAAGTATGTTCACAGACGGCTGAATCGGGAAGATCGAGAGTAAAGTTAGCTAAACCCAGCTACTGACGATTAAAGACCAAATCAGCCGATTAACGAACAAAATGAAGCAATGAAGCATTTAGGGACGTCGGATGGTCAATCATGAAGTATCTTTAACGTTAATGAATATGTACAGGCGGATTCGCGCCATGCTTGTTTGTTGTGGTTTGGCGATTGCGAGCCTGCTTCAGGCCCAGCAAATAACGTTTTCGGCAAGGGTCGCAGATGCGGAGAGCGGTGAGCCATTGGTGTTTGCGTCGGTGGGTATTGCCGGCCGATCCATCGGAACCATTACTAATCTGCAGGGTGATTTTGACTTTCACTTCCCCTCAGCTTACCGAAACGATATACTCACGATCAGCATGCTGGGCTACCACACATACGAGGCCCCCATTTGGTCATTGCTTCAGGATACCGCCAGAACAATTCTGATTCAACGTTCTGTATTTGTTCTCGGAGAGGTGATTGTAAAGGACTCATTGACAGGCGGTGACATCCTTCGCATCGCGATCGATCGAATACCTGACAACTATCCAACTTCACCGTTCTTGCTTGACGCCTTTTACCGCGATATCAAAAAGGTCGGAGGAACGGCCGTTTCATTGCTGGAAGCCGCAGTGAAGATCTATGATGAGGACTACGCGGAGCCGCGCAACAAGTACAAGCTGAAGGAGCGTGTGGGTCTGCAGGAGGTCCGAAGGAGCCTCGGATACGATAACAAGTTCACCAGCTACTTTGATGAGGGCAACTTACTGGAAGATCTGTTGCTGCACAATAATGTTCGCTACCACTTGTTTTCTCCTCAGATTTTTGAGGGCCTGGTGCGCAGGCCCGAGAGCTTTTACCACGGCGAACCAGTCTTTGTGCTGGAACAGACTGAATCTTATAAGCTGAAAGTGTATGTCGCAAAATCAAACTACGGCATCCTTAGAATTGAGTACGAAGATCATGGTGAACAGCCGCTAGGGAGGAAGAAGGGACTGGACAGTCGCTTTATCAGCCTTCACAAAGTCATTGACTTCCGGCCTTTCAAAGGCAAGCTCTATTTGAATTACATGACACTCCATTCAG
>JAIBBB010000081.1 GCA_019694905.1 Cyclobacteriaceae bacterium
TGTTTCATCAGCGTGTTGGTCAGCATGGTGTTCGTGCGGGTCCAGATATCAATCACCTGGTTGTAGCGTTCGTTGTCGGTGATAAGGCCCATCATGTAGTTGCTCCACACGCTGTCTACTTCCTCCTGTGCGCTGTTGACCAGCTTATCTTTTTCTGCGGGCACTTTCACGTCGTTCAGACCCATGGAGAGGCCACCGCGGAAGGCAGTCTGGAATCCGAGTTCCTTGATGTCATCGAGGAACTTGGCGGTCTTGGCCAAACCGGCGAGTTTGAATACGTCACCGATGATGGTCTGCAGTTTCTTCTTCGTCAGCAGCTCATCCACAAAGCCAACTTCTTCCGGTACGACCTGGTTGAAGATGACGCGGCCGGCCACAGTTTCAATGATCTTGTAGGCGATCTCGCCAGACTTCTTGTCGCGAACGCGCGCGCGCACCTTCACGATGGCGTGCTTGGAAAGCCTGCCTTCGTTCACCGCGATGATTACTTCTTCTGCAGAGTAGAAACGCTTGCCTTCACCTTTTTCGCCTTTGCGGCCTTTGGTGAGATAGTAGAGACCCAACACCATGTCCTGAGAAGGTACAGTGATCGGGGCGCCATTGGCAGGGTTCAGGATGTTGTGCGCAGAAAGCATCAGCACAGACGCTTCCAGGATTGCCTCCTGGCCGAGGGGAACGTGCACCGCCATCTGGTCACCGTCGAAGTCGGCGTTAAAGGCCGTACATACGAGCGGGTGCAGCTGGATTGCTTTTCCTTCGATCAGTTTGGGCTGGAATGCCTGGATACCCAGACGGTGCAGTGTAGGGGCACGGTTCAGGAGAACCGGGTGTCCTTTGAGCACGTTTTCCAGGATGTCCCACACAACAGGATCCTTGCGGTCTACTATTTTCTTGGCGGACTTCACCGTTTTCACGATGCCCCGCTCAATGAGTTTGCGGATAATGAACGGCTTGAACAGTTCAGCAGCCATGTCCTTGGGCAGACCGCACTCATGCAATTTGAGTTCAGGTCCCACCACGATAACAGAACGGCCGGAATAGTCCACGCGCTTACCGAGCAGGTTCTGACGGAAGCGGCCCTGCTTTCCTTTCAGCATGTCGCTGAGGGATTTCAGTGCACGGTTACCTTCTGAACGCACGGCATTCACCTTGCGTGAGTTGTCAAAGAGTGAATCCACAGCTTCCTGCAGCATGCGCTTCTCGTTGCGGAGAATCACTTCAGGTGCTTTGATATCGATCAGGCGCTTCAGGCGGTTGTTCCGGATGATCACGCGGCGATACAGATCGTTCAGGTCGGAGGTAGCAAAGCGGCCACCATCGAGCGGAACGAGCGGGCGCAATTCCGGGGGAATTACGGGCACCATCTTGATGGTCATCCATTCAGGGCGGTTCTCCACGCGCGTATTGGCTTCGCGGAAGGCTTCTACCACTTTCAGACGCTTGAGAGCTTCAGCCTTGCGCTGCTGCGACGTGTCGGTAGCAGCCTGGTGGCGAAGCTCATAAGAGAGCTCGTCCAGGTTGACACGGGAGAGCAGCATCTCGAGGGCTTCTGCGCCCATCTTGGCGATAAATTTCTTCGGATCGTTGTCGTCCAGCATCTGGTTCTCGCGGGGCAGTTTGTCAACGATGTCGAGGTATTCTTCTTCAGTGAGGAAGTCCAGGCGGCTCACGCCGTCTTCTTCTTTCACGCCGGCCTGGATGACCACATAGCGCTCGTAGTAGATGATCTGATCGAGCTTCTTGGTGGGCAACCCGAGGAGGTAGCCAATCTTGTTGGGGAGTGAACGGAAATACCAGATGTGGGCAACGGGCACCACCAGTTCGATGTGGCCCATGCGCTCACGACGCACTTTCTTCTCGGTAACTTCCACACCGCAACGGTCGCAGATGATACCCTTGTAACGGATGCGCTTGTATTTACCGCAATGACATTCCCAGTCTTTCACGGGTCCGAAGATCCGCTCGCAGAAAAGGCCACCCATCTCCGGCTTGTAGGTCCGGTAGTTGATGGTCTCGGGCTGCGTCACTTCGCCATTGGAGCTCTCCAGAATGGATTCCGGTGAAGCCAGGCTAATGGTGATCTTGGAGAAGTCGTTGTTGATCTTTTTATTCTTTCTGAAAGACATGTGTGATGATTTTCAGTTGCTACTTCATTTTAACTCGTTCTGTTTTCAATGGTGGTGGAGTCAGTGTTAGCTGACTCCACAACGGGTGCTTAGTCCATTGTGATCTCGAGGGCGAGACCGCGCAGTTCGTGCACCAATACATTGAATGACTCAGGGATATTCGGCTTCCGCATGGTCTCGCCCTTGACGATCGACTCGTACGCTTTCGCGCGACCGATCACATCGTCGGACTTGATCGTGAGGATTTCCTGAAGAATATGGGACGCACCGAAGGCCTCGATCGCCCACACCTCCATTTCGCCGAAGCGCTGACCACCGAACTGTGCCTTACCACCGAGCGGCTGCTGGGTGATGAGGGAGTATGGTCCGATGGAGCGGGCGTGCATCTTGTCGTCGACAAGGTGACCGAGCTTGAGCATGTAGGCAACGCCCACAGTGACTGGCTGGTCGAACTTCTCGCCGGTGAGGCCATCATAGAGATAGGTACGGCCGAAGGACGGCAGACCTGCTTCTTTCAATTCATTGGAAACTTCTTCCAGCGTTGCGCCGTCAAAGATCGGCGTTGCATAGCGGCGGCCGAGTTTGTATCCGGCCCATGCGAGCACTGCTTCATACAGCTGACCCAGGTTCATACGGGAAGGTACGCCAAGCGGGTTCAGACAGATGTCGACAGGTGTACCATCCTCGAGGAACGGCATGTCTTCGTCGCGCACGATACGGGCTACAACACCCTTGTTACCGTGACGGCCGGCCATCTTGTCTCCCACTTTCAGCTTGCGCTTCTTGGCAACGTACACTTTCGCCAGTTGCACGATACCTGCGGGCAGTTCGTCACCTACTTCCAGGGTAAAGCGCTCGCGCTTGAATTCCCCTGCGATAACGTTGCGCTTGTGCAGGTAGTTCTTCACCAGCTGTGCTACGAACTCGTTCGTCTCTTCGTCGCTGGCCCAGTTCTCCAGGCTGATGTCGGCGATGAGGTTTACTTCTTCTGGCACGTTGTAGTTGCTCTCGTCCCGGTAGATGTTCTTATCGGGGAAGAGGTTGGACTCAATCACCTTGGCACTGAACTTCACACCTTTGGCAATGAGTTCATCGCCAAACTTGTGTTTCACGCCCTGGCTTGATTTGCCGGTGAGCAAGGTGGTGAGCTTCTTGATCATCTCGTTGCGCAGGTCGGTCAGCTGCTTGCTGTAGCGATTCTTGAGCGCGTCGAGTTCCTTTTTCGATTTGTTGCGGACATCCTTGTCACGCTTGGGGCGTGAGAAGAGCTTGGTGTCGATGACCACGCCTTTGATTGAGGGCGGCGCCTTGAGGGAGGCATCCTTCACATCGCCGGCCTTGTCGCCGAAGATGGCACGGAGCAGTTTCTCTTCAGGTGTCGGATCGCTTTCTCCTTTGGGAGTGATCTTGCCGATGAGGATATCGCCTTCCTTCACTTCCGCACCGATGCGGATGATACCGTTCTCGTCGAGGTGTTTCACTGCCTCTTCGCTCACGTTAGGAATTTCAGAAGTCAGTTCCTCTTCGCCGCGCTTGGTGTCGCGCACTTCAAGTTCAAACTCTTCGATGTGGATCGAGGTGAATACGTCGTCGCGTACAACCTTCTCGGAGATAACAATGGCATCCTCGAAGTTGTAACCCTGCCAGGGCATGTAGGCAACCACGAGGTTGCGGCCCAGGGCGAGTTCACCGTTGTTGGTGGCATAACCCTGCACAAGTGGCTGACCCTTCACAACCTTCTGGCCCTTGCGGACGAGCGGTGTGAGGTTGATACAGGTATCCTGGTTGGTGCGGCGGAACTTCACGAGGCTGTAGGTTTTGGCTTCGTCGTCGAAGCGAACCAGTTTCTGCTCGTCGGTCACGTCGTACTTGATCACAATGCGGGTTGCGTCTACAAACTCCACTACGCCGGTGCCCTCTGCGAGGATCAGTGCGCGGGAGTCTTCGGCAATCTTGCCTTCCAGGCCTGTGCCCACGATGGGGGCCTGCGGACTGAGTAGCGGCACTGCCTGGCGCTGCATGTTTGAACCCATCAACGCGCGGTTGGCGTCGTCGTGCTCGAGGAAAGGAATCATCGAAGCAGCGATGGACACGATCTGGTTGGGAGCGATGTCCATGTACTTGATTTCCTTCGGCTCTACCACGGGGAAGTCACCTTCGAAGCGGGCCTTGATCTTCTCTTCCGAGAATTCGCCGCCTTGCTTCAGCTTGACATTCGCCTGGGCGATGTTGTGTGTATCTTCTTCTTCGGCGGTGAGGAACACCACGTCTTCCTTGATCTTCACTTTGCCTGCCTCCACCTTGCGGTAAGGCGTTTCAATGAAGCCCATCTTGTTCACTTTGGCGTGCACGCAGAGAGACGAAATCAGACCGATGTTCGGTCCTTCAGGCGTTTCGATGGTGCAAAGACGGCCATAGTGTGTATAGTGTACGTCACGGACTTCGAAGCCAGCGCGTTCGCGGCTGAGACCACCTGGACCGAGGGCCGACATGCGGCGCTTGTGGGTGATTTCTGCCAGCGGGTTGGTCTGATCCATGAACTGCGACAGCTGGTTGGTGCCGAAGAACGAGTTGATGACAGAAGACAACGTGCGCGCGTTGATCAGGTCAACGGGCTTGAAGTCTTCGTTGTCACGCACGTTCATGCGTTCCTTGATGGTGCGGGCCATACGGGCGAGGCCGACACCGAACTGTGCATAGAGCTGTTCACCCACTGTGCGCACACGGCGGTTGCTCAGGTGGTCAATGTCGTCGACCACAGCCTTCGAGTTGATCAGACCGATGAGGTACTTCACGATCAGGATGATGTCCTGGGTGGTGAGTACGCGCTGGTCAGAGCTGATGTCGAGGCCGAGTTTCTTGTTGATGCGGTAACGTCCTACTTCACCGAGGTCATAGCGCTTTTCACTGAAGAAAAGGCTCTGGATGATGTCGCGGGCAGTCTGTTCGTCCGGGGCTTCAGTGTTGCGCAGCTGGCGGTAGATCTGCTCAACAGCTTCTTTCTCGGAGTTGGAGTTGTCCTTGGCGAGTGTGTTGAAGATGATTTGGAAATCAGCTACGTTTACGTCATCGCGGTGGAGGATGATCGACTTGACGCCACTTTCGAGGATGGTGTCAGCGTCTTCAGCGGTAATGAGGTGGTCGCGCTCGAGGAGCACTTCGTTGCGGTCGATGGATACCACTTCACCGGTATCTTCATCCACGAAGTCTTCTGTCCAGGTTTTCAAAACCCGGGCAGCGAGTTTGCGGCCTACTACTTTTTTGAGTGTGTTTTTGTTGGCCTCCACTTCTTCAGACAGGCCGAAGAGGTCGAGGATATCCTTGTCCGTACCATAGCCGATCGCGCGGAGCAGCGTGGTAACGGGGAATTTCTTTTTGCGGTCGATGTAGGCATACATCACGGCGTTCACGTCGGTCGCGAATTCAATCCACGAGCCTTTGAACGGAATGATACGTGCCGAATAGAGTTTCGTGCCGTTGGTGTGTTTGCTCATGGCGAAGAAAACGCCGGGAGAGCGGTGCAACTGGGACACGATGACGCGTTCAGCGCCGTTGATGACGAAGGAACCTTTTTCCGTCATGTACGGGATGTTGCCCAGGAACACTTCCTGCTCGATGGTTTCGAAGTCTTCGTTGTCTTCGTCGTTGCAGGTGAGGCGGAGCTTAGCCTTAAGCGGAACGGAGTACGTCAATCCGCGGTCGATACACTCGTCTACGGAGTATTTCGGAGGATCGATGGTATAGTCCACAAACTCCAGCACGAAGTTTTCGCGCGAGTCGGAGATGGGGAAGTTTTCGGCGAAGACCTTGTAGAGGCCTTCATTCTGACGCTTCTCAGCGGGCGTATCGATCTGGAGGAAGTCTTTGAAAGACTGAAGTTGCAAGTCCAGAAAGTCGGGGTAGTCGAGGACTTTTTCAATCTTGGAGAAATCAATCCTGTCGTTTGCGTTCTTCTTAGCCAAGGTGTTTAATATTTAGAGGTTCCCGAACACAAGGTTTTTAAGGAAAATGCCCTGGGGGCATATAATGGAGAAAGACCCCAGTCCCGACAAGTCGGGATTGGGGTCCGAATTTCAATCAGACGGTATGCTGCGCCTTCAAGAAATTACTTCAGCTCAACTTCAGCGCCGGCTTCAGTAAGTTGCTTCTTGAGGTTTTCAGCTTCGTCTTTAGGAAGGCCTTCCTTGATAGTTTTAGGAGCACCGTCCACCACGTCTTTAGCTTCTTTGAGGCCGAGACCGGTGAGTTCCTTCACGAGTTTCACGATCTGGAGTTTGTTGGCTCCTGCGCTCTTGAGAACTACGTCGAAGTTGGTCTTCTCAGCAGCGGCAGCGCCAGCAGCGCCACCGGCTGCGGGGCCAGCTGCTACTGCAGCAGCAGCTGCAGGCTCGATGCCATAAGTTTCTTTGAGGTAAGAAGCCAGTTCGTTTACTTCTTTAACGGTAAGTTCTACCAGTTGATCGCCAAGTGCTTTGATGTCCGCCATGTTAGTAAGTGTTTAATTTTTTGTTCAATAATTAATTTTTGCGCTCTTCCAATGCTTTCACAATGCCTGCCACTTTGTGAGGACCGCTCAACAGAGCAGAGATCACATTCTTCGCAGGCGATTGCAGCAATGCAATCACGTCGCCGATGAGTTCATTCTTGCTCTTCAGGTCGCTGAGCATGTTCAGGTTTTCATCGCCGATGAAAATATCTGAATCGATGCAGGCGGCTTTCAGAACAGGCTTGCCCTCATGTTTCTTACGGTATTCTTTGATTGCGCGAGCTGGCAGGTTGCCCGACTCTTTCGAGAAGATTACGCCTGAAAAGCCATGCAATGCTTTGAATACGGGTTCGTAGTTGCTACCGTTTTTCTCCAGCGCCTTGCGGATGAGTGTATTCTTGTACACGCCATACTCAACGCCGGTGTGGAAACAAATTCTACGGAACGCATTCACCTGAGCTACCGTAAAACCGGAGGCATCGGTGATGTAAAAGTGAGCGTGGTTGGCAAATTTCTCTGCCAGCACCTCAATAATTTGTCCTTTTTCCTCCCTGGTCATGTGTTTAAATTAAATTCCAGAAATCGAACCTGAATCTATTTTGACACCAGGGCTCATCGTTGAAGAAAGGCTGATACTACGGAAGTACGCGCCTTTAGCGGAAGCGGGCTTCAACTTAGCGATGGTATTGATAAGTTCAGCGGCGTTGTCTTTGATCTTGTCGGCGCTGAAGGAAGCCTTACCAATACTGGCATGAATGATACCCTGTTTATCAATTTTGAAGTCGACTTTACCGGCTTTTACTTCTTTCACAGCTTTGCCGACTTCGAGCGTAACAGTTCCTGATTTAGGGTTCGGCATCAGACCGCGGGGTCCGAGTACCTTACCGAGTTTACCGACCTTGGCCATCACGGTGGGTGTACAGATGATCACATCGATGTCGGTCCAGCCGCCTTCGATTTTGGTCACGAACTCATCGAGTCCCACGTGTTCTGCGCCGGCGTCTTTTGCTTCCTGCACCTTGTCAGGCGTGCAAAGCACCAGTACGCGGACCAGTTTGCCCAGGCCGTGCGGCAGCGTCACTACGCCACGCACCATCTGGTCGGATTTCTTAGGGTCAACTCCCAAACGGACATCGAGGTCCACAGAAGCGTCAACCTTCGTGAACGTGATCTCCTTCAGGACTTCTGCGCCTTCTTCAAGCGTGTACAGTTTCTCGGCGTCATACTTGCCGGTTACTGCCTTTCTGTTTTTTGATATTCGTGCCATGTTCGTACCCGTTGCTTATTTTTCCCAGGGAGCTGTACCACTGACTGTCACACCCATGCTGCGCGCCGTACCGGCGATCATGCGCATGGCGGAATCAATCTTGAATGCGTTGAGGTCAGGCATCTTCAGCTCGGCGATCTTCTTGATCTGATCCCAGCTGATAGAACCTACTTTGGAGCGGTTGGGCTCCTTGGAACCTTTCTGAAGCTTGATAGCCTCCATGATCAGCACTGCTGCAGGAGGGGTCTTGATGACGAAGTCAAACGACTTGTCATTGTAGATAGTGATCAGCACAGGCAGCACCTGGCCGGGCTTGTCCTGCGAGCGAGCGTTGAACTGCTTGCAGAAGTCCATGATGTTCAGGCCCTTGCTACCGAGTGCAGGACCGATGGGCGGTGCCGGGTTGGCTGCGCCACCTTTGACCTGAAGCTTTAAGTAACCAACAACTTCCTTTGCCATTGTTTCGTCAATCTAATTTTTCCACTTGCATATAACTCAGCTCAACCGGGGTGTTGCGTCCGAAGATCTTCACCATCACGTTGAGCTTCTTCTTGTCTTCAAAAATCTCTTCTACCGTTCCTGTGAAACCGTTGAAAGGACCATCCATCACTTTCACACTTTCACCTTTGATGAACGGCTTGTCCAGCTTCTCATCCATCTCCTCGCTCTCGTCTACCTTGCCAAGGATCCGGTTCACTTCCGACTGGCGGAGCGACACAGGGTCTTTGGTGGTGGCACCGGTGCCGCTGTTGCCCAGGAAACCAATCACACCCGGGATGTTATTCACCGTGTGGAAAGCCTCCGGATGCGCCAGGTCGGCCGACAGGAGCACGTAGCCGGGAAAGAAGTTTCTCTCCCGCATTTTCTTCTTGCCGTTCCGCATCTCATAGACCTTCTCGGAAGGAATGAGCACCTGCGGAATGGACTCCTGAAGCTTGGAGCGTTCAATCTCCGTCTCCAGGTAGGACTTTACCTTCTTCTCCTGACCACTGATCACCCGCAATACATACCACTTGAGCTCGCCCATTGTACGTTGCGGTTAGATTTCACGATAGAAGAAGCGAAGGGCATTCTGAAAACCCATATCAATGAGCAGGATGACCATCGCGAAGATCAACGAAGCGACGAGCACAAGAATGGCACTGCTCTGCAGTTCATTGAACTTGGGCCACGAAACCTTGTTGCGGATTTCGTCAATAGAGTCCAGGATATAGTTTTTCAGCTTTTCCATTGTATACTCCTTTTGCACGGGTGGAGAGACTCGAACTCCCAGCCAACGGTTTTGGAGACCGCTACTCTACCAATTGAGCTACACCCGTGTAACTGATCTTGGGTCCCTCCCCTGTGCCTGTATTTTAAGGACCTCCCGCTTCCCTTGACCCCGAGGGTCCAGTTGGCTGAAAGTCACGTTATTATACCACCCCTTTATTCAAAAGGACTGCAAAGGTAGGACAAAATCAAAGAAAACAAAAGCGTTTACTGGGAAAAACCCAGGTAAACGCTTTGTTTCTGATTGTCAGTTTATTAGTCGAGGATCTCAGTCACCTGACCAGAACCCACGGTGCGGCCACCTTCGCGGATAGCGAAACGGAGACCTTTTTCCATGGCGATCTTGTTGATCAGCTCTACTTCGATGGAGATGTTATCACCAGGCATACACATCTCAACGCCGGCAGGGAGTTTCACCTCACCTGTTACGTCGGTGGTACGGAAATAGAACTGTGGACGGTAGTTGTTGAAGAACGGGGTGTGACGACCACCTTCTTCTTTGGACAGTACGTAAACCTCAGCCTTGAACTTGGCGTGCGGAGTTACCGAGTTCGGCTTGCAGATAACCATACCACGGCAGATCTGCTCTTTTTCAATACCGCGGAGCAACAAACCTACGTTGTCACCAGCTTCACCTCTGTCGAGGATCTTGCGGAACATTTCAACACCAGTGATGGTGGAAGTGAGGTTTTCTGCACCCATACCCAGGATCTGAACAGGGTCACCTGTCTTGATCACACCGCGCTCGATACGACCGGTAGCAACAGTACCACGGCCAGTGATCGAGAACACGTCTTCTACAGGCATCAGGAAGTCCTTGTCAATAGCGCGAACAGGGAGCGGGATATAATCATCCACAGCAGCCATCAGTTCTTCGATTTTGGCAACCCACTTCGCATCGCCATTCAGTCCGCCGAGGGCAGAGCCACGGATGATCGGAATGGTATCGCCAGGGAAGTCATAAGAAGAGAGGAGTTCGCGAACTTCCATCTCAACGAGATCAAGCAATTCAGGATCGTCAACAAGGTCAACCTTGTTCATGAATACCACGAGGGCAGGTACACCTACCTGACGGGCGAGCAGGATGTGCTCACGGGTCTGGGGCATCGGACCGTCCGTAGCAGCAACCACGAGGATCGCACCGTCCATCTGGGCAGCACCCGTAACCATGTTCTTCACATAGTCAGCGTGGCCAGGGCAGTCAACGTGCGCGTAGTGACGCTTCTCAGTCTGATACTCAACGTGTGAGGTGTTGATGGTAATACCACGCTCTTTTTCTTCAGGAGCGTTGTCGATTGAAGAGAAGTCACGCTCTGCAGCGAGACCTTTCTTTGCCAATACTTTCGTAATGGCGGCAGTCAACGTGGTTTTACCGTGGTCAACGTGACCGATAGTACCAACGTTAACGTGCGGTTTGGAGCGATCAAAGGTTTCCTTTGCCATATTTGAAAATCCCAGTTAAGTTGTTATAAGTTGTTAATTATTAGTAAGTTATATAAAGTACTCTCTCATTCTGTTTCCTTTGACCATCAACCCGCTCCAACAGGTTCCGTGTCTATCCACGGCTTTCAGTCGTTTTTTTGAGCCGTTGATGAGGATTGAACTCACGACCTCTTCCTTACCAAGGAAGTGCTCTACCACTGAGCTACAACGGCAGGATCATTGAGCGACGCGGTGACAGCCCCAACACCGGACGCCGGTACTGGTCACTTCAATCACCCCACCCCTCAGTGGCCTGGAGCGGGAGACGAGGTTCGAACCCGCGACCTATAGCTTGGAAGGCTATCGCTCTACCAACTGAGCTACTCCCGCTTGTACCCTACTCAGCTGATTTTCACCAACCTGGCAGGATGCGACCGGCTGCCTGTGCAACCGGACTTGTGGGGGGAACAGGATTCGAACCTGTGAAGACATAAGTCAACAGATTTACAGTCTGTCCTCGTTGGCCGCTTGAGTATCCCCCCTGATCAATAAAATCGCCAATAAAACCTGTGAAAGAAAAAGCCCTTTTCCGGGCTCTGTCTTTTGCGCTTTTAGGCTGCTCCTAAAAAACAGGAGTGCAAAATTATATGGTTTTTCGGTATTCCCAACTACATCAGCACTATTTCAGTGATGGTGTCAGACCCATACTCCTGATGGATGGCAGCCATCACCCGTGCCTTGTGGTAGGACAAATCCTGCTTCATGGCTGGCGAGGATAATTCCACGAACAGCACCCGGTCGCGGATGGCCAACTTGCGGGTGGCCCGGGCCATGGGTTTGCCGACGAATTTCTCCCAGTTGGCCATGAGGTTGGCTTCATCGAACCGCGGCTTGAGGTGGTAGGCCTGCAGCAGGTCGCGGATGGCTTCGCCAACGTGTTGGGTATGTGGATGTTTCGCCCGTGCCATCGCTTAAATCCGTCTCAGTGTCCCTCGCTCTGTTTGTATAAAGTCCGCCTGCAGTCCGCCCTCTCTCAGAATGGTCTGGGCCCGCTCCGGGCGGGCGTCCGACAGGAAGATCTGCCCAAAGGTACCAGAAGCCGTCAATTGCATCAGCCGGCGGATGCGCTGATCATCGAGTTTGTCGAAAATATCGTCCAGCACAAGCAGGGGCTTGACGCCCTTCATCTCATGAAGGAACTGAAATTCAGCGAGTTTAAGCGCCACAAGCAGGGATTTCTGCTGCCCTTGTGATCCATACCGTCGGATCTCCTGGCCCTGCAATGAAAACAGGTACTCATCGCGGTGAGGACCTGCCAGCGTCCTGCCGGCGCGGATGTCTTTGTCCTGTCCTGCCTTCCACAAAGCCGCTATGTCATCCTGATACAGGGCTGACTCGTGAACAACTGCCACGGATTCTGAGGCACCGGCAAGTTCCTGGTAATGGCTGGCGACCAACGGGCTCATTCTGGCAATCAGTTCCGACCGTCGCTGGTGGATCCTGCGCGCTGGCGGCACCATCCGCTCGGTGTACGCGTCCAGCAGGTCCGGATCGGGCTGTCCGGTTTCCTGGGCCGCCCGCAGCAATCCGTTTCGCTGCCGCAACAACTGGGTGTAGGTGCCCAGGTCATCCAGGTATGCCCTGTCCAGCTGGCAAAAGATCTGGTCTATGGTGCGACGTCGGATCTCGCCAGCATCCCAGATCACTTCAATGTCCTGCGGGGCCACCAGCACCAGTGGGAATTTCCCGACATGGTCCGCCATCCGGGTGTAGTCCTTGCCATCCAGCGAGATGCGCTTGCGGTTGTCCTCGTACCGGCACAACACTTCTGCGCGCCGGCCGGCCACATCGAACTCACCTTTGATGAAAAAACAGGACTCGCCCTGACGCACGACGCCTGCATCTGCCACGGCTGAGGCGCTGCGGGTGAACGACAGATAATATATAGCATCCAGCAGGTTGGTCTTGCCGCTGCCGTTGGCACCCACAAGCACGGTCACGGGCGCCTCAAACGCAACCTGGGCTTCCGCATAGTTCCTGTAATTAATAAGCCTGATGGCAGCAATTCTCACGTCTGCAGATTTATGGATCCAGTCTGCCCATGATTTGGGTATTGTTCAAACGTGCGTTAGTTTTGCAGTTCACTTTTTCAAAAGTACATAAAACTATGGCCGCCACGTCTCCCAGCAAGAGCAAAGCAAAGAACGAATTCTCACGCGAGACCTATTTGTTCTGGTATGAAAGCATGTACCTCATGCGCAAGTTTGAAGAGCGGTGCGGTCAGTTGTACGGCATGCAGAAGATCCGCGGTTTCTGTCACCTTTACATTGGTCAGGAGGCGTGCGCTGCCGGTGCGGTAACAGCTCTTTCCAAAGACGACAAGTGGATCACCGCTTACCGCGACCACGGCTTCCCGCTTGCTCTGGGCACCAGCCCCAACGCCATCATGGCGGAGTTGTATGGCAAGGCCACTGGTATCTCCAAGGGCAAGGGCGGTTCCATGCACATCTTCGACAAGGAAAAAGGATTTTTCGGCGGTCACGGTATTGTCGGCGGACAGATTCCGCTCGGTGCGGGGATGGCCTTTGCAGAAAAATACCTGGGCACCAAAAACCTGGCGATCTGTTTCATGGGTGATGGCGCCACCCGTCAGGGCGCATTTCATGAAACGCTCAACCTGGCGATGCTCTGGAAGCTGCCGGTTATTTTCGTGATTGAGAACAACGGCTACGCGATGGGCACCTCAGTAAAGAGGACATCCAATGTAACTGAACTCTATACACTCGGCGAGAGCTACGACATTCCGTCTGAGCCTGTGGACGCCATGAAGGTGGAAGATGTGCACCGTGCGGTGGCCCGTGCCGCCGAGCGCGCCCGCGCCGGAGAAGGACCTACGCTGCTCGAGTTCCGCACGTACCGCTACAAAGGTCACTCCATGTCCGACCCTGCGAAATACCGCACCAAGGAGGAGGTAGAAGAATACAAGCAGCGCGATCCCCTGGAAGTTGTGAAGCGCTCCATTCTCGATGGCAAGATTGCCGCAGAGAAAGAGCTGGCCGACATCGAAGCCCGCGTAAACGCCCAGGTGGAAGAAAGCGTGAAGTTCGCGGAGGAATCGGCCTATCCGGATCCATCGGAAGCCCTGAAGGACATCTACGTCCAGCAGGACTACCCCTTCATCATGGATTGAGGTTCTTTTGAAAATAGCGGCATATGCTTAGTTTTGCAGCCCTGTTGACCGGGCCTGCTGGCAGGCGGG
>JAIBBB010000312.1 GCA_019694905.1 Cyclobacteriaceae bacterium
ATTGAACGTCTGCTGGACAAAGTAAATCACCTCATAATCGGCGGTGGCATGCCGTACACGTTCTTCAAGGCCATGGGAGGTTCCATCGGCAATTCACTTGTGGAGGCCGACAAGCTTGACCTGGCCAAGGAGCTTATTGCAAAGGCCAAGGCCAAAGGCGTAGAACTTCATCTGCCAATTGATTCTGTCACTGCTGACAAGTTTGATGCTGCCGCCAACACAGGCCTGGCGGCCAACAATGCGATCCCGGATGGCTGGATGGGACTTGACATTGGTCCACAGGCACAGACAGTCTTCGCAGGTGTGATCGAAAAGTCGAGAACGATACTTTGGAACGGCCCGATGGGTGTATTCGAAATGGAGAAGTTTGAAGCAGGCACCAAACGTGTGGCAGAGGCCGTGGTGCAGGCCACCAAAAAGGGCGCTTTTTCACTTATCGGAGGTGGTGATTCAGCCGCCGCCGTGGCGCAGTTTGGTTTCAGCGACGATGTCAGCTATGTGTCTACAGGCGGTGGGGCCCTTTTGGAGTACTTCGAAGGGAAGGTCCTTCCGGGTGTGAAGGCGCTGGAATAATAATTTGGGTGTTTCCACACCTAGAAGTGCAATCTGGTTGCCGGGTGGCACTTTTATTTTGGTTGCTATTCAATGCATGATTCGCATCATGCGGGCAGCCAGGTACTGGTGGTAACTTGATAATACACAACAACCAGTATATGAAACTGTTCAAGGATCGCTATCAGGCTTCCTGCCTACTCGGCGAGAAGTTGCATGCGTACAGGAATGCGCATGCGGTCATTGCGGCAATTCCCAAAGGCGGTGTGCCCATCGGTTTCTATCTGTCAGAACTTCTGGACCTCCCGCTTGAGTTGCTCCCTTGTCGGCGACTGGAATACGCCAGTCTCCAGGGTCAAACCATCGGCTCAGTGAGCCTCGAGGACACCATCCTGCGCGACGAACTGATCGACCTTCCTCAGGACTACCTCACACACCAGATTGCGCAACTCAGAAGAGGGCTGCAGAAGGAGTACGAGGTGTGCCACGAAGGCTGCGCGCCGGTCAGTTTTCATCACAAGACGATTGTTGTTGTTGACGATTTGCTGATCACTTCCGATTCCATGCAGGCAGCACTGCGCACATTGAGGAAAAGCAAGCCAAAGAAGATTGTCGTGGCGGTACCGGTAGTATCGTTTGAAGCGGCACGCATCATCTCACGTGAGGCCGATGACCTCGTGTACCTCACCATGTCCTCTTTTACCGCCGCCGATGAGTATGTCTTCGGTAAAGTGCCACCCATTGGATGGAAGGATGTTAACAGCCTGCTGCGGCAGGCATCCCTTCAGGGACTTCATGCAGCGCAACAGGAATAAGCCGCCCCAGCAGACTATCGGTCCGGCTTCTCACTGATAGCACCGGAGGGTTCTGCCAGTGAGAGATTCATGGGTATGCCTCGCCGTGCCTCTTCATAGATTTTGCGCGCAACTGGGTCGTTGGCATCAAGCGCCCGGAAGGCGTGTGCGGACATTCCGGCTCGTTCCGCGTACAGCGAATAGTAGGCGGATTGAATGAGATCAAGTCCATGCAGGTAGACGGCGTACGGTGTGGACCTGTCAGTCTTGTATGACACCACTGCCTTTTCGGGAGATTCTGACAACTGGCTATCGTTCCCCTGGTTGAGGATGAAGGCCCTGATGTCATCCGGTAGTGTACCAGGGTCGCTGCGGAGTTGTCCCTCAATTAACCATTCGCCATTCGCGTTGACATAGACTGTGAACAGATTCCGGTCGTGCACCGGTTGCGTAACCTGCGTGCCTGGCGGGAGAAGCAATGTGAGTCCCTTGTCTTCATCAATTTGAGTTGTCACCAGAAAGAACGTAAGCAAAAGAAAGGCGATATCAGCCATTGAACTCAACGGCATCTCAGGTTGAGTGGTGGTTTTCATGCTTGTTTTTTTTTCAGAAGCCGGAGCCAGCTGCAAAGTCACAGCTGCACTTCCACAGGAAGCGATTTTTTTGGCGCTCAATGTTGTAAATTGCCCCGATGAGTTTTGTGTACCCTTCGTTTTTGTGGGCCCTGGCAGCGCTGGCGATTCCGGTGATTATTCACCTGTTCAATTTTCGCCGAACCATCAGGATATACTTTTCCAACACCACGTTGCTCAGGCAGGTTCAGCAAGCCACTACCCGGCAGCGCCAGATCAAGCAATGGCTGATCCTCGCAGCCCGTCTGTTGTTTGTGTTTTTCCTTGTGCTGGCATTTGCACAACCTTTTCTTCCTGCCTCAGAACAAATCACCTCAGGCCGCAATGTGGTTATCTACGTGGATAACTCGTACAGCATGTCAGCCATGGCCGACGATAAATTGCGCGGCCTGGACCTGGCCTTGCAACACGCCCGCAAGATCGTGGATGTATTTCCGACGGATACGCGCTATCGGTTGCTGACAAACGATTTTGCGCCCTTCTCCAATTCCTACAAAACGCGGGATGAAATCGTGGATTTGCTGGCACAGGTACGCCTGTCGCCCATCGGAAGAACGCTGGGAGCCATCGGCAACAAGGTGGCTTCGCAAGGCGTATCTGAAGAAGTATTTTTGATTTCCGACTTCCAGCGGTCAACGCTGGGCCCGGCGCTGGGCGCCGTGGATTCATTGCGCCAGTGGCACCTCGTGCAGGTGCGCATGGATCGCAACGCCAATCTGTCGGTGGATTCTGTCTACCTGGAAAACCCTTCACTGCTGGCCGGGGAGAGAAATACCATTCACGCGCGCATCAGGAACAGTGGTGAAGCGGTTCGCGATCATATCACAGTCCGCTTTGCATTGGATGGAAACCAGCAGGGCGCTATCCAGATTGATGCACCTCCAAATGGTACCACCGAAGCGCAATTTGATCTTCCGGACCGTGTCAGAAATTTCAGCACGGCCAGCATCACGGTTCAGGATTTCCCGGTTACTTTCGACAACGAATTCTATTTCGCACTCAATTCGTCGCAAAGACTGGACGTAGTAGAAATCTCCCCGGCAGGTGATGAGGGATTTGTCTCCAGGGTATTTGGGAACGGCAGACTCTTCAACTTCCGGAAATTTGCGTTGTCCAATGTGGATTTCAATGCGGCCACCCAGGCTGATTTGCTGATTGTCCGGGGCATTGACAGAGTCAACCCGTTCCTTCGCAGCATCATTGCCAGGCAGCGCAGCGCAACCCACAGCCAGTTACTTGTTGTTCCATCTGCGCACCCGGACGTAGCCTCCTACAGTGAAGCACTGGGTATGTCGTTTAATCCGGTGGCAGGATCCACTGTGAGGGAGGCACTGGCCGCACCGGATTTTGCACATCCCTTGTTCACCAATGTGTTTGAAGAGCGGGAGCGAAACATGGCGATGCCGATTGCCGCGCCTGTTTGGTCATGGGGCACAGACCGGTCTGCACCCCTCAGCTTCAGCAATGGGTTGCCCTTTCTTTCTTCGATAGGGAACTTGTATTTACTGGCGTCGCCGCTGGAGCTGGCGTACACGGATCTCCCGAATCATGCACTCTTTGTGCCTGTCATGTACCGGATGGCTGCCTCCGGCAAGCGCAATCAGCAGGCCCTGTACCATTTTCTGACAGAGACCTTTGTTACGCTGGCGGCGGACAGCCTGGCCGGTGAGGAGCCCGCTAAATTGAAAGGCGACAGTGAGATCATTCCGCCCCAGCGTTTTGCAGGAGGATCCCTGTTTCTGGACATCCCTGCCTATACGGTCAAGCCAGGATTTTATGGCGTGGTCGCAGGCAAAGACACCTTGTCTCTGCTTGCATTTGATGCCGACAAGCGCGAGTCAATGCTGGCCTTCGCGAGTCCTGAGGAAGTGATGGCACTGATGGGATCAAAGGCAGCCGTGTCAGTATTTGACTCGGACACCGAGCGCGGATTCGGGGATCAGATTCAATCGCGCTATCTGGGTACTCCACTATACAAGTACATGCTGATTCTCGCTCTCCTGTTCCTTTTGGCAGAAGTGCTCCTCATCAGGTTCATGAAATCGCAGCCTACCAGGAGTATTGCAGCGCCCCTTGAAGCGTCACATCATAAACCGTAGCGCGCGTCTGTGCCGCCCATGCCCTGGCCTTCCATCGATCTGTTGATCGACAGCGTCCGCTCAGCACAATGGTCAGCCCTGGCCAGCCCAGCTTTTGCGGAAGTCCATA
>JAIBBB010000313.1 GCA_019694905.1 Cyclobacteriaceae bacterium
TGAGCGGGAAGGTCCCAATATTGCAGGCTCTGTTGAACTCCCTTCGTACGCGCAGCCACTCTCCGATGCAGACGCATCAGTCATTGCCGCCCAGCTGCGCAAGGCACCTGCCGTCTTCGGGCAGGCCCGCAAGAACCTGACTGGAAAAGGAAAAGATCTCTGGGTCCTCGGAGGCAGGTCCATCAGCGAAAACGTTGAAGAACTCCGTGCCTTTGCTGCCAGCGTGAAGGAAGCGCATCCGGACCTGGCCGCAGCAGCGGAAGAGGCCGCCCTTGCGAGTGATCAGTTCGCAGGCTGGATCAAAGAACAAGCTCCATCCAGGCAGGAAGCTTCCGGCATCGGCATTGCCGACTACAACTGGTATCTGCGCAATGTACATTTAGTGCCCTTCACGTGGGAGGAAGAACGCGCATTGCTCGAACGCGAACTGATGCGGGCACACGCCGCACTGCGGTTTGCAGAGCACCGAAACCGAAAGCTGCCGAAGCTGGAACGCGCCGGCAACGCCGTTGAATACGAGAAGAGGCAAAGCGAAGCCATCAAGGAATTTATCAGCTTCATGGAATCCGATGAGATGATGTCGATCCGACCCTATATGGAACCCGCGATGCGCGAGCAGATCTTCCCCTTCCAGCCCAGCGAAGGCCTGCGGGGATTCTTTTATGAAATCGACTATCGGGATCCGATGCCCATGCGGGCGCACCACTTTCATTGGATTGACAAAGCCCGTGAAATCCAGGATCCTGTGGAAAGCCCAATCCGGAGAGTCCCTTCGCTTTACAATATTTTTGACACCCGGGCAGAAGGAATGGCCACCGCGATGGAAGAAATGGTATTGGAAGCTGGCATGCTCAGGAACAGGCCCCGTGTTTCTGAACTGGTATACATCATGCTGGCCCAGCGCTGTGCGCGGGGCCTCGGTGGTTTATATCAACATAGCGGGCAGATGGATTTTGAACAGGCAACCCGCTTTGCTGACAAATGGGTCCCCTGGGGGCTCCTGCCCCACGACGGCGGTACCATCCAGCATGAAGAACACTTCTATCTTCAGCAACCCGCGTATGGCGAATGCTACGTGACAGGTAAAATTCTGATTGACCAACTGATGGCGGAGTACGCGCGGCAGCGGGAGGGTAACTTCCAACTCAGACCTTTCCTGGATGAATTCAATCACGCTGGCATCATCCCGGTGTCGCTGCTGCATTGGGAATTGACCGGCGACAAGTCAGTGCTGGATCGCGTATTGCAAAGCCAATAGCAAGTGAAGAAGATTATCGGCTGGGCTGCCGCCATCCTTTTGGGCGTTGTGCTGCTGCTGGCCACCGGCTATCGCAGCGAAATACCAGTTTCTGAACTTGAGAAATCGTATTGGACAAAGGAGTCTGACTATGTAACAGTAGGTGACGCCAAACTGCATGTGCGCCGGATGGGCCAGGGGCCCATGTTGCTGCTCATCCATGGGAGTTTCGCCTCACTCCACACGTGGGAGATTGTGCAAAAAGAACTGGCCCATGATTTTACTACCATTTCAGTCGATTTGCCAGCCCACGGCTTGACCGGCCCGATTCCGTCTGCGCGTTACAGCACCGATGATTTCGCTCAACTGATGTTCGGCTTGATTGATCAAATGAAAATCGATACGTTTTCCATTGCCGGTAATTCCATGGGCGGGCAGGTAGCATGGAAGATGGCGCTGCACAAACCATCACGGATACGGAAGTTGATTCTCATTGACGCAGCCGGGATTCAGCAAACCATAGCAGGCACAACCAGCAAGCCGTTGTTGTTCACGTTGCTTCAGTATCAGTCAGTGCGGAAGGTCATGTCAAGGATTACGCCCCGGTTTGTGTTCCGGCTCAACATGCAACAAGTATATGCCAACCCTGACGCATTCACCGATGAAGTACTGGATCGCTATTACCTGCTGATGCGCCGTGAAGGAAATCGCGACGCCACCATGCTCCGGCTCCAGCAGGTAAACGCCGACCTTCAGGACAGTATCCAGTTCATTCAAACACCCACATTGGTGCTTTGGGGTGCACAGGACCGTTGGATACCCCTGGCTGCTGGTGAGCA
Source organism: Cyclobacteriaceae bacterium (assembly GCA_019694905.1). GTDB lineage: Bacteria > Bacteroidota > Bacteroidia > Cytophagales > Cyclobacteriaceae > ELB16-189. The sequence goes on from JAIBBB010000313.1 coordinate 2,077, forward strand.
ATTTCATCGCCTCCTGCCAAACGATTCCATGATTGTACTGCCTGATGCAGGTCATGTGCCCATGGAAGAAGTCCCCGAAAAAACAGTAACTATCCTTCGCCAATTCCTGCAAGGCCAACGCAATTAGCTTTGCCTGTCCGCTCAGAACAGGAATCCCATCACGGCAAACAAGGCGGTTGAAATTGCCAGCGCAAGGGCTGCATAGTTCAGTTGGGTGATGGCATGCGTCATCGTGGGACAATTGGTGGACGCCGCCGAGAGAATTGTTGAATCGCTGTAAAAGCAGGCGTTGGAACCAAATGCACCTGCGCAGACCACCACACTCACAGCCATCCATACATTGGCACCCAGGGATTGTGCAAGTGGGATGATGATGGGAATAGCGATCACATACAAATCCCAGGAAGAACCTGTGAGGAAAGCAATCACCGCCAGGGTGAGGAAAGCAATTGCGGGAAAAAGCTCGCGGCTCATCAACGGCTCCATGTGATGAATCACGTACTGCACGAGGTGTAAATCATCGTTGACGAGTTTCAAAGCGAACGCAAGAATCACCAGGATAATGGGGAAGAGGATGGTGTTAAAGCCCTTGAGCAAGGCCTCAGAGAGTTGTCGCAGCGAAAGCGCCCGGTCTGCAAAATAGTAGGCGAATGTGACGAAGTTGGTGATGATCGCCGCCTTCAGAGCGTCAAAGTCATAGTACACCATGGTGGCGATCAGCGTCGCGATGGGCAGCAGGAAATAGCTGAGCCTGGATTTGGCGGCGACCACCCCTTCCTCCTGCGGCGCACTGTGACCAGGATCCGGCGGAATCAAAACACCTGTCTTTGCCCGTTCTATGGCACCCTTCATTTTACCCAATATTGGAATCCATCCCAGGGCTACGAGCAACGCAAGTGTGATACCCACAAAGCCAAACACCATGTAAGGAATCGCGTGCATGTAACCAATCATCCCCTGGCCTTCAGGTACCAACTTGTTCTGCTCGATGATGCGGCTGATAAAGATGGACCAGGTGGAGATGGGAAGCAGAATACACAAGGGCGCTGAGGTGGCGTGTACCACGTAGGCCAGCAACTCACGAGGAATCCCAAACTTGTCAGTGATCTTCTTCATGGTGGCACCTACTGCCAAAGAGTGGAGATAGTCATCCACAAAGATCAACATGCCCATCACCCAGGTGGATACCAGCGCAGCACGACGAGTGCGGACATACTTCAACAGCAGATCACCAAATCTGCTCGTACCGCCAGACTGAATCATCATTGTGATCAGTGAACCATAGAGCATGCATACAAGAATGACCCATCCACTGTCTCTGGAAGTCAGCGCGTTCATCAGATGTTCGATGAACTTGTCCATGAAATCCCCACGATAAGCAATGACACATCCAACGAGAATACCAACTACCAGCGGTTCGAAAGAAGAGCGTGTAAAAATGGCCATGCCAATGACCACGAGAACAGGAAGAAGCGTGAGTAGGCCGTAGTCGGTCATGCAGGCAGTTGTGCAGTGAATGTCACCATCCTTTCTCTAAAGTCCGCCGATGCTGATCAGTTTTTTTTCTGTGTATTCTTCCAATCCTTCCGACCCGCACTCATATCCGAGGCCACTTTGCTTCCATCCACCGAACGGTGCCTCATAGGCCTGCGGATACCATTCGTTGACTCCCACCAGACCGAACTCAAGCTTTTCAGATGCGTGCACGGAAGTCTTCAGGTCGTTGGTCCACACATAAGAGGCCAGACCATACTCTGTGGCGTTGGCCAGATCGATGGCCTCCTCGAGTGTACGGAAAGTGACGACCGGCATCACCGGGCCAAAGATCTCCTGCTGAAACAACGGATTGTGCTTGCCCGCATGCTGAACCAGTGTGGGCTCAAAAAAGTATCCCTTGGGTTGCGATCCGTGTCCACCACCGGTAACAACCTGTCCTCCGGATTCCACCGAGCTTTTTACCAGTTTCTCCAGGTTAGCGCGTTGCTGCGGGTTAATCATCGGCCCCATTTCCACACCCTCTTCAAGACCATTACCCACTTTGATGGCTTTCATTCGGTTGGTGGAGTGGCGGCTAAACTCGGATGCAATATC
>JAIBBB010000314.1 GCA_019694905.1 Cyclobacteriaceae bacterium
TTGTGTTGCCTTTCTTTCGGCTCAGCACGTACTGCGCCACAGCCACCAGGGTATATTCTTCTCCGAACGGTACGCCATTCTCCATGACAAACGCCAGCCGGTCAACATCAGGATCCACAACAATACCGAGATCAAGTTTTTTGCTTTTGATCACCTTGCGGATTTCACGCAGATGCTCCGGCAGCGGCTCCGGGTTGTGGGGAAACTTGCCGGTAGGCTCGCAAAAAAGTTTTGTAGTCTTCACGCCAAGCTTTTCCAACAACATGGGCACAGCGATGCCACCGGAAGAATTCACCGCATCAACGGCCACTTTCAGCCGTGCTTTGCGAATGGCTCTCACATCCACCAGCGGATGCCGCATCACCAGCGCAATGTGTTTCTCCAGGTATCCGTCCCGACGCGTTACCGTTCCAAGCCTGGTAACTTCCGCGAAATCAAATGCCTCGCGGGCTGCGAGATCGAGCACCTCCGCGCCGTCGGCAGCAGTGATAAACTCACCCTTCGCGTTAAGCAACTTCAGGGCATTCCATTGAATGGGGTTATGACTTGCGGTAAGTATGATGCCTCCCTGTGCCCGCTCCAGCACAACCGCCATTTCAACAGTAGGCGTGGTGGATAAGCCCAGGTCAACAACATCAAGCCCCAGCCCCGACAGGGTTGCCGTCACCAGCGCATTGACCATCTCACCAGAAAGCCGGGCGTCACGGCCGATCACAATCTTCTTTCCCTTGCGCGCTTTGATAAACGAACCGTACGCTGCTGCGTATCGTACCACATCTACCGGTGTGAGCGCATCGCCAGGTCTGCCACCAATGGTGCCACGGATGCCTGAAATTGATTTAATAAGGGTCATGCAACGGGTTTTGAACATGCAATATTAAGGACAATTTTCAGTTAGACATTCATGATTGTGGATGCCCGGTTGCCTTGGCAATCAGGAACTGGGACTATATTTGTGCCCTGTGAAGAAGACCCTCCTCTTTTTGTTACTGGCTGTATCTGCAGTCAGCTGCTTCGACCAGGGCGACTGCCTCGACTATTCGACCAATCTGGCGGGTGCAGTCCTGCTGGATGCACAGACCGGCACTTCTGCTACCGTGGCCATGGACAGCATCGTGGTAGACGGTGTTAACCTGCCTCAATACACATCCCAAAGCATCAGCTCCTTCAGACTGCCACTGAACTCCACAAGGGATTCCGTTGCCGCCAGGTTTTATTATGAAGGCGGCTACCACTCGCTCACGCTCCGGTTTGTAAAAAGTGTGATGGTCTTGTCCCCACGCTGCGGCGCCAGAACCTACTTCAAAGAACTAACGGTTGCAGAAACGACCTTCAACCAGGTACTTGTTACGAACAGTAAACTCCTCAATACAACCAGTGTCAACATCAAGATTTATCTTTAGCCTGACATTGGTCGTCCTTGTCTTCACTGCCCGTGCGCAAGAGGCAAAAACCGATTCCGTCAGTCGACCCAAAAAAACCACCGGGATCCGCTTTGGTACCGACCTCATCAGTCTGGCCAAAAGCAACGTGCCCAGTGCCAATTTCAAAGGCTGGGAAGTCAACGCAGATGTAGACATCCGAAATACCTTCCTGGTACTCGATGTCGGCCACTGGGCAAGAAATATTCCAATTCCCAATGGTCAGTACAACAACGACGGCACCTACTTCAGGCTCGGATATGACAGGAACATCCTCGGCAAGGATCCTGAGAAAAATATGCTGTTTGTGGGACTCCGGTATGGGCATTCTTCATTTTCTGAAACCATGAACTGGGTGGATTCGCTTAGCGGCTATGATGCCTCCAAGATTGCAGTGGCACGAACCATACAGAACCCATCCCTCTCGAGCTCGTGGGCCGAAATAGTCACCGGCATCCGGTTCCGCATCTGGAAGGAGCTTTGGATGGGGTATACGGCGCGCATGAAGTTCTTCCCGGGCCTGAACAAAAATGAACCACTCGTGCCTTACGACGTTCCCGGCTACGGCCTCACCTACAAGCGTCCGTGGTGGGGCATCAACTATCAGATCTACTGGAGAATTCCGTTTAAGAAGCCAGCCTACGCTAAAAGTAAGAAGCCTACTGCGACCAACCCGTAGGCGTCCGGTCCCAACGATGGTTGCGCAACTGTAACCGCAGGCCTTCGTCCAGCTTCTTCCCGTCACTCACACCCATGTTGGCATTCACATTCCGCACCTTCCGCATGCCCGGGATGATGGTGTGAACGTCAGGATTACATAAAATAAAACGCAGTGCCATCTCGGCCATTGTCATGCCCGGCGGAATCAGGGGCCGCAACGCCTCTGCATGATCCACCGAGGCGTTCAGGTTCTCCGGGACAAAATAGGTCGACCGCCAATCGTCCTTGGGAAATACCGTATGTTTTGTCAGCGTGCCCGTCAGTGTTCCCTCGTCAAAGGGCACCCGCGCAATCACGCCAATGCCCAATTCACGGCACAGCGGAAACAACTCATCTTCCGGATTCTGATCAAAAATATTGTAGATCACCTGCACCGAATCAATCAACCCGGTACGCAGTGTGTTGAGCACATTGGCCGGCTCCCACCGGTTTACACTGACGCCGAAACGGCGCACCTTGCCCTCCCGCACGAGCTTCTCAACGGCCGTTTTCCATTCATCCTGATTCGCCCAATCGTCTTCCCACACATGAAACTGCTGCAGATCGATGCAGTCTACCTGCAGGTTGGACAGGCTTTTCTCTGTGTATTCGATGATGTGATCAGCCGGGAAACAATCTTTCAACAAATACCCCCGCCGCGAAGGCCACTTGAAGTTTTTCGGTGGAATTTTTGTGGCCGCGACAAGCTTCTTTCCGGCATGCTTCTTCAGCAATTGCCCAAGAATTTGTTCACTCTTGCCGGCGCCGTAGCCCCAGGCCGTGTCAAAGAAATTGCAGCCCAGCTCCACTGAGCGATGAAGCGACTCCTCGACCTCTTCCAGATCAGAGCCCGTCCAGCCGGCCAGACCCCACATGCCATATCCTATCTCGCTTACTTCCCAGCCGCTGCGGCCAAATACCCTGTACTTCATCTTGTTGTGGTTGATTGGTCAATTTACAAAACTCACCCCGATCACGGCTAGTGGCTTTTGTGTATTTTTGCGCGCTTCTATCCCACCCATGTCACTCGAACAGGAAATCGCCAAGCGCCGGACCTTCGGCATCATCAGTCACCCTGACGCTGGAAAAACCACGCTGACGGAGAAACTCCTGCTTTTCGGGGGTGCCATCCAGAAGGCAGGCGCCGTAAAGTCCAGCAAAATCAAGGACCATGCGCGCAGCGACTGGATGGAAATAGAAAAACAACGCGGTATCTCCGTAGCCACGTCCGTCATGGGCTTTAACTACAAGGACATCAAGATCAACCTGCTTGACACTCCGGGTCACCAGGACTTCGCCGAAGACACCTACCGCACTCTCACAGCGGTGGACAGCGTCATCATGGTCATCGACTGCGTCAAAGGTGTCGAGACCCAGACCGAAAAACTGATGGGCGTCTGCCGCATGCGCAACACGCCGGTGTTGTGCTTCATCAACAAGCTCGACCGCGAAGGCCGCGACCCATTTGACCTCCTCGATGAAATCGAACAGAAACTGGGGATCAAAGTGCGCCCCCTCAGCTGGCCCATCAGCATGGGAAAAACTTTCAAAGGCGTTTACAGCCTCTACGAGAAAAAACTGAACCTCTTTACACCCAGCAAAACGGTGCTGTCGGAAGCCATCGAAATCTCCGACATCCAGAGCGACGAACTCGACAAGCTGGTAGGAGAAAACAATGCAAAACAACTGCGAGCGGATGTGGACCTGATCGAAGGCGTGTATCCTGAATTCAACGTGCAGGACTACCTCGAAGGCAGAGTTGCGCCTGTCTTCTTTGGCAGTGCCGTCAATAATTTCGGTGTGCGCGAACTGCTGGACACATTCATCCGCATTGCACCGCCACCCATTCCACGTGCCACAACGATTCGCGAGGTGACTCCAGAAGAGACGAAATTCTCTGGTTTCGTTTTACAGATCCACGCCAACATGGACCCGAAACACCGGAACCGGATTGCATTTATCCGAGTTTGTTCGGGTGAATTCCTGCGCGGTAACAACTATTACCACGTCCGCCAGGAGAAAAGTCTGCGATTTTCAA